>CAYSTX010000211.1:3779-6940 GCA_964434035.1 uncultured Acetobacteraceae bacterium
TCGAGGATGTGCACTGGCTCGATCCCACATCGCGAGAATGGCTTGGCCAGTTAATCGATGAAGTTGGCCGGCATCGGATCATGTTGCTGTTGAGCGGCCGCGATGCCGCCGCGGTGAACTGGGCGAAGGGTCCGCAGGTCACCACGCTATTTCTGGAACGCATCGGTCGTGAACCGGTCGCCGGCATGATGCGAGATCTGCTCGGCGAACGGCCGCTTACGGACAGTCTTGTCGATCAGGTATTGGCGAAGACTGACGGCGTACCGCTGTTCGTCGAGGAGGTCGGCCGCCTGCTCCTCGAAGGCCTGACGACGCAAGCCGACGATCGGCCGCCCGACGATCCGGCGCACGCCATTCCAGAATCGCTGCAAGAGCTTCTTACGGCGCGCCTCGATCGCGCAGGGCCGGCGAAGCAGGTCGCTCAGATTGCCGCCGTTATCGGCCGGTCGGTGCGCCACGACATCCTTGCGCAGGTCTGCGCGATGGAGCGCAAGAAACTCGACGCAGCGCTATCTGTACTTGTCGAAGCAGGGATCCTTGAACGCCATACGCGGAGCGGCGAGGATATTTTCAGCTTCAGCCACGCGCTCGTGCAGAAGTGCGCCTATGCCAGCCTGCTGCGCGGGCGACGCCGCGAGTTGCATGCGCGGATCGCGCGCGTCCTTGAGGGCGCCGGCGATGGAACAGCCGCACGAAACCCCGAAGTTCTCGCCTTCCATTTGACAGAAGGCGGCTTTGCCGAAGACGCCGCGCCGTACTGGATCGAGGCTGCGCGGCGCAGCCTGTCCCGGTCGGCACTGACCGAAGCGACCCGACTCCTGCGGCGTGGCCTCGATGCGTTGGAGAAACTGCCGGAAACCGCCCAGCTGCTGAACCTTCGTCTGCAAGTGAGTGCATTGCTTGGTCCGGCGCTCATCGGCCTCAAAGGCCCGATCGCCGCGGAGACCGTCCAACTCTACACGTCGGCACACGAGATCGCGCTGCGGATGCCTCAGGATGCGTCGCATTTCCCGCTCCACTGGGGCTGGTGGCGCCTATCCGCCGACGGGCGAGACAACCTGAAGCGCTCCGCGACACTGCTCAAGATAGCGACAGGGCTGGGGCAGCCCGGCCTCTTGCTACAGGCGCACCATTGCTGCTGGGGAAGCCACCAGCATCACGGCGCGTTCGACAAATTCTTTGAACACGTGTCGGCTGGGCTGGCGATTTACGACCGCGGCGATTTTACGGACCAGGCGGGGCTGTATGGAAATCACGACGCCCGGGTTTGCGCGCACGGAGCGTCATCCAAGGTCTACTGGATGCAGGGACGCCTCGAGGAGGGTTTGCGCGCGGAGCAGGACGCCATGGCCTGGGCTCGGCGTCTCGATCACTTGGGAAGCCGCGTGCACGCGATGGGGCAAACACTGGTGCATCGCGTCTATCGTCGGGACTACGAGGAGGTCTTTGCGCGCTCGGCCGAGCTGATCGACCTGACGGCCGCGCACGGCATGGCGGAACATGGCGCGGCTGGTCTGATCTTCAGCGGCTGGGTCGTCGGAATGAAGGATGATCCGGCGGCAGGCCTCGCAAGGATGGAGCAGGGCTTCGCGCGCCAGCAGGACATTGCGACGACCGAGGACTTTCCTGTGTACCTGTGCGCCCTCGCCGAGGTACTCGTCAGGCTTGGCAGGCCGGACGAAGCCGTCGAACGGATCGAGGGGAGAATCAGGAACTTCGATCGCATTGGCCTTCGGATGTGGATGCCCGAACTCCTTCGGGTTTTGGCAGACACAATGCTGCTGGCCGATCCGGCCGCGACCGATCGGGCACAGGCGCTGCTCGCCGATGCCCATTCTCTCGCGACGGCACAACAGGTTCCCATGCTGGCATTGCGCATCGCCCTGAGCCGATCGCGCCTCAGCCTGCGACTTGGAATGAGGGACGATGCGCGGAGCTTGCTGCGGACCGCGATCAATCAGTTGCCCCCGGGTGAATGCTCGGAAGATCTTACAGAAGCGAAGCTACTTGTGTAGGGCCTCGTCGGCCATGGCAGCTTCCGCTCCGAGTTCGGCGTCGCTCCGGTGGCAGGCGAGCTGCGTCCCGCTGACGGTGTCCCGCAATGGCGGCGTTTCGCGGTCGCAAATTCCGTCGATCCGCAGCGGGCAGCGTTCGTAAAAGCTACAGCCGACACGGCGGCCGATCGGCACGCGCGAGGAGCCGGTGGACGTGGTCGTCGGCACGCCTGCCTGATCGAGCCAGCCCGTTTGAAGCTCCGGCACGGAGTTCATCAACAGGGTGAAATACGGATGGTGCGGCGGTGTCGTCAGCGCGTCGCGGCTGCCTGCTTCAACTTTGCGCCCAGCATAGAGGACCATCACGTCATCGCAGAGCGCGCGCACCGTCTTCAGATCGTGGCTGATGAACATGTAGGACACACCCAACTCGCGGCGCAGCTCGGCCAATAGATCGATCACGGCAGCCGCGACCACCGGATCGAGCGCCGAGGTCACCTCGTCGCACAGGATGAGGTCGGGCTCCGCCGCGAGTGCGCGGGCAAGGTTCACTCGCTGCTTCTGGCCGCCGGACAATTCGGTCGGGCGACGATCGGCGACCGTCGCGGGCAGTTGCACGAGATCGAGCAGCTGGAGCACGCGGCGCCGCACCGCGGGGCCGGAGTCGCCGCGATAGAAGGTGAGCGGACGGCCGAGAATACCGGCGACCGTGCCCGTCGGGTTCAGCGCCGTGTCGGCCATCTGGAACACGATCTGAACCCGGCGCAGATCCTCGCGGCTGCGCTCGCCGACCGTCGGCGCGAGAGGCTGGCCGTCGAAGTTGATCGTGCCGGCGGCGAGCGGCTGCAGGCCGGCGATCACGCGGGCAAGCGTGCTCTTCCCGCAGCCCGACTCGCCGACGACGCCGAGGCTCGTCCCGCGTCGGATCTGGAGGCTGATGTCCTCAAGCACCGGCAGAGTCGGCTTGCCGTCGCGCTGGATCCGCCCGTAACCCGCGGTGAGGCCGGTGACCTCGAGCAGCGGAACGGGACTCTCGCGGGCCGGTGGCGTCGGGCGGACCCTGGGCTCGGCCGCCGCGACGAGATCGCGCGTATAGTCGTTGACCGGCGATTTGATGAGACGCCCGGTCGGCCCGCTCTCCTGAACCGCGCCGTTGCGCAGCACGAC
>CAYSTX010000212.1:0-6932 GCA_964434035.1 uncultured Acetobacteraceae bacterium
ACTCGCTAATTTCAGGCGGCCTGGAAACCATCCGGCAGCGCCACACGTGCGCGCATCGGGTGGACGAGCTGCTGACGATCCTGACGGCGTGCCGAGGCGCCACGGTGGACCAACCTACAGCCCTACGGGAGGCGGCGGAATGAGGATCGCCTTCTATGGCTCCAGCCTTTTGTCATCGTACTGGAACGGCGCTGCCACCTATTATCGCGGTCTGCTGCAAGCGCTCGCGGCGTATGACCACGACGTCACGTTCTACGAGCCGGACATTCTGAACCGGCAGAGCCATCGGGACATCGAACCGCCGTCGTGGTGCAAAGTCGTCGTGTATCCCGCCACGGACGATGGTCTGCGCGCCGTGGTCGCCGACGCCGCCACCGCGGATGTCGTGGTCAAGGCGAGCGGGGTGGGGTTTGCCGACGAAGAACTGCTGCGGGCTACCATGGCCGCGGCGAGGGACGATGCGTTGCGCATCTGGTGGGACGTCGATGCGCCTGCGACACTTGCCGAACTCCGCGCTGACGCTGCGCATCCATTGCGCGCGGCGCTGCCGAACCTCGATTTGGTGTTGACCTATGGCGGTGGTGAGCCGGTCGTTGCCGCCTATCGCGCATTCGGGGCGCGGGATTGCGTTCCGATCTACAATGCGCTGGATCCGCACACACACCATCCGGTGGCGCCGGACCCACGTTATGCCGCCGACCTGGCTTTTCTAGGCAATCGCCTGCCGGACCGCGAGGCACGGGTCGAACAATTCCTCTTCCGGCCGGCGGAGGAGCTTCCGGCGCAACGCTTTCTGCTGGGCGGTGCGGGGTGGGACGACAAGTCGTGTCCGCCCAATATCGCGAAGGCTGGCCACGTCGGAACTGAGGCGCATAACGCATTCAACGTGACCCCGCGCGCCGTAATCAACATCAATCGCGCCAGCATGGCGGAAGTCGGGTTTTCACCGCCCACTAGGCTATTCGAAGTCGCGGGTGCGGGTGCCTGCCTTATCACCGATTCCTGGGACGGCATCGAAATGTTTTTGCGACCCGGCGCGGAGGTGCTGGTGGCGCGCGATGGGTCGGATGTTGTCGATATCATGCGAAGCCTGAGCGCTGCGAAGGCTGCCGATATCGGCAGTGCCGCGCGCCGACGCATTCTCGCTGAACACACTTACGACAGGCGTGCCGCGGTGCTGCATCGCGTGCTCGGTGATGCGATGGCCGCGAAGCGCGAGGTGCTGGCGGCATGAGGAAGGCTCCTCTCGATCTAGTGTTCCTTGGGCTTACTCTCTCGTCGTCGTGGGGCAACGGCCATGCGACGACCTACCGCGCGTTGCTACAGGGCTTGGCGGAGCGCGGCCATCGCCTGCTGTTCCTGGAACGCGATGTCCCCTGGTACGCCTGCGCTCGGGACCTGTCGCAACCGGAGTTCTGCGAACTCGAATTCTACAGCACTGTCGAGGATCTGGCCGACCGTTTCGGCGAGCGCATCGCTGCGGCCGATGCGGTCGTCGTGGGTTCGTATGTGCCGGACGGAATCGCGGCTGTCGATCTGGTGAGCGATATTGCCGATGGCGTCCGCGCCTTCTACGACATCGACACGCCGATCACCGTGGCAGCGCTGGAGAGCAATCGGTGTGAATATCTCGCGGCGCGGCAAATTCCCCAGCTCGACCTTTATTTATCGTTCACTGGGGGACCGCTGCTGCGGCACCTGTCGCAGCGTTTTGGGGCCCGCCGGGCGTGCCCGCTCTATTGTTCGGTCGATGCGAGCCTTTACCGGCCGGAACCGCAGCCCGCCACTTGGGACATGGGCTACCTCGGCACCTACGCGGAGGATCGGCAGCCGGCGTTGCAGCGCCTGTTGATTGAGCCGGCGCTTCGGCTGCCGGACCGGCGGTTCGTGGTTGCTGGTCCGCAATACCCCGCTGCCATCGCTTGGCCGGCGAATGTCGAGCGGATCGAACATCTCCCGCCATCGGAGCACGTTGCCTTCTATTGCCGACAGCGCTTCACGGTGAACCTCACGCGCGCGGAGATGATCCGCAGCGGCTGGTCGCCCAGTGTTCGTCTGTTCGAAGCGGCGGCCTGCGGCACACCGATCATCAGCGACCGCTGGGACGGGCTCAGTGAACTGTTGCCGAACGGTGATGCCATCCTGATCGCTGATCATGCTGATGATGTCGTCGCCGCGCTGAGCAGGATTGATGACACGGCGAGCCGGCAGATCGGCGAGAGCGCGCGCGGAATTGTATTGGCGAATCACACCGGGGTCGCGCGAGCGCGCGAACTGGAGCGCACTATCGAGGGCATCTTGGATTCAGACGCGGCACGTATCTCGCCATTCTTGGAGCAAAGCAGACGGCCGGACGGCGGGGAGTTGGCCGTGCCGGCCGCCCTCAAGGAGCAGGCATGATGGCAAGCAGAGTTCGCCATTCCAGGGGCAATAAGACAGCATTGGTGGCCGGCGGTGCCGGATTTCTCGGCAGCTTTCTCTGTGAACGATTGATCGGTGACCGATATCGCGTGATCTGTCTGGATAATTTCCTGACCGGCAGTACCGAAAACCTGCGACACCTTCGTCGTGCCCCACAGTTTTCCCTGATCGAAGCCGACGTGTGCACGCCATTGCCAGCAAGTTTGCGTGCTGACCGGGTTTACAATCTCGCCTGTCCGGCTTCGCCTCGCCACTACCAGGCCGACCCGGTTCATACCCTCATGACAAGCGTGATGGGTGCACGGAATCTGCTCGACGTCGCTGCGGCCAGTGGTGGGCGTTTGCTGCAAGCCTCGACGAGCGAGGTGTATGGTGATCCGGACCAGCATCCGCAAACCGAGAGATACTGGGGCAACGTCAATCCCATCGGCATTCGCGCCTGCTATGACGAAGGCAAGCGTGCGGCGGAGACGCTGTGTTTTGATTATCTCCGCGATCGTGGTGTCGACGTGCGGGTGGCACGCATCTTCAACACCTATGGGCCACGGATGCGGCCAGACGACGGCCGTATCGTATCGAACCTGATCATGCAGGCACTGAACAGGCGGCCACTGACGATCTACGGTAATGGCGAGCAGACGCGGTCGTTCTGCTTCGTGACGGATCTTATCGATGGCCTCGCTAAGTTGATGGAGGTCGATCCCAACCCGAGAACGCCGATCAACATTGGCAACCCAGAAGAATACTCGATCAACGAATTGGCAGCGATCGTCAGGCGGATGACCGGTTCGGCATCGCCACTCGTCTATCAGCCACTACCGTCGGACGATCCGCGGCTGCGACGTCCTGACATTTCCCTGGCAGGCCGGTTGCTCGGATGGTCGCCGAAGACTTCGGTGCGCCAAGGCATTGCCAGAACGATTGAATGGTTTGCTGCATCGATGGAAGCGGAGGTGGACGACATCGATGCGCTCGTTCCGTCAGCTGCCGGCGCAGCGATGCCACTGGCCGCGCTCGCGCGAGAGGCAGACTGATGTTGGCAACATCAGCGAGTGGCAGGTCGCAGACTGCGCCCAATCATTTTCTTCGTGTAGAACGTCGGAGGGACAACGAGATCTATAGATGATGCGATGAAAAGCTGTCGCATGATGGTGCTCGGGATTCCGATCGTCTTGGGCATCGCTACATCGCCTGGCGCTACGCGTGCCGCGGACACGCCGCCGCCAACCAACGCTCGCGCTGATGTCATCAACCCGGCAAATGTATCGACGCTGCAGCCGGCCTTCTCCTTCCGTACCGACAGTTCCGGCGCTCACACCGCTGCGCCGCAAGTTGACGGTACTACGGTATTCGTGCTGACGCCCTTTCCGCACACGATCTACGCGCTCAACCTGACCCAGACAGCGCTTTCGATCGCCTGGCGCTACACGCCGCCGGCCAACGGCATGGCCGCCGGGTTGCAATGCTGTGCTGCGTCGAGTGGCGGCATAACGGTGTCTGGTGGTCGCGTGTTCCTCGCGACGCAAGATGGCCATGTGACGGCATTGCAGGAGAGGGACGGCAGCGTCATGTGGGACACTGCCGTCGCTCACCCGGAGCAAGGGGAGGTGTTGGCGGCGGCCCCGATAGTTGCGGGTGACAAGATGGTGGTGGGGAACTCGGGCGAGGATTTCGGTGCCCGTGGCTGGCTTGCGGCACTGGACGCCGCGAGCGGCCGGGTGGTCTGGAAGGTTTTTAATACGGGACCCGATTCAGATGTCGGCATCGGCGCGCGGTTTCATCCCGTCCACCAGCAGGACCATGGGGCCGACCTGGGCGTGACGAGCTGGCCGCCGTCGGCCTGGCAGCAGGGTGGCGGCGGGCTCGCTGGTCGAGCTGTCTATGATGCTTCGCTTAACCTGCTGCTCTATGCCACCGGTCATCCAGCACCATGGAATCCGACGCAGCGGCCCGGAGACAACCGCTGGACATCCGGCCTGTTTGCTCGGGATCCCGACACAGGGGCGGCACTGTGGTTCGACGCCATGAACCCGCACGATCAATACGCGCTGGGCGCCGGCGGCGGGCTCGTGCCGGTGGATTTGGACTGGCGAGGCCGCCAACGCGCGCTGCTTATCCATCCGGATCGTAACGGCCATGTGTATGTGCTCGACCGCGCGTCGGGTGAGATTCTGTCGGCGGAGCGTTTCTTGCCCGTGACAGCGACCCATGGCATCGATCCGACGACCGGGATTCCACGCACCGACGACGGGAAGGCGGTGCAGACCGGCAGCACAACGCGCGACATCTGTCCGGCCTGGCCCGTCGGTGCCGCGGCGGAACCGGCCTTCATCGCCGCCACCGGACTGCTCTACATCGCCGCCAGTCGTCTATGCATGGACATGGAGGCCCGCGACGCCAGCTATCTGGCCGGTACCCCGTTCACAGGCGCTACCGTGCGGATGCGGCCCGCCAAGGGCGTCTCCGCGGGCGCGTTGATAGCGTGGGACGTCGCGGCCGCAAGGCCGGCCTGGGAGGTCGTCGAACCTGCTCCGCTGCGCGGTGGCGTCCTGGTCACCGCCGGCGGCGTTGTGTTCTACGGCACGCTCGATGGGATGCTGAAGGCGGTTGACGCGCGCAACGGCGCGAAGCTGTGGCAGGTGCGGCTCGGTTCCGGGGTCGTTGCTCGTCCCACGGCATTTCGCGGTCCGGACGGGAAGGCGTGGCTGGCTGTGCTTGCCGGTGCGGGACCACTCGTCGGCATGCCCTCGGCCAGCGAGATCGACGTTCGCGACGCCTCGGCGGTCAAGGGCTTCGCGGGCCTGCTGCACGATTTGCCACCGCCCACGGATGCCAGCGGCACCCTCTATGTGTTTCGGCTGCCGTGAGGCGCGTGCTGCTGACGGCGCTGCTGGTTGCGCTGCCGTTGTGCGCCTGCAAACGCGAGGAACGCTCGCTGCGCACGGACCCACCGGTGGCAGCGGCGCTGGAGAAAGTGGCTGTCATGCCGGGCGGCATCAACGGTACGCCACCGAATGTAGATCGGGCACTCGGCCATCCGTCGCACACCAACGCCTACGAGCTTAGCCAGGGCAAGCGGTTGTACACTTGGTTCAACTGCAAAGGCTGCCATGCCGACGGCGGCGGCGCATTCGGACCAGCGTTCCTCAATGGCTGGTGGCGCTACGGTCCCGATCCAGTCTCTATCTTCGTTTCCATTCACAACGGCCGGCCAGGCGGCATGCCGGCCTTCGCCAAGTGGCTGACGGCTGAGCAGATCTGGCAGCTGACCGGCTATATCCAGAGCCTTGGCGCCATGTCCGCGCAGACCGCGGCGCCCAACCGCAACGACGACATGCAAACACGTCCGGCCGAAAACCGTGCCCCGGCGGCCGCAGCCTTGCCGCCGCGGTCGTGACGCCCAGGGCCGCAACGAGCGGAGGAACGGTTTTGGCCAGTGCTGCCGTGCTGGCGCTTGCCGGATGTCGTGGCTGGCAATCGGCGACGGATCCACAAGGCCCTCAGGCATCGCAGCTGAACGCGCTGTTCTGGCTCTTCGTCATCGTCGCCGCGATCATCTGGGCCCTCGTGATGCTAGTTCTGGCGGCTGCGCTGTGGCGGCGAAGTCGGCCGCCAGATCCGCGCGACCAACGCTCGGCGTGGCGCGAGCAGCGCCCGGCTTGGATTGTCGGCGGCGCGATGGCGGCCAGCGTTCTGGTGATCCTGGGACTGACGTTGGCCAGCTACGTCACCACGCGCCGCATCTCACCGGAATCGGCGGACCCGCTCATCATTCGGCTGAAGGGATACGAATGGTGGTGGTCGGCAACCTATGCCGACGGACGACCGGCGGACAGCTTCATCACTGCCAACGAGCTGCACGTGCCAGTTCGCCGGCCAGTGCGTGTCGAACTCGAGGCCGAGGACGTCATCCATTCCTTCTGGGTCCCCAGTCTCACCGGTAAGCAGGATCTCATACCCGGCCGCAGCAATTCGATTGTCTTCACGGCCGACAGGCCTGGCCTCTACCGCGGGCAGTGCGCTCAATTCTGCGGGCTGCAGCATGCGCATATGGCGCTGCTCGTGGTGGCTCAGCGATCGGACGATTTTCAGCGTTGGCGCGCGGCGCAGATCGCGGACGCGGCGGCCCCGCAGACGCCGGAGCAACGCGCCGGGCGCGACGTGTTTCTGGCAAAAGCCTGCATCGCGTGTCACACGGTGCGCGGTACGCCGGCGGCGGGCAATCTTGGTCCTGATCTCACCCATGTCGGCGGCCGCCAGTATATCGGCGCAGGCATTCTGCCCACCACACGCGGTTCGCTTGCCGCGTGGATCGCCGATCCGCAGACGATCAAGCCGGGCAACAACATGCCACTCGTCCCATTGGAACCGGATGAGCTGAATGCGTTGTCGGCTTGGCTGGTCAGCCTGAAATGAGTCCCAACGACATCACACTGGACTTGCGCGACACCGATTTGCCTCCCGCCGTGCTGCGTGGCCAACTGGATGCCATCTGGCGAACGCCGCGCGGT
>CAYSTX010000213.1:0-6917 GCA_964434035.1 uncultured Acetobacteraceae bacterium
TCCCGGCGACGACGCGCGCGGCGAAGGTCGAGGCGTTGAACTCATGCTCAGCGTAGAGGATGAGCGACGTATGCATCGCCCGCACCCAGCTCGGCGGCGCTTTCTCCCCGTGCAGCAGATGCAGGAAATGCCCGGCGATCGTCTGGTCGTCGGTCTCAACGTCGATCACGCGGCCGTTGCGGCTGTAATGGTGCCAGTAGAGCAGCATCGAGCCGAGGCTCGCCAACAGCTGGTCGGCGATGTCGCGCGCGCCGGCCGTGCCATGGTCCTCCTTCTCCGGCAGCGCGGCGCCGAGGGCCGAGACCGCCGTCCGCATCACGTCCATCGGGTGCGACGCCGCCGGCAGCGCCTCAAGCACCGATTTGACCGATGCCGGGATGCCGCGGAGCGCCCGCAGCTTGGTCGTGTACGCCTTCAGCTCCGCCCGGTTCGGCAGCGTGCCGTGCACGAGGAGGTGGGCGATCTCCTCGAACGTGCACTGCTCGGCGATGTCGAGGATGTCGTAGCCGCGATAGTGCAGGTCGTTGCCCGTCCGCCCGACCGTACACAGTGCCGTGTTGCCGGCGGTCACGCCGGACAGGGCGACCGACTTCTTCGGCTTGTTGGCTGGTGTCTGCGTCTCGCTCATCGGCGTTTGCTCCTTTCCGAAATCAGAAAATACCGGGCTTGCCGACGGCGAGCGTGCCAGCCGGCAGTGCGACGGTGAGGCGGTTGAGGTCGCCCGCCGACAGGCGCGGCAGCTCCTGCACCGCTTCCAGGAAGCGGTTGCTTTCGCGAACCGTGATGATGCCGTCGGTCAACGTCTCGAACTTGTGGATGTAGTCTGCGCGCTCGAACGGCCGCGCGCCCAGCGGGTGGGCGTTGGCGATCGCGAGCTCGTCCTCGATCACCCGTCCGTCCTCCATGTGCACCTCAACCCGGCCGCCGAAAGCCAGCTCGTTCGGGTCGGTCGAATGGTAGCGCTTGGTCCATTCCGGTGCCTCGCGCGTCTCGATCTTGTGCCAGAGGGCAACGGTGGACGCCTTGGCCGCCCGACGCGGTGTGTAGCTGTCCACGTGGTGCCAACGCCCGTCCTCCAGCGCGACGGCGAAGATATACATGATCGAGTGGTCGAGCGTCTCGCGGCTTGCCTTGGGGTCCATCTTCTGCGGGTCGTTCGCACCGGTGCCGATCACGTTGTGCGTGTGATGGCTCGTGTGGATCACGATCCGCTTTACCTTGCGCAAATCGCCGATCTGCTCGCGCATCCGGAAGGCGAGGTCGATCAGCGCCTGCGACTGGTACTCGGCGCTGTGCTCCTTCGTGTAGCTGTCGAGGATGGCGCGCTTGCTTTCCCCCGGCGCCGGTAGCGGCACCGAATAGACGGCCTCCGGCCCGTCGAGCATCCAGGCGATCACGCTGTCCTCGCCTTCATAGATCGGGCTCGGCGCGCCCTCGCCCCGCATCGCGCGATCAACCGCCTCGACGGCGAGCTTGCCCGCATGCGCCGGCGCGAATGCCTTCCACGAGCTGATCTCGCCCTTGCGCGACTGGCGTGTGGTGAAGCTCACATGCGCTGCCTGCTGCACCGCCTGATAGATCACGTCCTGCTTCAGCCCGAGCAGCGTGCCGATGCCGGCCGCCTGCGCCGGGGCGAGATGGGCGATGTGGTCGATCTTGTGTTCGTGCAGGCAGATCGCGCGGACGAGGTCGATCTGGATCTCGTATCCCGTCGCAATGGCGCGGACGAGGTCGCGGCCCGACCGCTCCATCGTCTGCGCGACCGCCAGGATCGGCGGGATGTTATCGCCGGGGTGGCTGTAGTCGGCGGCGAGGAACGTGTCGTGCATGTCGAGCTCACGCACCGCCGTGCCGTTCGCCCACGCCGCCCATTCGGGGCTGACCCGCCGCACCGCCGGCATACCGAACACCGTCGCCCCGTCGCGCCGCGCGTGGCCGAGCGCCATGTCGCGAGCTGAGACCACGGGGCGCCGGTTGATCGCGGCGATCGCGACGGCGGCATTGTCGATCATCCGGTTGATGATCATCGCGGTCACGTCGCGGTCGACGCCCACCTTGTCCGCCGCGACGCCCGCGATCTTCCAGGCGAGCTGGTCCTCACGCTTGAGGCCCGACTTGGACGGGTGAACTCGAACTTCGTGTGTCTGCATGACCTTCCCTTTCGCGACGCTCGTTCCATCGGAAGTGCCGATGTCCCGCGTCCCCTTCGCAGTGTCTGGCGTTCTCGCGCGCGTGTCGTAAGGTCGCGGACACGTAACGGCAAGCGGTCGGGGATCAGGCAGTGATGGGGGACGATAACGGGGTGACAACGAACACGCGTGGCGAGGGTATTGCGTTCGACGTGGTGATCAGCGGGACCGTGGTCACGGCCGACGCCATGCTGACGGATGGATGGGTCGCCGCGCGCGGCGGCCGTGTCGCGGCGATCGGTCAGGGTGCGCCGCCGCCGACGACAGCACACCACGCCTATCCCGGCTGTTTCGTGCTGCCCGGGCTCGTTGATGGTCACATGCATACCTCGTCGGCGCTCGGCTGGATCGGCATCGAAGGCACGACGCGCTCGGCCGCCGCCGGCGGCATCACGACATGCGTGGACATGCCGTACGACGTGCCGCTGCCGGTCACGGATGCGGCCCTGCTCGCCGAGAAGATCGGCTGGGTCGAGCGAACGTCGTTTGTCGATGTCGCGCTCTATGGCACGATCACCAAGACCGGCGGCGTCGGCGCGATCCCTGAACTCGCCGCGGGCGGCATCAGCGCGTTCAAGCTTTCCACCTATGAATATGACGCGGTCCGTTTCCCGCGCATCGACAACGCGACGCTCTTCGAGGCGTTCGCCGCGATCGCCAAGACCGGCTTGCCGGTCGCGCTGCACAACGAGGATCAGGAGCTGGTGGAGCACCTGACGCAGGCGGCGCTCGGTTCGGGCCGGACGGACCCGATCATGCACGCCCGCACGCGCCCGCCGCTGACGGAGACGATGGCCGACCTTGCCATCTTCGAAATCGGCCTCGCGACCGGCGCGCATGTGCACATCGCGCATTCCTCGCTCGCCCGCGGCGTGGAGATCGCGGCGGCGTTTCGCGGCATGGGCGCGCGATCCTCGGGTGAGGTGTGCGTGCACTATCTCGGCATGACGGAGGACGACCTCGTACGGCTCGGCGGGCGCGGCAAGTGCAATCCGCCCTTCCGCTCAGCCGATGAAGTGTCGCGTCTCTGGGCGGCGCTGGAGGGCGGGCTGGTCGAGTATATCTCGACAGACCATGCGCCCTGGCCGCTCGAGCGGAAGATTTCGGAGAACATCTTCGAGTGCGGCGCCGGCCTGACCGGGATGCAGAGCTTCGCGCCGCTGATCTACATGCTGCTCGACGAGCGCGGCCATCCACCGACCTGGATCGCGCGCTACTGCGCCGAGCGGACGGCACGCTTTCACGGACTCTATCCGCAAAAGGGCACGCTCACGCCGGGTGCGGATTGCGACATCGTCGTACTGCAGCCCGAGCGGTGGCGCTTCGATGAGACCACGATCCTCGACCGGCCGGAGTTGCGCTGGTCGCCGTATCAGGGGCGGGAGATGCGCGCCCGTGTTGCCGCGACGTATCAGCGCGGCCGCCAGATCTGGGACGGCGCGCAGGTTCTCGCCGCCCCCGGCGACGGACGATTCGTCCGCCGTCACGCCGTCTGAGCCGGAGGAAACAAGATGCCCCGTCGCCTGATTGTCGCCGCCGCCCAGCTCGGGCCGCTGCAGAAAGCCGATAGCCGCGCCGTCGCCGTCGCCCGGCTGACCGCGCTCATGGAACGCGCGGCCGCACGCGGCGCCCGCCTTGTCGTTTTCCCCGAACTCGCGCTGACGACATTCTTCCCGCGCCACTACTACGCCGACCGCGCCGAGGCCGATGTCTGGTTCGAGACGGCTATGCCATCGAACGAAACCGCCCCGCTATTCGAAACGGCGCGCCGGCTCGGCGTCGGGTTCCATCTCGGGTACGCCGAGAAGACGCCGGAGGGGCGGCACTTCAACACCGCGATCCTGGTCGCACCGTCCGGCGAGGTGATGCTCAAATACCGGAAGGTGCATCTGCCTGGCCACGCGGACTGGCTCGAGAAGCGCCGGGTGCAGCATCTGGAGAAGCGATATTTCGAGGTCGGCAACCTCGGCTTTCCCGTCATCCGCGGGCCGATGGGCGACCTCGACGGGGTCAACATGGGGATGATGATCTGCAACGATCGCCGCTGGCCGGAGGCGTGGCGAGTGCTCGGGCTGCAATCGGTCGAGTTGGTCATGCTTGGCTACAACACGCCGAGCATCAACCAGGAGGCGGGCGGCTTCGAGGCGCACCATCTGCGCGTGCTCCACTCCCACCTCGCGGTGCAGGCCGGGGCCTATCAGAACGCGACCTTCGCGGTCGCGACGGCAAAGGCCGGGATCGAGGACGGGGCCGAGCTGTTCGGCCACTCGATCATCGTCAACCCGCAGGGCGAGATCATGGCGCAGGCAACGACCTGGGACGACGAGGTGATTACCGCCGAATGCGACTTCGATCAGTGCGTGCTGGGCCGCACGACCATCTTCGATTTCGCCAGCCACCGCCGGCCGGAAGCGTACGGCCGGATCACCGCGCAGACCGGGGCCGAGCAGCCGCCGGTGTGGACGCCGGGATTGCCCTGACGGAGGGGCGGCCTTTATCGTCTGCTATCGGAAACGAAGGGGTGGACGAGCGATGAAGAGGATGCATCGGCTGATTGGCGCGCTGGCGGTGACAACCTGCTTGGCGACGCTCGCGCCACACGCGGCGCTCGCCCAGAAATCGGCCGACACGCTGCGAGTGACCTGGCGCGACGCGGTGCCGAACGTCGATCCTTACTACAACTCACTCCGCAGCGGCTTCATCGTTCAGATCCATGCCTGGGACACGCTGATCTACCGCGACCCGAAGACCTTCAAGATCGAGCCACTGCTGGCGACCGAGTGGAAATGGGTCGACGAGAAGACGATCGACTTCACGCTCCGTCCCGGCGTCACGTTCCAGAACGGCGATAAGCTCACGGCCGATGATGTCGTCTACACCGTCAACACGGTGATCCACGACAAAAAGGTCTCGGTGCCGAGCAACTACAACTTCTACGCGGGTGCCGAGAAGATCGACGACATGCACGTGCGGATCCGGCTGAACCGGGTTTTCCCCGCCGCTCTCGAATACATTGCGATGGTGCTGCCGATCTGGCCGCAACAGTACCGCGAGAAGGTGGGCGCGGACGAGTATGCGCGGCACCCGATCGGCGCCGGCCCCTACAAGATCACGCAGGTTGACGGCACGACCCGCATCGTGATGCAGCGGTACGACGGCTATTACGCCGGCAGCCCGAAGGGGAAGCAGGCGATCAAGAACATCGTAATCCATGAAGTGCCCGACGCGGCGACCGAGATGGCGGAGCTGCTGGGCGGCAGCGCCGATTGGATCTGGGACTTCGACCCCGACCAGTTCCCAAACATCGACGCGGTGCCGACGCTGACGGCGCTGCGAGCCGAGACGATGCGCGTCGCTTACATGACGATGGACGCCGCCGGCCGCACCGGGGCCGACAACCCGCTCACGAAGGAGAAGGTGCGTCAGGCGATCATGTATGCTGTCGATCGGGCGACGATGGCGAAGCAGCTGATGCAGGGCCAGTCCCGCCCGCTCGATGCACCCTGCTATCCGACGCAGCTCGGCTGTGACCCGTCGGTCGCGGTGAAATACGCGTATGACCCGGCGAAGGCGAAGCAGCTGCTGTTCGAGGCCGGCTATCCGAACGGCTTCGACACCAGCCTTTACTCCTACCTGCTGCCGCAATGGGTCGGCGCGATGCAGAACTACCTTCGCGCCGTCGGCATCCGCGCCAGCATCAATCAGCTGCAAGTCGGCGCTGACGTTCAGGCGAACATGGACGGCAAGACGCCGCTCAACATGGGAAGCTGGGGCAGCTACTCGATCAACGATATCTCGGCGTTCATGCCCTATTTCTTCGCGGGCGGCGGCGCCGACTATGCGCGCGACCCGGAGATCCAGAAGGCGTTGGAGGAGGGCGGCGGGACGACGCAGGCCGAGAAGCGGATTATCCCCTACCGAACCGCGATCAAGCTCGCCACCGAGCGCGCCTATTTCATGCCGATCTTCACCTACGTGAAGACGTACGCCTTCTCGAAAGACCTGAGCTTCCAGCCGTGGACTGACGAGCTGCCACGCTATTACCTGAGCAGCTGGAAGTAGAAGGCGCGGACGGTCACGCGAGGAAGCACTCCGCGTAGCGCTGCTCCGTGCCGTCATGGAGCGGCGCTTCCGCCCGGCAACGGTCGAACGCGAGCGGGCAGCGAGGATTAAACCGGCACCCGGCTGGGATGTTGGCCGGGTCCGGCGTCGCGGTGCCGAGCGGCACGTCGGGAATGCCGAGGCCCGGCTCGGGCGTCAACACGGAGGCGAGCAGCGCCCGGGTGTAGGGGTGCGCCGGCGCGCCGAAGATCGCATCGACCGGCGCCCGCTCGACGATGCGGCCGAGATACATGACGGCAACCTCGGTCGCGATGTGCTCGACGACCGCGAGGTTGTGGCTAATGAAACACAGGGTCAGCCCGAGCTGCGCCCGCAGGTCGCACAGCAGGTTCAGGATCTGCGCCTGCACCGAGACGTCGAGCGCGCTGGTCGGCTCGTCGCAGATCACGATCTGCGGCCGCAGAACAAGGGCGCGCGCGATCGCGACCCGCTGCCGCTGCCCGCCCGATAGCTGTGCTGGGAAGCGCTCGGCCATCTCCTCGCCGATCCCGACCTGCGCCAGCACCTCGCCCACGCGCGCCCGCCGCTCGCGGGCGCCGATGCCCTGGGCGGCGAGCGGCAAGCCGACGATGTCGCGGATGCGGATGCGCGGGTTGAGCGAGGAGA
>CAYSTX010000214.1:0-6600 GCA_964434035.1 uncultured Acetobacteraceae bacterium
TTTCAGCACAGGGCGGCCGACGGGATCCTCTCGGTCGGCGTCGCCGCCGCCGGCGCGGTGATCTTGCTCACCGGCTGGCAATTTCTCGACCCGGCGGTGAGCCTGATCGTCAGCCTGGCGATCATCGCTGGCACGTGGTCGCTGCTGCGGGACGCGGTCAACCTGTCGCTCAACGGCGTGCCGCGCGGCGTGGACCTGGAGGAGGTGACCGCGTTTCTTAGCGCCATCCCGGGCGTGATCGAGGTGCACGATCTCCACGTCTGGGCGCTCAGCACGACCGACACCGCGCTCACAGCGCATCTCGTGCTAACGGAGGATGCGGACGCGGACGCGGTGCTGCGGCCCTTGCCCGACGCGCTCCGCGCCCGCTTCGGCATCGGCCACGCGACGATCCAGCTTGAGTCGCAGACGATGTCCGGCGAGTGCGTGCTGCGGCCCGCGCACGTCGTCTGATCTCTACAGAGGAGGGCACCCTTGGCATCCGCACCACGCGCGAACGACACTCCGTCCTGCCTCATCATCGGCGCGTCGCGCGGCCTCGGTCTCGGCCTCGCTCGCGAATATTTGGCGCGCGGCTGGCGCGTCGTCGGCACCGTGCGCGGCGATGCGCCCACCGGGCTGCACGACCTCGCCGAAGCCTCCGCCGGCCGCCTTACGATTGAGCATCTCGACATCAACGCGGCCGAGCAGATCCAGGCACTGCGCGCCCGGCTCGACGGGCAGGCGCTCGACCTGCTGTTCGTCAACGCCGGCATTAGCAACGGGCCGGACGATACGATCGCCGAAGTATCCGATGAAACCTTCGCGCGCCTCATGGCGACCAACGCGCTTGGCCCGATGCGCGTCGTCGAGGCGCTCGATGATCTGGTGACGCCCTCCGGCACAATTGCCGTGATGTCGTCCGGCCTCGGCAGCGTCGCGAACAACGATCGCGGCGGTTGGGAGGTCTATCGCGCCAGCAAGGCGGCGCTGAACACGCTGATGCGGAGCTACGCCGTGCGGCACGCAAGCGACGGGCGGAGCCTCGTGCTCGTTTGTCCAGGCTGGGTGCGGACCGACATGGGCGGTCCGGACGCGGTCCTCGATGTCGAAACGAGCTGCCGTGGCGTCGCCGACACGCTCGCCGCCGTCGCGGGCAAGCCTGGGCTGCGTTATCTCGACTATCAGGGGAATACCGTTCCCTGGTAGCAGCGATTACGCGGGGGAGGGTGTCCATGCAGAGCCAGGCAAAGACCAGTTTCGCTTTCCAGCAGGTCGACGTGTTCGCGGCCCAGCCGTTGCGCGGCAACCCGCTGGCCGTGGTCGTTGGCGCGGACACGCTGACGGACGCGCAGATGGCCGCGTTCGCCAACTGGACCAACCTCAGCGAAACGACTTTTCTGCTGCGGCCTACGGCGGAAGGCGCGGATTACCGCGTGCGTATCTTTACGCCGCGCAGGGAGCTGCCGTTCGCGGGCCACCCGACGCTGGGGAGTTGCCACGTCTGGCTGTCCGCGGGCGGGACGCCGAAGGGAAGCGAGGTCGTGCAGGAATGCGGGGCGGGTCTGATCCGGATCCGCCGCGGCGACGGCAGACTCTCCTTCGCCGCCCCGAAGCTGCTTCGCGCCGGTCCGGTGGAGCCCGACATCCTTGCGAAGGTCACGAAGGGACTGGGTCTGACATCGGACGCAATTGTCGCGTCGAACTGGGTCGATAACGGCCCCGGCTGGGTCGCGGTCCTGCTGCGCTCGCGCGGTGAGGTGTTGGAGGTACGCCCGGATTACGCCGCCCTCTCCGGGCTGAGCGTCGGCATCGTCGGGCCGTGGGACGCGGCGAAGGACGGCGCGGACGCGCAGTTCGAGGTGCGGGCATTCACGGTCGGCGGCTACGAAGACCCCGTGACCGGCAGCCTGAACGCCAGCATCGCGCAATGGCTGATCGGCAGCGGCATCGCGCCACCGTCATACGTCGCGAGCCAAGGCACGGTCCTAGGACGGGCGGGCCGCGTTCACGTCGCGCAGGATGGTAGCGAGATCTGGGTCGGCGGTGTGGTCGCGGCCTGCATCGAGGGCACCGTCACGCTCGGCTAGTCCCGCGCGGCGAGCCACGCGCGCGCTGCCGGTCCCGCGCCGGAGGGGAGTGGCGCGTTCGGGTCGCGCATCCAGGCGATGATATCCTCGATCGGCGACGCCCGGTCGAGGTCGCGCAGCAGCAGGTGCCAGCCGGCCGGGTAATACGCGCGGCGCGGCCCGTCGCCCTGGTCGCCCGGCGGCGTGGGCGGCAGCGCGCGCCATGTTGCCGCCGTCGCATTCTTCGGCACCAACTGGTCATGGCCGCCGTAGAGGAACAGCGCGGGTGCGGTGAAGCGGGGCGCGGCGGCAAGTGCCTCGTCCATCAGGTCGACGAGGCCACGCACCGCGTCGAGCCGCGTCCGCTTGATCGTCAGCGGGTCGCGCGAGAGGCGCCTAATCGCCTCTCGGTTGCTACTGGCCCAAACCTCCATGCCGGGTGCGCCCGCGAACGCGGCACCCGGTGCGATCCGCGAGCCGACCGCGAGGGCGACGCGCAGGAACACGTTCATCTCCTTCCGTCCCCAGACTGCGGGCGCGATCAGGATGTAGCCGTCCATCTTCGGCGGGTCGGGCGACGTCGCTTCCACCATTAGCACCGCCGCCCCCATGCTTTCGCCAATCGCGAAGTGCTTCGCGTCGGGAAAGCGGGCGCGCAGCAGCCCCAACATGACCCGAGCATCGCTCACGAGGCCCGCGGCCCCCGGCCAGTAGCCGCGCGTCTTGGTCGCGCCAAAGCCGCGCTGGTCGGGCGCGAAGACGGCGACGCCGGCGCGCGCCCATTCCGGCGCTGGGATCTCATAGGCGTCGCGGCTGTCGTTCATCCCGTGCAGCGCGAGCGCCACCGCCCACGGCCGCACGCCGGCCGGCGGCATCCAGGCGCGATAGGGCAGGCGTGTGCCGTCCGGCATCACGAAGCTGTCTGTCGTCTCGGTCGGCGGCGCAATGGACGGGCCGGGTGGCGCCAGCCGGGTCGCACAGGCAGCCAGCAGCAGGGCGGACAGCGCGAGGGCGATCACGCGGCGGATCAACACAGCGACGCGGATAGCAAGGTTGCGGGCACGGTCGGCATGGCTATCATCCCGCCGCATCCAAGACGAGGGATAACGATTTCATGAGCGCCGCCGAGTCTCTGCCGATGGAGACCTTCCACGTCACCGAGCGCACTGTCGCCTGCGACGGAGGCGAGGGCGCGCTTGGCCACCCGCGCGTCTTCCTCCGCATCGCCGGCACCGAGGTGACGTGTCCCTACTGCTCGCGTCGCTACGTCCTCATCCCCGGCACGGGAGACGGCCACGGACACTGAACCGGTAATTGCCCCGCCCCCCGCTGGGCCGGGAGCGGCGGCACCGCATCTGATCCTGATCGACGGCTCGGGCTTCATCTTCCGTGCCTTCCACGCCTTGCCGCCGATGACGCGGGCGGATGGCACACCCGTCAACGCGGTGTTTGGTTTTTCCAACATGATCGCGAAACTTATGCGCGATTATGCCGCAGGAAAGAGTGAAAGACCGCCATCGATCGCGGTCATATTCGACGCCGGACGGGACACGTTCCGCAACCGCATTTTCGACCAATACAAGGCGCACCGCGCGCCGCCGCCCGACGACCTGATCCCGCAATTCGCGCTAGTGCGGGAGGCCACGGAGGCGTTCGGCCTGCCGTCGATCGAGCTGGCCGACTGGGAAGCCGACGACCTGATCGCCTCCTACGCTCGCGCCGCGACCGACGCGGGTGGGCATGTCACGATCGTTTCGTCGGACAAGGATCTGCTCCAGCTCCTCCGGCCCGGCGTCGCCATGCTCGACCCGATCAAGCAGAAGCCGATCGGGCCCGAGGACGTGATGGAAAAATACGGCGTCCTGCCCGGCCTTATGGCCGACATGCAGGCGCTAATTGGCGACAAGGTGGATAACGTGCCGGGCGTACCCGGTATTGGACCGAAGAACGCCGCCGCCCTGCTACAGGAGTACGGCGACCTCGAGGCCGTGCTCGCTGCCGCCCCAACGATGAAGCCGTCGAAGCGCCGCGACATGCTGATGGAGCACGCCGAGGCGGCGCGGCTCTCGCGCAGGCTGGTGGAGCTGTCCGAAGCGGCCCCGCTGCCGTCCCCGATCGAGGCGCTGGCCGCCCGTCCGCCCGACCCGGTGCGGCTCAACGATTGGCTGATCCGGATGGGTTTCCGGAGCATCGCGAACCGGCTCGCGCTGAAGGGCGCCAACGATCAGCCGGGCCTGCCTGCGCCGCCACCGGCCGCGCCGGCCGGTCCGGCACAGGCAGAAATGTTCGCCCGGCCCGAAGTCGCTCCGCCGCCCGCGAAGCCGACCGCCGGTTTCGGTCCCTATGAAACGATCACCGAGCCTGCCGGTGTCACCGCCTGGGCCGACGCGGCCCGGCTCGCCGGCCGGATCGGGGTCGCGGCGCTGACGGAGGCGGGCGCTTGTCTTGGCATCGCGCTCGCGACCGCGCCGGGCCGCGCGGCCTATATCCCGGCCGCCGTCGATGCGTCGGCGCTCGATGCCGTGCTCACCGACGCGACCGTGCTGAAAATCTTTCACGACGCGAAGGCGGCAATGCTTGCGCTCGACATGGTCGGCCGCGCTCGGCCCACGCCGGTCGATGACGTCGAGCTGCTGTCATATGCAACCGACGCCGGCCGGCACGGCCACGCGCTCGGCGACCTCGCGGTGATGCATCTCGGGCACAACCCGGCCGAGCGCGACGCCGTCACCGGCACTGGCCGCGCCCGCACGACGCTCGCCGGCGCGCCGGCAGAAAGCGTAGCCGCGCACGCGGCCGAGCAGGCGGATGTCGTGCTGCGGCTCTGGTCGGTTCTGCGGCCGCGCCTGCGGATCGAGCGCGGCCTCGCGCTCTATGAGCAGGTCGAGCGGCGGCTGATCCCAGTGCTGCTGGAGGCCGAACGCGCCGGCATCCGCATCGATGCCGACGAACTCCGCCGCATGTCGGTCGATTTCGAGCGGCGCATGGACGCGATGGAGCAGGAAATCCATCGCCTCGCCGGCCGCCCCTTCAACCTCGGCAGCACGAAGCAGTTGGGCGAGGTGCTGTTCGACGAAATGGGCCTGCCCGGCGGCCGGCGGATGAAGACCGGGGCCTGGGGCACCGACGCGCAGGTACTGACCACGCTTGCCGAACTCGGGCACGCGCTGCCGCAGCTCATTCTCGACTGGCGGCAGCTCGCTAAGCTCAAAAGCACTTACGCCGACGCGCTGGTGGATGAGGCGGACCCGCGCACGGGTCGCATCCATACGCGCTTCGCAATGGCCGCGACGACGACCGGGCGTCTGTCGTCGATCGACCCGAACCTGCAGAACATCCCGATCCGGACGGAAGAGGGGGCAGCGATCCGCCGCGCCTTCGTCGCCGAACCGGGTAACGTGCTGGTCTCCTGCGATTACTCGCAGATCGAGCTCCGGCTGCTCGCCCACGTCGCCGACCTGCCGACACTCCGCGAGAGTTTCGCGGCCGGTGAGGACATTCATACCCGCACCGCCAGCGAGGTGTTCGGCGTGCCGATGGCGGGTATGGACCCGATGACGCGGAGGCGCGCGAAGGCGATCAACTTCGGCATCATCTACGGCATCAGCGCTTTTGGCCTCGGCCGCCAACTCGGCATCCCGCCGGCCGAGGCGAAGCTCACGATCGACGTCTATTTCGCGCGCTACCCCGGCATCCGCGACTACATGGAAAAGGCGCGCGAGGAAGCGCGGATCGCAGGCTACGTGACGACCCCCTTCGGCCGCCGCTGCTGGATCCCCGGCATCGCGGACCGCAACCCGGCGCGGCGCGGCTATGCGGAACGGCAGGCGATCAACGCGCCGCTGCAGGGCGGGGCAGCCGACATCATCAAACGCGCCATGGTCCGCCTGCCGGCGGCGCTGGCGGAGGCTGGCCTCGGCAACCGGGCGCGGCTGCTGCTGCAGGTGCACGATGAGTTGCTGTTCGAGGCCCCGGAGGCCGACGCACCCACGCTTGCTGCGGTCGCCAAGCGGGTTATGGAGGCGGCGGTGAGCCTCTCCGTGCCGCTGGTTGTCGAGACGGGCATCGGCCACAGCTGGGCCGAGGCGCACTGACCCTGGCCACCGGCCGCCCGAGAGATTACGTTGGGCCCATGGGCACGATCGGATTCCCAAGCCGCGCCGCGCCGGCGCCACATGCCGAGACCGAGGCGGACGAGCAGCGTCGGCTCGCCGAGGAAGCGGACGCCCGGGACCCCAACGGTGCCGAGTGGCGTCACCAGCAGACACTCGAAGCCTTGGCCGATGTCGATGCGGGCCGATTGATAGACGATGAGGCTATGCAGGCATGGGCCGATAGCCTCGGCACCGACCATGAGCTGCCGGCGCCGCAACCGAGCTGATGCGGGTCCGCTGGACCGTCAAGGCGCGGTCGGACCTCGTCCGTCTTCATCAGTTCCTCGCCCCTCTGAACCATGAAGCCGCTGCGCATGTCGTGCAGTCGCTGAGGGTGGCCCCGGCGCGATTGCGCGACCATCCGCACCTGCGTGCGCGCCACGTTGAAAAACGCTACG
>CAYSTX010000214.1:6610-6889 GCA_964434035.1 uncultured Acetobacteraceae bacterium
AGTATGCTCCGCGCGAGATCCGACGGCTGATCGTGGGCGACTACGAATTGCGCTACGAGATCGCGGACGGCACGATCCTTGTGCTTAACGTCTGGCACACCCGCGAGCATCGCTGAACGCCCCGCCCGCTTGCCCCGCCTGCGCGCGCGAGGCGTAATGACAGCACGTTCAGGAGACCCGAGCATGATCCGCGTCATCGCCTGCTTGCTGCTGCTCTTGCCCGCGATCGCGCGCGCCGACGGGCCGGGCTCGCGGCTCGACGAGATCGTCGCGCGCGGC
>CAYSTX010000215.1:0-6788 GCA_964434035.1 uncultured Acetobacteraceae bacterium
AACCTGGGCATCGGTGCCGACCCCTCGTGCCCTTAGCCGTCTTCACGAATGGAGCGGACGACTTCCTCAATCGTCGTCAGCCCCTCAAGCGCGGCGTCGATCCCTGCGTCGAACATCGTCCGCATCCCGGCGGCGACGGCGGCGCGCTGGATCTGTCCGTGGTCGGCGCGCTCGAAAATCAGCCGCTCGACCTCATCGCCCGGCGCCAGGAACTCGGCGATCGCGAGACGGCCGCGAAACCCCGTCTGCCGGCACGCGGGACAGCCGACTGGATGCCACAGTCGGACGCGATCGCTGCCGGTGCGCGCGGCGAGGCCGAACCGCTCGACGATCGCGGGCGAGGCCTCGCCCTCGGCGCGGCAGGCGTGACACAGCCGCCGGACCAGCCGCTGCGCCAGGATGCCGCGCAGCACGGCGGTCAGCAGGTAGTCTTCGAGGCCCATGTCGCGGAGCCGCGTGATCGTGGCCGCCGCCGAGTTCGAGTGTAGCGTCGACAGCACGAGATGCCCGGTCAGCGCCGCCTGCACCGCGATTTGCGCGGTCTCGAGGTCGCGGATCTCGCCGACCATGATCACGTCCGGGTCCTGCCGCAGGATCGAGCGGAGGAGGGAGGCGAAGTTCAGCCCGATCTGCGGCTTGACCTGGATCTGATTGATGCCGCGCAGCTGATACTCGATCGGGTCCTCGACGGTGACGATCTTGCGGGTCACCGCGTTGAGTGCGAGCAGGCCGGTGTACAGCGTCGTCGTCTTTCCGCTGCCGGTCGGGCCTGTCACCAGCACGATGCCGTTCGGCAGAGCGAGCGCCGTGCTCAGCTGCGCGATCACCGGCGCGGGCAGGCCGAGCCGCGCGTAGTCGAACACGACGGCGGTTCGGTCGAGTACGCGGAGCACCACCGTCTCCCCATGCAGCGACGGGATGGTCGAGACGCGGAAGTCGGTCTCGGCGCCGCGCACGGCGAGCTTGATGCGGCCGTCTTGCGGCAGTCGGCGTTCGGCGATGTCGAGGCGGGCCATGATCTTGATGCGCGACGTGATCGCCGCCGCAAGCCGCGCGGGCGGGCTATCCGCCTCATGCAGCACGCCGTCGTAACGATAGCGGACGCGGAGCCGATCCTCGAACGGTTCAATGTGGATGTCCGACGCCTGCGTCTCGACCGCGCGGGCAATGATCTGATTGACGAGGCGGATGACCGGCGCCTCGCTCGCGAGGTCCTTTAGGCGCTCGGCGTCCTCCTCGAGTCCGCCGCCCTCGCCGTCCAGCAACTCGGGCGCATCCTCGCCCGCCACGCCTGACGTCTCATCCGGATAGAGCCGACCGAGCGCCGCCTCCAACTCGATCGGCACGGCCGCCATCAGCCGCACCGGACGGCCCGTGGCGGCGCGGACGGCGGCCGGAATGAAGCCGTCCATCGGGTCGGCGCAGGCGAGCAGCACGGCGCCGCCTTCGTCGATCGCGACCGGAATGGCGCGCGCGGCGCGGAGGAACTTGGGCGCCAATTGTTCGGGTAGCACCGGCGCCTCGGCCGGATAATCCTCCGCGCCCGCAACGTTAATGCCGAGCAGCCGCGCATAGGAGTCGGCAAGGCCGCGTTCGGTGACGAGGCCGAGTTGCAGCAGCACCGTATCCAGCCGCTGCCCGCTCTCGGCCGCGACACGCCTTCCGCGTTCGAGCGTCTTCGTGTCCGCCTGTCCCTGCTCCAGCAGGATCGCGGCGAGATCGTCGAGTCCGTGCGTTGCCTCAAGCGGCGCATCGCGGCGTGTCGTTTCGCGGCTGGAAAGCGTATTGGCGGACAAGAAGGGTCGCCTTGCGTGTGGTCGGCAGCCTGTTGCAGTCGTGTGACGTACGATCGTCTCAAAAGCGGCGGCGGTTGCGTCCCGCCGTCTGGTCTGCTTCCTGCCGGGGCTGACGCCGGGGCGCAAGTGATATGCGATTGTTTGATCTGTCCGACGCAGCGGTACTCGCCGTTTCACCCGCGATCGGCAGCCTGCTTGGCGTTCTGATACGGCGGCTGCCGGCGGGAAGGCCGGTCGTGTTCGCCCGCTCGGCGTGCGACGCGTGTGGGGCGACGCTGACAACGGCGGACCTCGTGCCGCTCCTGAGCTACGCATGGTTTCGCGGGCGCTGCCGGCACTGCGCCGCGCCGATTGGGTCGTTTCACCCTGCGATCGAGCTCGCGGCGCTCGGCGTCGGGCTCTGGGCGGTCGTCGCGGCCGGCGGCACGGCGGCGCTCTGGCCGGCCGCCGTGCTCGGCTGGGGCCTGCTCGCGCTGGGCTGGACCGATTGGGAGTACCTCGTGCTGCCGCACGCGCTGACCATGCCGCTGCTCGCAGCCGGGCTGCTCGCGACCGCCTGGCTCGACCCCAGTGCAGTTACGGAGCACGCGCTCGCCGCCGCCTTCGGCTATCTGACGCTCTGGGCCGTCGCCGCCGTATATCGACGGCTGCGTGGGCGAGACGGGCTGGGCATGGGCGACGCGGCGCTGTTGGCTTCGGCGGGTGCATGGGTCGGCGTCACGGGGCTGCCATCGGTGCTGCTAATCGGCGCGCTGCTCGGCATCGCGTTGCTTCTCGGCGTGCGGGCGGCGCGGCGCGACGTTGGTGGCGCGCTCGCGGTGCCGTTCGGCGCGCCACTGGCGGCTGCGATCTGGATCGTTTTTATGTATGACCCGCTCGCGACCGGTTGCTGCGTCCTGTCGCCGTGGTTTTGAAGGAGGCGTCGATGCGGGGGATTTTGCATGCGTCATGGGCTGCGATCGCCGTGCTGACGTCCGTTTGTCCGACAGTCGCGGCCAACGAGCCGCATGCGCCGGCTTCGATTTGCCACCGCGACGAATTGCTCGATTCTGTCGACCGGACGATGGCCGAGCGTATCGCCTACGGTCAGGTCGACCGCGCGACCATCATCGAACAGCCGACGCAGGACCCGCGGGTCGTCCGCTGCGACGCCTGCCTCGTCGTGTTCACGTATGACACGCGGGTCTATGGCGCCCGCCCGGCGATGCATTGCCAGGCGCTCCATTTCGACGTGCAGTCGCTGACCGATGGTTACCGCGTCCTTGACGTCCGGTAGCGTCCGTCGTGCGCGCCAGCCCGGCGGATTCACTCTGATCGAGACACTCGTCGTTTTGGTCGTGATTGCGCTGGCGATCGGGCTGGTGGCGATGCGCGGGCCTGGCCACAGCGCGCGGCTCGAACTCGACGGCGCGGCGCGCGATGTCGCGGGGCTGCTGCGGATGGCGCGCGCGCAGGCGATCGCGCATGACCGCGCGGTCGCGGTATTGTTGGACCCGACGGTGCACGCGCTCCGAATCGACGGCACGCTCCACCCGGCGCTGCCCGCCGCGATCGGCGTGCGTCTGGTGCCCCCGCCGAGCGGAGGCAACGCCATCGTCTTCGCGCCCGACGGAAGCGCGTCCGGCGGGCGCATCGATCTCGTCGGAAAAGCGCGAACGGTGACGGTCAACGTCGATTGGCTGACCGGCCGCGTCACGGTTGCCGAGCGCGCGGCGGACGCATCGTCGTGAAACTTTAGCGTCGTTTCGTCGCCGCCTCGTCGTTTGCTGCGTTGCTCAACGACTGCACCGAAGACAAGCCGCGCTACGCCATACCGCACGACATCGACGCGAACATCGCGCGCCTTGCAACGGACGGAAGCGACCTCGCTGTCGCGTGCGACGCGGTTTAGAACCGCAAACTTATCGCGCCGCGAACGAAATCCTGCACCTCTATGGCACGCATGGCTTCCGCAACCTGCTGTTCGAAAGCTATGAACCCATTCTGGAATTGAAGCGTGTGAAATTGGAGAATCTGGTGCAGGACTACGAAGATGCGATCCGTGATCAGGAACACGTTCCGGCCGCGACGCCACCCGGCCGTCACCGGAAAGACGGCATGATGAAACATCGCCTCGCCCTCGCCCTCCTGGCCGGCATCGCCGTATCCGCCCAGGCACCGGCCCCCACGCCCGCACCCGCGCCGGACGATGCGACGGTGGTCGCGCAAAGCGGCACGACGACGCTCACCGCCGGCGAGCTGCGCGCCGTGATCGCGAGCACGCCCGCCGATGTGCGCGCCCGGCTTCAGCACGATCCGGCCGCCGTCGAGCAGCTGGCCCGCACGCTCGTCGTGCAGCGGCTGCTGCTGAAGCAGGCCGAGGCCGAGAAGTGGGACCAGACGCCGGACGTCGCCCGCCGCCTCGCCGCCGCCCGGATGCAGACGATCGTCTCGAGCTACATCGCCGCGAAGGCCGCGCCGCCTGCCGGCTACCCAACCGATGCCGACATCGCCGCCGCCTATGAGGCGAACAAAGGGAAGCTGATGCTGCCGCGGCAGTATCACCTAGCGCAGATCGTGATCGCGGTGCCGCCGGACGCCTCGGCCAAGGCGAGCGCCGACGCCGAGAAGCGGCTCCGCGATCTCCGGGCGCAACTCAGCAAGCCGAAGGCCGACTTCGCGGCTGAGGCACGCCGCGTGAGCGACGATAAGGCGTCGGCGCCCAAGGGCGGCGATCTTGGCTGGGTGCAGGAGACCGCGCTGCTCCCCGCGATCCGCACCGCCGTCTCCACCCTGCAGGACGGCGCGATCTCGGACCCGGTGCAGACGCCGGGCGGCTGGCACTTGCTGAAGCTGCTGGGCACGAAGCCGCCGCAGGAGGCGACGCTCGCCGAGGCGCATGACGCGCTGGTGCAGGCGCTGCTACAACAAAAGCGGCAGGCGGAAGAGCAGGCATTGATTGCCGCGACGACCAAGGACGCGCCGATCCGGATCGACGAGATCGCGCTCGGCCACGCCGTTCCGACGACGCCCGAACCGGCGGCGCCGGCCAAGTAACCCGCGCGCCGCCGGCGCAGGTGCTCGTGAGCCCGCTGCTTCCTCTTAGCCGCCCCCATCCCAGCGGATCACGCGGATCGGGACAACGCCTGGCCCCGTGTTGTCGGCGAGCCGCAGCGTCGCCGCGCGGGTAAACAGGCTGCCGTCAACGGCGCGCGCCGTTGCCGTCACCCGCACCACCATCGCGCCCTGCGGCGCCGCCGCCCCACCCACGCTCGTCGGCGGGAGCCCCTGCACCGGCTGACCCGTTCGGGCGGCCAAGTCTTCTAGTTCCGCGAGCGCCGCCCGCACCGGCCCGGTGGCGAGCGCGGGTGTCACCGCGTTGTCGGTGTCGACGGTGAGAAACGGACCGACCCGCGCCAGGATGTCGGGCCGCATCCCGACCACAACAGCCAGCCCGTCCACGTCGGCGAACGGCCGCCCGGTCGGGCCGTAGTCGAGCCCGGCGGCGCGATACGGCGTGATCTTCAAGCCGCCCATGAGAGACGTCGGGCTGCGGACGCGAAAATCGACGATGGCGGTCGCGATCTGGTCCGCCCGGGAGGTCGCCACGCCGAGCTGGTGCAACAGTGCCCGCAGCAACGGCACGGTCGCCCGGTTCGGGTTGACGAGGCCGCGCTCATCGGTCGCGCGCACGGCGACCCGCGACTCGCCCACCACGAGCGGCCGGACGACGCCGTCCGGCGCCCACGCGCCGATCCGCAGCCGATACGCGGTCTCCATCACCGCGCCGTCGGCCGCCGCCGCGGCAATCGCCGCCCCGCGCATGTTGGCGGCAAGCCGCGTCTCGGTCCGCGCGCCGCTCGTCACCTGCGCCGCCAGCAGCGACAGCAGCCCGAGCGACCACAGCACGATCAGCAGCGCGAACCCGCGCTCGCGTCCACCCCCCGCCCGAACCAACCGCGCCGGCAGTCTTCCCATGGACGATCACGCGCCCTGGCGCATCGGGGCAGCGACAATGTCGGGCCATCGCCGGCCGGGCTGGGTGAACGCGATATGCAGCCGCACGAGGCCGGGCGGCTTCGGTGCGTTCCAGCTTGGGACCCATCCGGCCGTTTCGGTCGACGATGGATCGCGCCAGTAGGAGAGCGTCAGCCCGTCCACCCCGTCGAGCAGCACCGACTGGTTCGGCCGCACGGGTCCGAAGGGCACGATCCCGTGCGGCGTCCAGCGGAGCGTCAGGCGATGCCCGGCATCGACCGACAACAAAACCTCCGCCTCTCGCGCCGCCGGGCCAACGGCACCGTCCGGCAGTGAGGTGACGAACTGCAGCGCGTTCGGCCCGCCCACAAACTTCACGCTCGGATCGAGCATCCCGCCCGGCTGCGCCCGCGCGATCAGGCCGCGAAGGATGCGATCGGTCGCGTCAAGATCGGCGCGCCTTGCGACGGCGGTAGCCTGTGCCGTCCACGCGCGCACGCCGAACCGCACGCCTTCGGTGAGAATGAGGGCGACGAAGCCGAAGACGACCAGGACGACCAGCACCTCGATCAGGGTGAAGCCGCGATCCGCGCGTGGTTTCACCAGGACGCCGTTTTCCGAGCCGCGGTCATCATGGTCTTTCAAATTCCGGGGCTTCCTGCCGCCAATCGTTCAAGCGCTACGTCGGTCTCGTAGATGAGGAAACCCCGAGTGCCTATCGCGAGGACGAGACCCGGAAGACTACGCCGCCCGCGCCTGGCTCACCGCGCTTTTGCGCGTGCTCGCCGCCGCCGCTGTGCGGGCCCTCTCGCTGGCCTCACGTAGGGCTATCGCCAACCGCGGTCGATGAGGGATCGCTCCTCGGTGGGTCCAAGCGGACGCCCAACGATACCCAAGCGGCGCATGTCGTCCGCGATCAGCGAACGTGCCGAGCGCCTGGCGGCCGGGGATGGAGGCCCACCTCTTAGAAAGTCACTCTCGCCGCCACTGCCACCGCTGGCGTTGTCGCTGCCGCCTTCATTGCCACCCCCAACG
>CAYSTX010000216.1:0-1663 GCA_964434035.1 uncultured Acetobacteraceae bacterium
TGACGCGCGACGATTTGCTGCCGCTTTATGAGGGCGCGGTGCCACGTTGGTGGCTGCCCGACGCCGTGGTCACGGTGCCGCAATTGCCGCACACGGCGACCGGAAAGCTACTGAAGACAGCGTTGCGGGCGTCGTTCGCGGAGTACTACATGACCGAGGACCGCGCCGGCGCGTAAGGCGCCGCCGCCTTTTCGACTGCGTCCTGCGCCGTGATCGAAAGCTCGCGTTGGCGTCGGCGGCCATGCTCCCGATATACTCCGGCTCAGGGCGCGCGGCCGGTCGTCGCCTGGAGGAAATGGCATCGGACCGATGAAAAAGGATGAGTGGGAGATCCCGGCCAACCTACAGCCGGACCCCGACGATTATGAGTTTGATCTGGAGCGGGCGCTGCACGCGGTCGTCGGCGTGAAATCTTATATTCCGCCGGACGCGTTCACGGCGGAGACGCTCGGCACGGAGCGCGCCGGCAGCGGCGTCGTGATCCGTGAGACCGGGCTCGTGCTGACGATCGGGTATCTAATCACCGAGGCCGAGACCGTGTGGCTGACCGCCGCCGACGGCCGGGCGATTCCGGGTCATGCGCTTGGTTACGATCAGGAAACTGGTTTCGGCCTGATCCAGGCGCTCGGTCCGCTGGCGCTGCCGCCGCTTGCGATCGGCGATTCCGACGCGGTGCGGCCAGGCGACGCGATGATCCTCGCGGCCAGCGGCGGGCGGCATCATGCAATCGAGACGCGCGTGGTCGGACGGCAGGAATTCGCCGGGTATTGGGAGTACGTGCTCGACGAGGCGTTCTTCACCGCACCCGCGCACCCCTTCTGGGGCGGCACGGCGCTGATCGGCCCGGACGGCAAGCTGCTCGGCATCGGCTCGCTCATCCTGCAGCAGGGTGACGGCAAGGGCCGCCGGATGGACATGAACATGGTCGTGCCGATCGGGCTGCTGCCACCGATCCTCGACGACATGCTGCGCTTCGGCCGGGTCAACCGGCCGCCGCGTCCCTGGCTCGGCCTCTATGCGACCGAGAGCGACGACGCGGTGATCGTGGGCGGCCTCGCGGATGGCGGTCCGGCCGAGCAGGCGGGGCTCCGCGCCGGCGACCGCATCATCGCGGTCGGGCGGGAGGAGTTTGGCGATCTCGCCGGGCTCTGGCGCCGCGTCTGGGCGTGTGGCAGCGCGGGGGCGGAGGTCGCGCTTCGCATCGGCCGCGATGACCGGCTGGTCGATCTGACGATCCGCTCGGCCGATCGCGCCTCCTTCCTTAAGGCACCCCGCCTTCACTGAGGCCGCTTCCGCATAAGGACGACACCATGAGCTTTCAGGCGGCGATCGTGCCGGTGACGGCGTTCCAGCAAAACTGCCTGCTCGCTTGGGACGATGCGGGCGGCCACGCGACCATTGTCGATCCGGGCGGCGACGTGCCGGCGATCCTGGCGGCGCTCGAGGAACGGGCGCCCGGCGTCCGCGTCGGCCAGATCCTGCTGACGCACGGGCATATCGACCACGCAGGCGGCGTCGGCGCGCTGCGGCGGACGCTCGCGGCGCGGCAGGGCGCACCCGTGCCGGTCATCGGCCCGGACCAGCGCGACTCCTTCCTGCTCGCCGCACTCGCCGTGCAGGGGCGCGCCTTCGGCATTATGGATGCCGAAGCGGTGACGCCGGA
>CAYSTX010000216.1:1763-6780 GCA_964434035.1 uncultured Acetobacteraceae bacterium
GGAGCGCAGCGTGGCGCGGCGCCCACGCGCTAGTGAGGATCGCACGCTAGCGTTGTGGGATCGATGACGATTACACTTACTGGCACAACCGGAAAACCCGGCGTCGTCAGCGAATGGGAATCGTTATTTGGTGCGAAACACTCTCATCACGCTCGCCGTCGCTGGCCTGACGCTGGTCGCGGCTGAAGACGCGGCGCGCGCCACCCCGCAATTCAGCGCCGTCTACGCCTTCGGCGACAGCTTGTCGGATGCGGGCAACATATTCATCGCCAGCGGCCAGCCGAGCAGCCCGATCCCGCACCAGCCGCTCGCGCCCTATTCGCAGGGTCGGTTCAGCAACGGCAACACTTGGGTGCAGGACCTGTCGCTCTCGCTCGGCAACGGCCCGCTGACGCCAAGCCTTGGGGGCGGCAACGACTTCGCCTATGGCGGCGCCCGCACCGGCAGCATCGTCGCGTCACCGACCAACCCCTACTCCTACGCGCAGCGGTCGATCGACCTGCCGTCGCAGTTGCTCCAGTTCAACGCCGTGCATGCGACCGCGCGGTCGAGTGCGCTTTACACCCTGGATATCGGCCCGAACGACGTGATCGCGGCGATCGGGGCGGTACTGGGCGGGACGATTACACCGTCGCAGGCGACCGAGGTTGTTTCCCAAGCTGCACAAAACGCGGCGAAGTTCGTCACATCGCTGCATGCCGAGGGCGCCACGCGGCTGCTGCTGTTCAACGTGCCGAATCTGGGCGTCACCCCACCGTTCAGCACGGTCGGCCCGCTCGCGAGCACTCTCGCGGCAGCCTTCTCCGCCGATCTCGCAGCCGCTGGTTTCAACCTGCCGAATCTGGGCGTCACACCGTCCTTCAGTGCGGCCGGCCCGCTCGCGACCACCCTTGCCGCCGCCTTCAACGCCGATCTCGCGGCCGACCTCGCCCCGGTCGAAGCAAACGGCCTCAGCGTCACGACCCTCGATGCGTTCAGCCTGCTCGATGCCGCGATCGTGGACCCCGGGAAGTTCGGCTTCAGCAACGTGACCACCCCCTGCTGGACCGGCAGCTTTATCAATCCAAGTTCCGGCACGCTCTGCAGCCCGACGGCGGCGGGTCAGGACACGTATTTGTTCTGGGACATACTGCACCCGACCGAAGCCGGCCATCAGAGGATAGCCGATCAGGCCCTCGCCGACCTGCCGGAGCCGAGCGGGCTCGTGGTTGTGGCGGGCGGGATGCTGGTGCTGGGGCTGGCGCTCCGCCGTGGCCCGCGTGGCAAGCGCCCACGCGCCGATAAGGACCGCTCCATCTAGCGTTGCGGGCTCGTGACGATTACATTTCGGTCAAACGCCGGAAACACGGCGTCGTCACGAAAATGGGAACCGTCCTCCGATGCGAAACACCCTCATCACGCTCGCCGTCGCCGGCTTTGCGCTGGTCGCGGCCGAGGGCGCCGCGCGCGCCACCCCGCAATTCAGCTCCGTCTATGCCTTCGGCGACAGCCTGTCGGATGCGGGCAATCTCTTCATCGCTAGCGGCCAGCCGGGCAGCCCGATCGCGCACCAGCCGCTGGCACCCTATTCGCAGGGACGGTTCACCAACGGCAACACCTGGGTGCAGGATTTGTCGCTCCTGCTCGGCAACGGTCCGCTGACCCCGAGCCTCGCGGGCGGCAACGACTTCGCCTATGGCGGCGCCCGCACCGGCAGCATCGCGGCGACACCCACCAACCCCTACTCCTACACGCAGACGGCCATCGACCTGCCTTCGCAGCTGCTGCAGTTCAATGTCGTGCACGCGACCGCGCCGTCGAGCGCGCTTTACACGCTGGATATCGGCAACAACGACTTGATCTCCGTGATCGGGGCGGTGCTGACCAACCAAATCACGCTGGCGCAGGCAGGCGAGGTTGTCGCCAAGGCCGCGCAGAACGCGGCGAGCTTCGTGACTGCGCTGCATGCCGAGGGCGCCACGCGGCTGCTGCTGTTCAACCTGACCGATCTGGGCGCGACGCCGCTATTCAGCGCGGCCGGGCCACTCGCGACCAGCCTCGCCGCGTCCTTCAACGCCGATCTTTCGGCCGACCTCACCCCGGTCGAGGCAAGCGGCCTCGCCGTCACGACCCTCGATACGTTCAGCCTGCTCGACGCCGCGATCGCAAACCCGGGCAAATTCGGCTTCAGCAACGTGACCGTGCCCTGCTGGACAGGCACGACAACCAATCCCAATTCCGGCACGCTCTGCAGCCCGACGGCTTCGGGTCAGGACCAATACCTGTTCTGGGACACGCTGCACCCGACCGAGGCCGGGCATCTCCTCGTTGCAGACCAAGCTCTCGCCGACCTGCCTGAGCCGAGCGGGATTGCGGCCGTAGCGGGCGGATTGCTTGCGCTACTGCTGTCGATCCACCGCGTCCCGGCTCGCGCCACCCCAAAGGCGGGCTAGTACTGCCTCGTATCCATCGCTGACCGGACCGCCGCCTCGAGCTCGCGGCGACGGAACGGCTTGCGGAGAAAAGTTCGAGGCAGCTCGGTCGGCGGCACATAGGCCGATATCAGAACGACCCGAAGCGACGCGTTGCGGGCGCAGGCGATGTCGGCGAGTTCGATCCCGGACATCTCCGGCATACGAACGTCGGACACCATCACCTGGACCTGCGGTTTCGCTTCAATAATGGCAAGCGCCTGTGAGGGCCGGTCCGCCTGTAGGACCAAATAGCCGCTCTCCTCCAGCATCATTGCGACAAGCTCCCGAACATCGGGATCGTCATCGACAACCAGGACGGGAGGGCCGTCGTCGGTCATCTTGCGGTCGCGCCCTGCATCATGTGTTTGTATCAGCGCGTTAAGTCGCGGATAGCATGATTAGTATTCCGCCACGGAGTGTTGATCGGCCGCGATCGGCTTGCACCGCTAGAGCCAGGGCAATACCGTTCGGCTCTAACGGAGGACTTCCAAAAATGCCAAATGGCCCGCTCTCCCATATCAAAGTGATCGACCTGACGCGCGTGCGCGCCGGCCCGACCGCGGTCCGTCAACTCGCCGATTGGGGCGCGGACGTGATCAAGGTGGAGGCAGCGGGTGGCGATGAGGGGCTGGGCGGTGCGCGTCATGGGCCTGACTTCCAACAACTGCATCGTAACAAGCGCAGCCTGACTCTCAACCTTAAGCATCCAGACGGCCTCGCCATCCTGAGGCGCCTGACGGCGGACGCGGACGTGGTGGCCGAGAACTTCCGGCCCGACGTGAAACACCGGCTCGGCATCGGCTACGAAACGCTGCGCGCCGAGAACCCGCGCTTGATCTACGCAAGCATCTCTGGCTTTGGCCAGGATGGTCCGTATGTCGACCGACCCGGATTCGATCAAATCGCGCAGGGAATGGGCGGCCTGATGTCGATCACGGGCCTGCCCGGTCAGGGGCCGGTGCGCGTCGGCATCCCGGTCGCGGACCTCACCGGGGGCATCTTCGCCGCCATGGGCATCCTGATCGCGCTGATCGAGCGGGAAAAATCGGGCGAGGGTCAGTGGGTGCAAAGCTCCCTGCTGTCGGCACAGATCTCGATGCTCGACTTCCAGGCGGCGCGCTGGCTGATCGGCCACGAGGTGCCCCCACAGGCCGGCAACAACCACCCAACGAGCATCCCGACCGGCGTCTTCCCGACCAGCGACGGCCACATCAACATCGCCGCCGCGGGCGGCCCGATCTGGCTACGGCTCTGCGACGCGCTCGACCGGCCGGACCTGGCCAAGCATCCCGACTACGACACCGCCGATCAGCGGTCGAAGAACCGCGACGCGCTCAACGAAACGCTCGGCGCGATCACACGCAATCGTCCCTCGGCGGAGTGGATCGAGCGGCTGAACAAGGCCGGCGTGCCGTGCGGGCCGATTTATTCCATCGACCAGGTGTTCGCCGACCCGCAGGTCCGCCACCTCAACCTGACCCGCACCCTGGAGCATCCGACGCTGGGCTCGGTTGAGCTGGTCGGGCAGCCGATCACGCTGAGCCGCACACCGTGGGAGCTGCATAGCCCGACCCCGGAGGCGGGGCAGCACACCGATGTAATCCTGCACGAACTTGGCTATGACGACGCGGCGATCGAGGCGCTGCGCGCGTCCGGCGCCGTCTGATCCGCCCCAAGCCGTCATAACGCCAGTCGGAAAGATACGATACAAATGGAGCTTCTGTTCTCAGCCGCCTCCCCGTACGTGCGGAAAGTGTCCGTCTGTGCGCGCGAGCTCGGCCTCGCCGACCGCATCACCGAGACGCGCACCAGCGCGAGCCCGATCAACCGCGACGCGTCGCTGGTCGCACGCAACCCGCTCGGCAAGGTCCCGACACTCATCACCGATAACGGCACACCGCTCTTCGACAGCCCCGTGATTTGCGAATACCTGGACAGCCTCGCTGGCGGCGGCCGGCTCTTTCCAGCGCCGGGGCCGAAGCGGTGGATCGCCTTGGTGGAGCAGGCGATGGCCGACGGAATGCTCGATGCCGGTATTCTCATTCGTTACGAAATAACCCTGCGGCCCGAGGCGAACCGCTGGTCGGGCTGGGTCGACGCGCAGATGGCGAAGATCAATGCGTCGATGGCGCAGCTCGAGACGCACGCAGCGAGCTTCGCCGACCGCGTCGACATCGGCACGATCGCCGTTGGCTGCGCCCTGGGCTGGCTTGATTTCCGGTTCGCCGATCTCGGCTGGCGGAACACGTGCCCGACGCTGGCCAAATGGTTCGCGAATTTCGATGAGCGTCCGTCGATGCGCGCAACGCGCCCCACCGCCTGAAAGCTCAAAACATGCGCGAATATAAGATCGCCGCGATCGGCGCCGATGGCATCGGTCCCGAAGTGGTTGCGGCCGGCCTCGAAGCGCTCACCGCATTGGAGCGCCGGCTCGGCACGTTCCGGCTGAACGTTGAGCATTTCCCCTGGGGCACGGACTACTGGCGGACGCACGGCGTGCTGATGCCGGAAGACGGGCTCGACCGGCTGCGGTCGTTCGACGCGATTCTTTTCGGCGCCGTCGG
>CAYSTX010000217.1:0-6682 GCA_964434035.1 uncultured Acetobacteraceae bacterium
GCGCGGCGCTCCGTCCCTGCGTGCGGGATCAACGCGCTGCTGGTGCCGTTTCCGGCATTCGCGCGTTCGGGCGACGCCGGGCCGCTTCCGTTCGGCGGTGTGCAGGCTTGTTCAGCCGGTCAGCAGCAAATCAAGATGGTTGCGTTCCCCGCAACCATCTTGATTTGCACGCAGAACGCCTCGGCAACACCGGAGCGCGCGCCCTCGGCCAAACGCAGGATCGCGGCCAACTCGCCAAGCACCTCGATCCGCAGCCGGCCATTCGCCGGCACCAGCGTGATCGACTCGATCAGGCCCTGGATCACGTCTCACACTCGGCGGCAATCGTTGCGCGCCAATGTCGCGGATCGCATCGCGACACGCTGCCGCTAGACCTCGGCCAATTTCGGATGCAGCCGCGGGGCAGGGGCCACGGCCTACGGCCAAGTCGGCGACATCGCGACGGTTACGAGATCCCAGCTTGCAACGAAACAAGTTACACCGGCGATAAGCGTGCCGACCGCCGCGTTGCCGCATCGAAGGCCGTCCATGTCGCCCGATGGTCCTACAAGGATCTTCGCGACACGCTTGGGATCGGCATGCGGCCGCTAGCCGACGACCCCATAGCCTCGCCCTTAGGCGGCCGTTGCAGGTCCGGACCGCGCCTGTTCGATCGCCTCCCAGACGCGCAACGGGGTCGCCGGCATGTCCAGATGCGTGATGCCGTACTCCGATAGCGCGTCGACCATGGCGTTCATGACCGAGGGCATCGAGCCCGCGCAGCCCGCCTCGCCGCAGCCTTTGGCCCCGAGCAGGTTGGATTTCGCCGGCACGGGGTGGCTGACGAAGCTGAACGGGGGCGCGTCGGCGGCGCGGGGCAGTGCGTAGTCCATGAAGGAGCCGGTCAGCAACTGTCCGTCGGAATCATAGACCACCGACTCCTTCAGCGCCTGGCCGATACCCTGCACGATGCCGCCATGCGCCTGCCCCTCGACGAGCAGTGGGTTCACGATCACGCCGAAATCGTTGACCATCGCATAGCGCACCACCGCGCTCTCCCCGGTTTCAGGATCGATCTCAACCTCGCAGATGTGACAACCGTTGGGAAAGGCCGAGGGCGCGTTGCCGCCAACGAGCTTGGCATCGAGGCTGGTCGGCGTGCCGGGTGGCAGTGCGATCCCCGCGCGCAGCAGGGCGGCCAGCTCCATGATGCCGACCGTCTTGTCGGTACCGGCGACCCGGAACTGACCACGCCCCGCATGGATCTCGAACTCGATGTCCGCCACCGCGGCCTCCAGCACCTCGGCGGCAATTGTCCGGCCGTTGTCGATGACCGCCGTGCTCGCCTCGAGAACGGCGCCGCCACTGGCCATGATCGACTTCGATCCGCCCGTGCCGCCGCCGGCGATGAGCTCGTCGCTGTCGCCCTGGAGCAAGTTGATGCGCTCGAAAGGAATCCCCAGTCGCGCGGCCAGGATCTGCGCCAGCGGCGACGCATGCCCCTGACCGTAATCCAAGGTGCCGGTGATGATCGTCACCGTCCCGTCGGGCTCGAAGCGGATTCCGCCCATCTCGTTGGATGGGGGCGCGGTCACCTCCAGATACTGGCCGATGCCTCGGCCACGCAGCCGCCCGCGCGCCCGGCTGGCGCGCTTGCGCTCGGCAAAGCCGTCCCAATCCGCCAGCGCCAAGGCCTTATCGAGGACCGCCGGGAACTCGCCGCTGTCGTAGGTCTGCCCCGATGCGGCCTGGTAAGGGAAGGCGTCCGGCCGAATGTGGTTGCGACGGCGCAGCTCGATCTTGTCGATGCCCAGCTCGGCGGCGGCCAGATCGATGATCCGCTCCATGTAGTAGTTCCCCTCCGGCCGGCCCGCGCCGCGATAGGCGCCGACCGGCGTGGTGTTGGTGAATACCACGCGCGAATCCACCTCGAGCAGCGGCGTGCGGTATACGCCGACGAGGTTCTTCACTGTGTTGATGGTCGGCGGGATGGCGGTCGCGTTGGAGAGGTAGGCGCCGATATTGCCGAGGCCGGTGGCACGTAAGGCCAGGAACTGCCCGCCGACGTCCAACGTGAGCTCGATGAGCATCTCGTGGTCGCGGCCGTGACTGTCCGAGACGAAGCTCTCCGAACGCTCGTCGGTCCATTTGACCGGGCGGCCGAGGGCGCGGGCGCCGTGCAGGATGGCGATATACTCGGGGTAGACGGTGGACTTCATTCCGAACGAACCGCCGACATGTCCCGTCAGGACGCGGATGCGTTCGACCGGGGCGCCCAACGGCTCCGCTAGGGCTTCGCGCATGCCGAAGACGCCCTGGCACCCTAGGCGCAACACCCAGCGCTCCGCCGCGGCGTCGTATTCGCCGATCGCCGCGCGCGGCTCCATCGGGCAGACGACGATGCGGTTGTTGCGAATCTCGAGTCGCGTGACGTGGGCAGCCGCGGCGAAGGCCGCCGCCACCTGCTGCGTGTCGCCGTAGTGGAAATCCAGGGCGACATTGCCGGGTGCATTTTCATGGATTTGCGGCGCCCCCGGCGCGACCGCCGCGGTCGCGCTGGTGACGGCGGGTAGCGGATCCACGTCAACCAGCACCGCTTCGGCGGCGTCCTTGGCCTGCTTGGCCGTCTCGGCCACTACGATCGCCACCGGATCGCCGACGTAGCGGACCCGGTCGGTCGCCAGTGGCGTCTGGGCGGGGAACCGCATTGGCGACCCGTCCCGGTTGCGTTGCTGTATGCCGGTCGGCAGCCGGGTCAGGTCGGCGGTGGTGAGATCGCCCTGGAGGAACACCCCCAGCACCCCGGGCATCTGCTGCGCGGCCTCGGCGTCGATCGACAGCAGCCGCCCGTGCGCGTGGCGGCTGCGCACTATCGCCGCATAGGCTTGGCCGGGCAGGTTCAGATCGTCGGTGTATTGGCCGTCGCCGCGCAGCAGCTTGGGGTCTTCCTTGCGCGATACGGGCTGGCCCACCGCGAATTTGTTGTCCAGCGATTGGCCGGGATCGAAGGCAACGTTCATCGGCTTTTTCCCTCATATGCGTACGCTTGCGGCCATGGCGTTCCCGCCCCTGCGCCGTCAGGAATTGGCGTGAAGACGGCTGCGCCTCAGCCCACGAGCTGCTCGCCGAGCCGCAGGAGGTTGCCGTCGACGATCTGCACCGATGGCCGGTGCGATTTCAGCGCGGTCGGACGATCGGTGATGAACTCGTCGAACGCCTCGATTGGCGCGACGAAATAGGGTTCCTGCCGGTCCAGCTTGGTATGGTCGGCGACCAGGATCTTGCGGGCGCTGGCCTGCAGCATCGCCTGCTTGACCGCCGCATCGGATTCTTCGCTGGCCGTCACACCGAGCTCGGGGTGGATCGCGCAGGCGCCCATGATGACGAGATCAGCGCGATACGATGCGACCGCCGACCGCGCGGCGACGCCCCGGAACAGTCGCTGGTGCGCGTCCCACTCGCCACCGGCGAGCACGAGGCGGACATCCTGCCGTTCGGCAAGGCACAACGCGATATCGAGCGAGTGCGTGATGACCATCAGCGGCACCATGGGCAGGTGCCGCGCCACTTCCAGCGCGGTCTGTCCGGCATCTAGCATCAGGGTCTGGTGCGGTTCGATCCGGTGTGCCGCGGCGTGTCCGATCAGGGCCTTCGCCTCGGGCAGGATACGTGACCTGGTGTCGCGCGCCATGCGCGAGAAATCGAGGGCGACCGCCCCGCCGTGGGTCTTGTGCAGCACGCCCTGCAGGGCGAGCGCGTGCAGGTCGCGCCGCACGGTGTCGTCGGACACATTGAACCGGGCGGCGAGCGCCTGGACGCGGACACGTCCTTCGTCGGCAAGCACGGCGAGGATCAGGCGTTGGCGCTCTTCGGAAAACACGCCGCCAGGATAGCGTCCTCACCGGGGAATGCAAGAATATACGGCATCATGCGGGAAACGTGGCAAGCCGCTGCCGATTTCGCCGTATTAGCGCTTGCGACTCCCGAAAACCGCGGCCACGCTGCCGAAATATGCTGAATCATACGGTTTTGCGATTGACCGTCGAGAGTATTGCGAGCAATGTTGGCCTTGCCGGCCGCCATCGCGTCGCTGGCCGCAAGCGGTCCGGAAGTGGCGCGCGAGAAGGGAGCGAAGCGATGAGTCAGTCCACCGCCCCACATGGGTAACGTCGCCGCCGGCCAATCCACCCTGCTGCGGCCGAATGATCTCGCCGTGTCCGACGCGCTGCTTCATGTGCGCAATCTGGCCATTGAGGTGAAGGGCGCCGGGGAGCCGCTGACGGTGGCTGAGAACGTGCAGTTCGCTATCTCGACAGGCGAGCGCGTGGGCATGGTCGGCGAGAGCGGCTGCGGCAAGACGATCACCGGCCTCGCCATCATGGGCTTGTTGCCGGCGGCGGCGTTCAGGCGGACCGGGGAGGTCTGGTTCGAGGGGCGTGACCTGCTGAAACTGTCCGACGCCGCGATGCGGTCCATCCAGGGCCGGCGGATCGGCATGATCTTTCAGGAGCCGATGAGCGCGCTCGACCCGGTGTTCACGATCGGCGAGCAGATCGGCGAGACCGTGCGCGCGCATCTGGGCCTGGGCCGCCGCGCCGCCCGCACGCTGGCGATTGAGGCGCTCGCTGCCGTCGGTATACCCGCGCCGGAGCGCCGCTACGACGAGTATCCGCATCAGCTGTCCGGCGGCATGCGGCAGCGCGCGATGATCGCCATAGCCATTGTCTGCGAACCCGCGTTGGTCATCGCCGACGAGCCTACCACCGCGCTCGACGTCACCGTGCAGACGCAGATCATCGAGCTTCTGGTCGAGCTGACCAACCGCGCCGGCACCGCGCTGCTCTTCATCAGCCACGACCTCGGCGTGGTGGCCGAGGCCTGCAACCGGGTTGTAACGATGTATGCTGGGCAGGTGGTCGAGGACGCCCCGGTCGACCGGCTGCTGACACGGCCACGCCATCCCTACACCTCGGACCTGCTGCGGTCGCTGCCGCGGCGCAGCGTCCGCAAGAGCCGGTTGCCCTCGATTCCTGGCCGGGTCCCGGTGCCGGGCGCGATGCCGCCCGGATGCCGCTTCGCGCCGCGCTGCGCCTATGCCCTCGCATCGTGCGGCGATCCGCAGCCGCTGCTGCCCGTCGCCGAGGGCGCGGTGCGGTGCGGCCGGTACCTGGAGCTCGAACTGGCGGGGACGGTGACGTGAGCGCCACCACCGGGTCGCAGCCTATCGCGGCTGTAGAAGAGTTGCGGATCCATTTCCCGACGGGACGCCGCCACGAATACGTCCGGGCGGTGGACGGCGTCAGCTTCACAGTGCGCGAAGGTGAGACTTTCGGCGTGATCGGCGAGTCCGGCTCCGGCAAGTCCACCCTGGCGCGCGCGCTGGTCTGCCTGGCCCGCCCGACATCCGGGCGGGTGCTGCATCGCGGCGTCGATCCGTTCGCTATGCGCGCCAATGACTTGCGGCGGCACCGCCGGCAGTTCCAGATCGTGTTTCAGGATCCGAATGCGGCGCTCGATCCGCGCATGTCCGTCGGCGCCAGCATCTGCGAACCGATGGAGCTGGCACGGGAGGGCGGGCCAGCCGAGCGGGCCCGCCGCATGGCGGCGTTGCTCGATTGTGTGGGACTGAGCGGCGGCACCGCCGAGCGCTATCCGCACGAGCTTTCGGGCGGGCAGAAGCAGCGCGTCAACATCGCGCGGGCGCTGGCGCTGCAGCCGGCGCTGATCGTCTGCGACGAGGTCGTCGCCGCGCTCGATGCCTCGATCCAGGCGGACATTCTCAACCTGTTCGCCGACCTTCAGGCCCAATTCAAGTTGACCTACGTCTTCATCACCCATGACCTGGGCGTGGCTTCGCATGTCAGCGACCGGATCGCCGTGATGTATCTGGGCTGTGTGGCGGAGCTTGGTCCTGCCGCGACGCTCACCGGGTCGCCGCTGCACCCCTACACACAGGCACTGCTCGCGGCCGAGCCCGTGCCGCTGCCGGCGGCGCTGCGTCCGGCGAAACGCTTGCGTTTGCAAGGCGAAATCCCGAGCCCGATTTCGCCGCCCTCCGGTTGTCGGTTTCGCACCCGTTGTCCGCTGGCCGATGCGCGATGCGCGGCGGAGGTGCCGCCGCTGCGCAATGTGGCGACGGACCGCTGGGTTGCCTGTCACTACGCCGCCGCGGACGGTCCGTCATGCGCAGCCAGCGCCGCGCCGACGACGGCCACGCTCGCGGTGCTCGGCTGACGCCATGAGACAAAAGAACAAGAAACTCGGAGGGACCGCAGACATGGCCATGCAACGGCGTGCGCTTCTGGGCAGCATGGCGGCGGGGACGCTGGCCTGCCTGGCGCGAACGGCGCGGGCGGAGGCACCCCGAAAAGGGGGCGTGCTGAAGGTCTCCGCGTTCTCCGACGTGACATCGTTCGACCCGGCGACAGGACGGTCGGGCGACGATCATATGGTCCTCTACACGCTCTACGACACGCTCATCGATTATGAGTTCGAATCGCTTCGGGCCCGGCCGAGCCTGGCCACCGCCTGGAGTTTCTCGGATCCCAAGACCCTCGTGCTGCAGCTGCGCCAGGGCGTCCAATTCCATGACGGAACCCTGTTCGATGGTGCGGCGGTGAAGTTCAACCTCGACCGCATCCGCCAACTGCCGCGCTCGACGATTCGGGCCGACGTTGCCTCCATCGACACGGTGGAGGTGTCG
>CAYSTX010000218.1:0-6587 GCA_964434035.1 uncultured Acetobacteraceae bacterium
CTCTACGTGACGTGGTTCCGGATCAAGCAACCCAACGTGGCCGCGAGCCAAAGCGCCGATCTGGCGCACACCGCTGCCATCAGCGACTGACTCAAAGCACGTCTACACAGAGACACTCCGACTATGGCAGCAATCCAACGCTCCTGGGCCCGGTTTCAATGTTCTTGGGCACCCTCGTGGTCGGAAGTGCCTCGCTGATGGCCGCTGTCCACACCCAGCGCTGCCAGAATTGCCTTCAGGGCGTCGCAGGTGAGGTCGCGAAGCGGGAGACATCTATGCGGAAGCGCGTCGCCGCGTTCGGATGCAGGCGCGCGCGCCGGCGCCCGGACAAGGGCGGGCTGATGCTGGGCGGCTACGAGAAGAACGCAGTGCAATACGACATGACCTGGCAGCCGACCGCGTTCCGGAGTCGCCTGCCCGCTTCGCCACCGGCCCCTCGGAGCCGGCCTCCTCGAGCTGTGCCGACATGAACACGCGCATCATTACTGGTCCAGCGGCACGATGCCGAAGCACACCGCCATGGCCTCCGTATAGCGCCGCCTGTGTCACGCTCTAGTTCAGCGCGGGTGTCGCATAGAAGACCCGACCATCCACGCTGATCTCCACCTCCCGCAGATAGCGGCGTGACGCCTCGATGTCGATCGCAATGCCGAGCCCCGGGGCATCGGGTGCTGCGACCTCTCCAGCCGCGTCACGTGCAAGATGGTTCGCTGTCATCTCCGCTGCCAGTTTCTTCGGCGCGAACGGATACTCACACAAGCGATGATCGGCCAACCCGGCAAAGGGTTGCAGCGAGGCGCTGAGTGCGAGATGCGAGGTGAAGGTGTGGTTGACGAAGGTAATGCCGCGCCCGACGGCTTCATCCGCAACCAGCTTCGCCGGCCCGATCCCGCCGATGCGGCCGCAGTCGATCTGGATGAAACCAACGGCACCGTACTCCATCAGATGTCGTGCCATGAAGACGTTGTGCGCTCCCTCGCCGCCGGCGAGCTTGACCGTGCTGGTATGCCGCGAAAGTCGGCCATAAGCCGAGAGGGCGGCCGTGTGGAACGGCTCTTCGAGCCAAGTTGCGCGCGCAACTTCTAGGGCAGGAAGGCGCGCGGCTGCCGCCTCCACGTCCTCACCCCAAATCTGGCCGACGTCGACCAGCAGTACGGCATCGGGCCCAAGCCCGTCCCGCGCTGCGACGAAATGATCGGCATCGGCGCGCGCATCGGCGCGTCCGATCGGCCCCCAACCGAACTTGACCGCGGCGAAACCCGCAGCCGTCGCGTCACGCGCGGCCTGGAACGTCGCCTGCGGCGTATCACCGAACAATTGTGACGCATACGGAAGCTTTTTGCAGGACCGATCATAACCCAGCAACCGCCAGACCGGCTCCTGCCGGATCTTCCCGAGCACATCCCAGAGCGCCATTTCGACTCCCGAGAACGTATGCGGCGCCTGCAGCAGATCCATGCTGTCATAAGCGACGCGCGCCGCGATGCGGCTGATGTCGGCGGGGCTATCGAGCCGCTTACCGAGGACGGAGGCGCTGACCGGCCGGCAGACGCCGTGGGACATCGGACAGACGAAGCCGGCGATAGAGACCAGCGGCGAGGCCTCGCATTCGCCCCAGCCGATATGACCGCCGGCGGCAACGCGCACCAGCAGGGCGTCCTGGCTGCCGTCGGCCTCTGTCGTAATCTCCGGCATCGCGAGGTAGAAGAAATCGACCGCCTCGACTCTCATTGCACCTGCTTCCCCACCCTTCTCGGCGGCTGCGTTTTGCGCCGCTCGGCAATCAGTCGTTCGAAATCGACCGCGTCCGTCTGCACGTGGACATGTTCCTCGATTGCGCGATCGAGGGCTACCGCATCGCCCCGTGCAAACACCTTCAGCAGGGTACGATGCTCTTCGACAATTCGATCCATCGACTTGCCGAGCGTCGACAGGCCGACAATGATCGTCATCTGCAACGCGATCGTCTCCCAGACGGTGCACAGCGCCAGATTGCCGCCGAGACTGCACATCTCGCGGTGGAAAGCGGTATCGGCCCTGGCTAGCCCGTAGCCATCGCCGCGGGTCGCCATCAACTCCAGCTCGTCGATTATGAGCTGTAGACTGCGCAGAGCAGGACGGTCGTTCCGGCCATGCGCCAACGCGCGCCGTGCCGCGGTCGTCTCCAAAGCGACGCGAACCTCGCTGACCTCGTCTACGCGTGCACGGGTCAAGGGCATGAGCCACATGCCCTTATAGGGTTTGCTGACCACCAGCCCCTGGCTTTCCAGCAGCCGCAACGCCTCGCGGACCGGGACGCGGCTGGTACCGAGGGCATCGGCGAGGTCCTGCTCGATAATCCGGTCGCCGGGCAGAATGAGCCCACGCGCTACAGCGGCGACAATAGAGTCGAAAGTCTGGCCAACCAGCGTGCGCGGTCGCACCTTCCGCCATTCCGCCCCGTCATGATCGGTCCTGGAGCCGGCCTGGGGTCTCCCTGCGTCGGCCACGTACCCTCGCCTCCCTGTCCGCTTGACTCTTGTCTACAGCCAACATTGTATACGTTTAGTGCAATCAACGACGGAGGAAAAGCGTGCTTCGCAGAGCAATCTTCGCAACCAGTTTAGCACTGGTTGCCGCCGTAACCTCCGCCGCCCACGCGCAGGAACCCCGCTTCGAAGCCGTGCCGTTGTTCGACAACTGCGGCGACAGCTCGCTCCAGCGCGCGAAGCAGGACGGAATCACGCTCGGCATTTCGCCATCGCCGCCGTATTCGTATTTGGATCCTGCCACCAACAAGGCAGGCGGTCTCGACGTCGAGATCAACAATGCGGCCCTGAAATGGCTGGGGATCACTAAGATCCGCTACGAGGTAATGCCGTTCGGCCAGCTGATACCGGCGATGCTATCGCACCGCATCGACGTGGTGGCGGCCAACATTCACATCACTCCGGATCGGCTGAAAGCGGTGTCGTTCACCGGCCCGGCATGGTGGTACGGCCCAGCAATCGTGACGCAAAAGAGCAACACCTCGTCGCCGCACGGCTTCGAGGAGCTGAAGGGCTTGCGAACCGGCGCCGAAGCTGGGTCCGCGGCGGACGAGTATCTCCGCGCGAAAGGCGTAACGGTGACGCCGTTCCAGACGGATGCCGAAGAGTTCGCTGCCATCACGACTGGCCGCGTCGACTATCTCGTCGAGGACGACGTGAAGGTCCTGGCTTATCTCAAGGCCAACCCATCTGCGCCCATCATGATCGTGCCGAACGTCACGGTGCCGGACGACATGATATACGGCTACGGCTACGGCTATGCCCGGTTCGCCCTACGGAAGGAGGATTGCTCACTCCGCGTCGGCTATACCCAGGCGCTGGCCGAGATGCGCGGCAACGGCGAGGTTTCCGCGTTGCTGAAGAAGTATGGCTTGTCGGACCGTAATCTCTTGTTCTTCCTGCACTGATCGCCAGCATCGGAGCTTCAATGGACCTGTTCAATCTGCAGGTCGTTCGTGACTACGGCGGGGTCTTCCTGCATGGTCTGTCGATCACCATCATGCTCACGCTGGTGGTGATCGTCCTCGCCGGACTGCTGGCGATTCCGCTCGCGCTCGCGCGCCTGTCGCGGTCTATATTCGTCCGCTGGCCCGCGGATTGCTTTGTCGAGTTCATCCGCGCCACCCCGCTCATTCTCCAGCTGATCTATCTCTACTACGTCCTGCCGAGCGCGGGTTTGCGGCTTGATCCGATCACCGCGGCGATCATGGGCCTGACGCTGAACTACTCCGCGTATATGAGCGAGGTGTACCGAAGCGGTATTCAGGCGATCCCGAAGGGACAATGGGAAGCCGCCTTCTCACTTGGGCTGAGGTCGAGGCATACGCTGACCCACATCGTCCTGCCCCAAGCGTTCCGTATCGTGCTGCCGGCGCTCGGCAACTACCTCATCGCCTTGTTCAAGGATACTGCGCTTGCCTCCGTCGTGACCGTTCAGGAGCTGATGTTCAGCGGTCAGATCATCGCCGCGCGAAACTACCAGTACTTCACCATCTATACCGTGACGGCAATCCTCTACTTCGCCGTAGGTTTTCCATCCGCATTGGTGGTCCGGCGAATCGAAAATTGGTCGCGTCGCGGCTGGACCGGGTCGCGCGGCGACCCGCGCGCCACCCGCAGCGTGGAGCGCACTTCGACTTTGGAAGCACCCGGAGCCTAAGTTAAATGCAGAACCTGAAGATTACCTCCATTGTCGCAGCGCCGCTCGTTGGTGAAAGCCCCAAGGGAGGGTGGTCTGTCGAAATCAGGCCCGAGGATTCGATCCACGCGCTGATTGCCGTTCACACCGATGCCGGCATCACAGGGTACGGTAGCGTCTTCACCAACGGTCGCCTCGTCCAGTCTGCATTGGCGGTGCTGCAACCGCTGTTCGAAGGCGAGAATGCGCTGGAGCCTGAGCGCGTGACCGAAAAGCTCCACCAGAACACGTTCTGGATGGGTCGCGGCGGAACGCTGACGCACACGATCAGTGGTATCGACATCGCCCTTTGGGACATCCTCGGGAAGGCGACCGCGCAACCGGTCGGACGGCTGCTGGGCGGCATCTATCGTCAGCGTGTCCAGCCCTATTGCTCGTTGCTCATGGAAGAGCCGGAACGCATGAAGGAAACCGTCGCCGCCTTCCGCGAGCGCGGCTTTCGTGCGTTCAAGATTGGCTGGGGACCGTTCGGTCGGGCACTCGATGCAAAGCTAGATGAGGCGATCGTCCGCGCTGCTCGGGAAGCTGCGGGCGAGACGGCGAAGCTCTTCGTCGACGCCGGCGCAAGCGACGCGCATTGGCCGCATGGCCTCAAATGGGCACTGCGCACGTCGGAGATGCTGAACGAATTCGGCGTCGCGTGGTTCGAGGAGCCGCTGCGTCCCGATGCACTCGACGACTACTGCACACTGCGTCGTCAAAGCCCCGTGCCCATTGCCGGCGGCGAGGTCCTGACGCGCCGTCAGTCCTTCCTGCCCTGGCTGTCGCGCGGCGCCTTCGACATCGTCCAGCCGGACGTGACGAAAGTCGGTGGCATCAGCGAGCAGCGGCGTATCGCGTGGCTCGCCGACGAGTTCGGGGTGAAGTATATCGGCCATGGCTGGAATACGGCTCTCGGCGTCGCCGCAGATCTCCAGTTGGCTGCCGCAATGCCGCAGACGAACCTCGTCGAGTTCATCGGTGGCAGCCCGTATGTAGACGGCATCCTCGCGGAACCATTCACTCTCGACGAAGACGGGTATCTCGCGATCCCGGACGGGCCGGGCCTCGCGGTGCGGTTGGATCCCGAGAAGCTGGCGCGCTTTACACCCGACCCTGGCGCACTGTTCCAGTGCTGAAAGAGCCGGAACCGCGGGCGAGCCAGCACACCGACCCCACGCCAGCCATCGTGCTGGACAAGGTGAACAAATGGTTCGGGCCGCTGCACGTCCTGCGCGATATCTCGATGACGGTGGCGCAGGGCGAACGCGTCGTGATCTGCGGTCCATCGGGCAGCGGCAAGTCCACGGTCATCCGTTGTATCAACCGGCTGGAAGAACATCAGCAGGGCCGCATCGTGGTCGACGGCATCGAACCGACACACGACGCACGCGCGCGAGACATGATCCGCCGCGAGATCGGTATGGTGTTCCAGTCGTTTAATCTGTTTCCGCATTTGACCATTCTGGAGAACTGCGCCTTGGCACCGATGCTGGTGCGCAAGATGCCGAAGACCGAGGCCAGGGAACTGGCAATGACCTATCTGACGCGGGTCAAGATTCCGGAGCAGGCAAAGAAATATCCATTGGAACTATCCGGCGGCCAGCAGCAACGCGTCGCCATCGCGCGAGCCCTCTGCATGAGGCCGAAGATCATGCTGTTCGACGAACCAACGTCCGCCCTCGACCCGGAAATGATCAAGGAGGTGCTGGACGTCATGGTCGGCCTCGCCGAGACCGGCATGACCATGGTGTGCGTGACACACGAGATGGGCTTCGCTCGGCAGGTCGCCAACCGCGTCGTGTTCATGGATCAAGGCGAGATCGTCGAGAGCGGCACACCGACTGAGATGTTCGAAACCCCGCGCACCGATCGGCTGAAGCTGTTCCTCAGCCACATCTTACGCGGGGCAATACGGCGTGATGAATGTAATCCGCGCATTCGGTACTGGTGAACTGATCGAACAGTGAGTCGCTCTAATGATCGGTGAATGATGCCCTGGAGCGCCGGAGAAAGGCAGCAAGCCGTTCGGACCTGGGGCAGTCCCCGAAGATCTCCCGCGGTGGTCCCTGTTCCACGATCTGTCCGCCATCCATGAAGACGACATGGCTGGCTACGTCGTGCACGAACTGCATCTCGTGACTGACGACCAGCATGGTCATGCCGCTTGCCGCGAGATCCTGCATGACTTCGAGTACCTCGCCGACGCGCTCGGGATCGAGGGCCGAGGTGACTTCGTCGAACAGGATGAGCTTCGGTTCCATCGCCACGGCGCGGGCGATGGCGACGCGCTGCTGCTGGCCGCCCGAGAGCTGATAGGGATAGTGCCCGCGGCGGTCGGCAAGTCCGACACGATCGAGCCAACGGCGTGCGATCTCGGT
>CAYSTX010000219.1:0-4315 GCA_964434035.1 uncultured Acetobacteraceae bacterium
AATCCTGAAACACCATGCCGCGATCCGGCCCCGGTCCGGTCACCGGCGCGCCCGCCATGACGATGCGCCCCTCGCTCGGCGCCTCGAACCCCGCGATCATCCGCAGCAGCGTCGATTTGCCGCAGCCGGACGCGCCAATCAGGCAGACGAATTGACCGGCTTCGATGTGGAGCGCCGTCGGGCGCAGCGCCTCGATCTCGCCGCCCGGCACGTCGAACCGCTTGCCGACGTTCTCCAACCGCAGCAGCAAATCAGGCATAGAGCGGACTCCAGCGCAGGAAACGCCTTCCGAGCGCCTGCACCGCGCGATCGGACAGGAAGCCGGCGACGCCGATGACGACCATGCCGCAGATCACGACGTCGGTGCGCGACAGCTGCCGCGCGTCCATGATCATCGCGCCAACCCCGCCTCGACCCCTGTCATCTCACCGACCACGATCACCACCCAGGCGAAGCCGAGGCCGAGGCGCAGCCCAGTGAAAATGCCCGGCAGAGCCGCCGGCAGCACGACGCGCGGAAACAGCGCGGCCCGCGTCGTGCCGAGCATCGACGCCGCCTCGAACAACCGCGGCTCGACGCTACGGACGCCGAACACGGTGTTAAGCAGGATCGGATAGAACGCGCCGAGCGCGACCAGAAAGAACGCCGGCCGCGCGCCGAGGCCGAACAATATCATTGATAACGGCAACCATGCCGTGACGGGGATCGGACGCATAAGCTGCAGCGCCGGGTCAAACAGGTCGCGCACGAGACGGATCCGCCCAATCATCAGCCCGAGCGGAATCGCCAGCAGCGCCGCCAGCAGGAACGCGCCATAGACACGGCTCATCGACGCGAGCAGATGCCCAAGCAGGGTTGCCGCTGAACGCGTCATCATTGATGCCGCCAAATGCAAGATCGTAGAGCGTCTGCGCGACGGTGCAGGGCGGCGGAATGAGCCCGATATCGGCGCCACGCGTCGCCGCCCACCAGCCGGACAGAAAGACCGCCGGTAGCAACAATGCGAGCGGGCCGCGTGAACGCATCAGGCGCTGTGCGCGACCTCGTCGGAGAATTTCGGATCGAGCAGCACGCTTCGCCTGCGCGATCATCTCCGGCGTCATGCGCCAGTTCAGCTCGACATTGGAGACGGACATCGCAACCGCCTCCTTCTTCTGACCCAGCTTCGCGACCGTCATCGCCACCATCTCGTCCGGGTGCGCCATCGCGAACTGGCTCGCCTGCCGCTGCAAGTTGACCATCATCCGCACCAGATCGGGCTTTGTCTTGGTCGTGTCGGCGTGCGTCGCCAGGATCATGTTGAGGCTGCCCATCGGCGTCGAATACGGATACTCGACGATCCGACCGACGCCGGTCGTGACCGAAATCGCGGGCGCGGGCTCGGCCCCGACATACGCGTCGACGTCGCCGCGGGCGAGGGCCGCGTGCATCTCGCTGAAGGAGACGCGGACCGGATGGATGTCGGTTATCGACATCCCCTCCATCCGCAGACGGTCGCGAATAAATACGTCCTGCGTCGAGCCCGGCCAGATCGCGACGCGCTTGCCGGTGAGATCCTTAAGCGTGTGGACCGGCCCGTCAGCGCGGGCGACGACCGCCATGCCTTTGTTGCACTCCGACCCGACGATCACGAACGGCTGACCGTTTGTCGAAGCGAACACAGCGGCGGCGACGCCGAACGTTCCGAAATCGACCGACTTCGTGACGACCGCGTCCTTGCCATCGGTCGGGCTCTCGAACACGACGACCTCGATGCGGTAACCGGCAGGGACGAACCGCTCGTAGAAATACGGCGTGATCGAGTGGATGAGCTTGAGCACGCCCATACGGACCACGACCGGGTCAGCCGCGCGGGCGGCGCCACCGGCGCGGAGGATCGCCGGCATCGCGAGGCCGGCAGCGAGAAGCGTGCGGCGGGTGGTGCTCATGGGCGGTCTTCCCCGAAAGGTTTTCGCCCAGGAGCAAGCAAGTCTTATGCCTTAGCGGCGGTCTCCGTCGCGGCGGCCGGCTTCGGCAGCGCGATCCCGGTCAGCGCCTCCCAAACGCGGATGACGAAGGCGTCGTCGGCCTTCCCATGACCCGCCGCGGCGGCGGCGAGGAAGAGCTGGTGCGCCGACGACGCCATCGGCGCCGGGAAGGCGAGCGTGCGCGCCTGATCGAGGACGATCCCGAGGTCTTTGACGAAGATATTGACCGCCGAGCGCGGCCGGTCGTCGCCCTCAAGGATGTGCGGCACCCGGTTCTGAAACATCCACGAATTGCCGGCCGAGGTGGTAATGACGTCATAGAGCGTCTGAGGATCGGCCCCGGCGCGGATGCCGAGCGCCATCGCTTCAGCGGCGGCCGCGATGTGCACGCCTGCGAGCAGTTGGTTCACCATCTTGACCGTGCTGCCCGCGCCCGCCGCCCCGCCGAGCCGCCAGACGCGCCCGGCGATCGCGTCCAGCACCGGCGCGGCGCGGTCGAACGCTTCGGGCGCGCCCGACGCCATGACGGTCATCGTGCCCGCATCGGCCGCGACCGACCCGCCGGAGACCGGCGCGTCAAGCGGGAGCAACCCGGTCCCCTCAAGCCGCCCGCAGACAGTGCGCGCCGCCTCCGGCGCCATGGTGGTGCTGACCAGCACGACGGCGCCCTTCGGCAGGATCGCGGCACACCCGTCCTGCCCGAACAGCACCGCGTCCACCTGGGCCGCGTTGACGACGAGGACGACCACTGCCTCGGTATCGCGCGGCAACTCGCTCGCCCGCCCGACTGCGTGCCCGCCCGCCGCAACCAACGCATCGCGTGCCGCCGGCGTCACATCACAGCCGGTGACTCCGTGCCCCGCCTTCAGCAGCGACTTCGCCGCCCCCATGCCCATCGAGCCAAGCCCGATCACCGCGACGCGCATCGGTCGCCTCCTCTCTGTCTTGTTGTTGTCCGTGTCGGTTTCAGCGGCCGCCGCGGAACCGGTCAACCGCGGCGACGAGCGCCCGGCGGATGCCCGGCTCAAGCGCCGAGTGCCCCGCGTCCGGCACGATCGTCAGTCGCGCCGCCGGCCAGGCGGCGGCGAGGTCGAACGCGGTCGCGGCGGGGCAGATCATGTCGTAGCGGCCCTGCACGATCTCGGCTGGGATGTGGCCAATTCGGTCCATATGCGCGAGCAGCCCCTCCGGCGGCAGGAACAGGTCGTTGGCGAAATAATGCGCCTCGATGCGCGCGAGGCCGAGGGCGGTGCGGTCCTGCGCGAACGAGGCCACCGTGTCCGGGCTCGGCAGCAGCGTGCTGCACGAACCCTCATAGACAGACCACGCGCGGGCGGCCGGCATGTGCTGCGCCGGGTCGGGGTCAGTTAGCCGGCGGAGGTAGCCGCCGAGCAGGTCGTCCCGCTCGGCCTCCGGCAAAAACCCGGCGAAGGTCGCATGCGCGTCGGGAAAGACGGTGCGCAGGCCATGCAGGAACCAGTCGACCTCGCTCGGCCGGCCGAGAAACACGCCGCGCAGCACGCACCCGGCGACCCGCTCCGGGAACGCCTGGGCGTAGGCGAGCGCCAGCGTGCTGCCCCAGGAGCCGCCGAACAGCACGAAGCGGTCGATGCCGAGATGCCGCCGCAGCGTCTCGATGTCCGAGACAAGGTCGGGCGTCGTGTTCTGGTCGAGCGCGCCGAGCGGGCGGGAGCGGCCGGCGCCGCGCTGGTCGAAAATGGTGATGCGCCAGGCGTCCGGGTCGAAAAACCGCCGATGCACCGCGCCCGCGCCGGCCCCTGGGCCGCCGTGCAGGAACAGCACCGGCCGGCCCCGCGGATTGCCGACCTGCTCCCAATACATCACGTGGCCGCCGGTCAGCGGCAGGTAGCCGGTCTCGAACGGACCGATCTCGGGAAACAGGTCGCCACGGGGCATACGCCTATCCTATCGGCGTGCGCGCGCCGCTCAATGGCGGAGCGAGCCGGCCGGGATCAAAGTTGCGGCGCGCGGGGTAGAGGCGGGACGGAGCGAGGCCAGATAGGGTGGCGAAACCGACACGGGATGACATTGATGGACCGGCTTTGGATCGGGCTCGGCGCGCTGGCCGGGCTCAGCGGCGTCGCCATGGCGGCAGCGGCGGCACATGCGCTGCCGGCGCGGCTGGACCCGGCCGGGATGAACGCGGTGCGGAGTGCGGTGCAGATGCAGGGATGGCACGCGGCGGCGCTCGTGCTGTGCGGCGTGCTGGCGGCGCGCGGCGGGGTGCTGCCGAGCCTTGCCGGCGCCTGTTTCGCGGTCGGGCTGCTGCTGTTCTGCGGCGCCGTCTATGGGCAGACGCTCGGCGAGCTACGGCTCGGCCCGATGGC
>CAYSTX010000219.1:4415-6584 GCA_964434035.1 uncultured Acetobacteraceae bacterium
CGACTGCCGCCGGTGCGCGCGCGGCCGCTGGTGTTTCCGGAGAAGGCGCCCACCTCGCATCTCGGCGCCTGGACCCTGCTCGCACCCGACCGTCTGCTGTTCAGCCCGACCAAGTCGAGCCCGTTCGTCAACGGCGAGGTCGTGTTCGAGGAGGACCACATCGGCCCGCCCAGCCGCGCCTATCTGAAACTGTGGGAGGCGCTGACGCGGATGGGCGAGCATCCGGGTCCGGGCGACGCCTGCATCGACCTCGGCGCCTCGCCCGGCGGCTGGACCTGGGTGCTGGCGACACTCGGCGCCGACGTGCTCGCGGTCGACCGCGCGCCGCTTGAGCCGCGCGTGGCGGCGATGCCGGGCGTGCGGTCGCGCGCGGCGGATGCGTTCGCCGTGCGGCCGGAGGCGGCGGACTGGCTCGTGTGCGACGTGATCGCGTATCCGGCGCGATTGCTGGAGCTGGTGCGGGCGTGGATCGAGGCGCGGACGGTCCGGCGGATCGTCTGCACGATCAAGCTGCAGGGGGCGACGGACCATGCGGCGGTCGAGGCGGTTGCCGCGCTGCCAGGGGCGACGGTCGCGCATCTATTTCACAACCGGCATGAGGCGACGATGATGTGGCGGGCGGAGGCGTTGGACGCGCGCGGCGGGTTGTCGTCTTCCGCCTAACGCGTTCGACCATTCACGCCAGCGCCGCAACGTGCTAGCTAGTTTCGTTCTGAAGATAAGTTACCGCTGTAACGCGTTCGTCCATTCACGCCAACCCCGCAATGTGCTAGCTAGTTTCGTTCTAAAGATAAGCTACCACCGTTCGCCAGGAGGCCAGCATGTCGCTGAGGATCAATTCGGAAGCTCCGAACTTTGCTGCCGAGACAAGCCAAGGGACGATTCGTTTCCACAACTGGATCGGTGACAGCTGGGCCATCCTGTTCAGCCATCCGAAGGACTTCACACCGGTCTGCACAACCGAGTTGGGCTATATGGCCGGGCTGGTGCCGGAGTTCGAGAAGCGCAACACGAAAATCATCGGCCTGAGCGTCGATCCAGTTGGCAACCACGCGCGCTGGGCCGAGGACATCAAGGAGACCCAGGGTCACGAGGTCACCTACCCGATGATCGGTGATCCTGAGCTGGTCGTTGCAAAACTCTACGATATGCTGCCCGAAGAGGCCGCCGGCAACGCCGAGGGTCGCACCGCCGCGGACAACGCCACCGTCCGTTCGGTCTTCGTGATCGGCCCGGACAAGAAGATCAAGGCAATGCTCACCTATCCGATGAGCACCGGCCGCAACTTCGACGAAGTCCTGCGCCTGCTCGATTCGTGCCAGTTGACCGCGAAGCACACGGTCGCAACGCCTGTGAACTGGCGGCCGGGCGAGGACGTCATCATTCCACCGTCCGTCTCGGACGAGGCGGCCAGGACAAAGTTCCCGGACGGCTGGACGACCTTGAAGCCGTATCTCCGCATCGTCGCACAGCCGCGGGATTGAGCGTTTCGCTGACGTGATCGGTCTGGTTGACGGGCTCACCCGTCGACCAGACGTTTGACGTGCCACACCAGGAAAGCCGGCAGCTGTAGTCAGCCCAACGGCCGCCCGACGACCTCGATCCCATGCTTCAGGCACACGCGGGCCAACGCGTCGGCGTCTTCCGGCGTGGGCGGCCCCGATGGCGTCGGAAGTGCTTTGCGCTCGGCCGGGCGGCTGATTTCGCGGACCAGCCCTTCGAAACCCGCCCCACGCAGGATGGTAAGGAACCGCGCGCCGTCCCGCGACACGACTAGATAGGTGTGCGGCGTTCCCTTCGGCGCCAGGAGGCAATCGCCCGCAGTTGCGTGCAGATCGCTGTCGCCCATGCGCAACCGCAACTCGCCCTGGAGCAGATAGACCGTGTGGCGCGTGGCTTTCGAGCACCGCGATTCCGTCGGCGCCCTCATCGTGTCGCACGCGCACGATGACATAGGTGTTCAGGAACCAGAGATGCTCTTCACGGCCGGTTTCGTTGGACATGGATTCCTCGAGCCGAATGAGGGCGACGGATCGTTGGAGCGTAGCAACGCGTCGTTGCCGCCGTCGCCCCCATCAGCCTCGCTACACGGCGTTGGCAAGCAGCGTGGCCGCGTCGAGATCAAAACTGCCGTCCGGGCCGATCGCGAAATGCGCCGCGACGCTGGGC
>CAYSTX010000220.1:0-6561 GCA_964434035.1 uncultured Acetobacteraceae bacterium
CGGCGCCAACCGGGACGCCATCGCGCATCCGTGCGGCCGCCGTCGCCCGCTCCTTGTCGCCCGCGACCTGCACCGGCACGGCCGGGTCGGCCGGCGGCGTTGCGCGGAGCGCGTCGCAGAACCGCGCGATGTCCTCGATGACCGCGTCGCGGTAGCGGAAGACGCCGGGGTCGATTACCAGGAAGAAATGGCCGAGATCGAGGCTGTCCGCCTTCTTGCCGTGGTCCGGGTCGGTCGGCACCGTGGCACCGATCAGGCAAGCGGCCAGGATGTTGACCATGACGGCGAGCCCATAGCCCTTGTGGCCGCCCGTCTCCATCGGGCCGCCGAGCGAGGTCAGGAAGCCGGGCCGCTCCACTACGTCCAGCGGGTCCGTAGTCGGCTTCAGGTCGGGCGTCAGCACCCAGCCGGGCGGGCAGGCGACGCCTTCATTCGCCTTGTTCCGCACGCGGCCGTAGGCGACCGTCGTCGTCGCCATGTCGAGCAGGAACGGCCGTCCGGGCGTGCCGGGGGCGGCGAAGGACCACGGGTCGGTGCCGAGCCGAGGCATCGCGCCGCCGGTCGGCGCGACACGCACGCCCGAGGCGCTGGTGGCGGCCATGCCGATCATGCCCGCCTCGGCCGCCATCAGTGTGTAGTAGCCGCAGGCCCCGAAATGCGACGAATTCCGCACCGCGACGGCGGCCAGACCCGTGTTGCGCGCCCGCTCGATCGCGTCCGCCATGGCGAACCGCGCCGGCGGGTGACCGAGATTGCCGCCCGCGTCGATCACGGCCGCGACCGGCGTCTGCCGGACGATCTCGGGCGGCCGATCAAACCGCACCCGCCCTGCCCGCCGCCATGCGTCATAGGTCGGCAACATGGACATGCCGTGGCTGTCGATGCCGTGCAGATCGGCCCAGGACAGGATATCGGCGGTCACGTCGGCATCGGCGTCCCCCATGCCCCAGGCGCGCAGGATGGCTTCGATCTGCGCGCGGTGCGCGGCGTAGGGATGGACCGGTTGGGCTTCGATCACGACTCGCTCCTCGGACACGACGTTGATGGAGCAAGCCTTGCGCGGCCGGACCATACGCGGCAAGCCTCCCTCTCATGTCCGACGCCGACCCGCCTGCCCCGGCGACCCCTCGCGATGCTGCCAGCCTGCTCGTCGTTCGGGGCGCGGGCGACGCGGTCGAAGTGCTGATGGGGCTCCGCGGCGCCGGCCACCGCTTCATGCCGAACCGGCTAGTGTTTCCCGGCGGCGCGGTCGATCCCGCGGACGCGACCGCCCCGCACGCAACTCCGCTTCGCCCCGCGACACGGCGCCTGCTGGAACGCGCGGCGATCCCCGAATTGGCGCAGGCGCTCGGCATGGCGGCGGCGCGTGAGTTGGCCGAGGAGACGGGCCTCCATCTCGGCGACCCGCCGAGCCTCGCGCCGCTCGATTACCTGTGCCGCGCGGTGACGCCGCCCGCCTCGCCCATCCGCTTCAACGCGCGCTTTCTCGTGGTCGACGCGGCACATGTCGGCGGCGAACTGGCCGGGTCGGGTGAGATTGAGGACGTGCGTTTCTACAGCGTCGCCGAGGCGCTGGCGCTCGACCTCGCCTGGATCACACGCGGCGTGCTCGATCAGTTGCGCGTGTACCTGGCGATGGACCCGGCGGCGCGGGATGCGCGCATGGGGCTGCCGGTGTGTCAGTCGCGGAATTGGACGGAGGAGTAGCGGACGGCTCGCTACGCCTATCTGGACCGAAAGCGGTATAAGGATTCGCGCTAGCCGCTCCATTCCGGGAACCCGCTAATGACGCTCCCCTTTCGTATCACCGTCTGCGGCCTCGACGAACTCGCCGACTACTGCGAAACGCGGGTCAGTCACGTTCTGTCGATCCTCGACCCCGAATGGCCGGTGCCCGAGGTGTTCGGCACGTTCGGCGAGCATGAGAAGCTTGAGCTCCGCTTTCACGACGTGATCGAGGCAGGACCCGGCATGATCATGCCGGATCGGGACCATATCGAGGATCTGCTGGCATTCGGCAGCGATCTCGGCCACGAACCAGCGGCGGACGCTCATCTGCTTGTGCATTGCCACGCCGGCGTCTCGCGCTCCTCGGCGTCGATGGCGCTGCTGATCGCGCAGGCCATGCCGGACCGGCCTGGGGACGCGATCTTTGCCGACATCCTGCAAATCCGTCCGCAGATCTGGCCGAACCTGCGGATCGTCGAGATCGGGGATCACGCGCTTGCCCGGAAAGGCGACCTCATCGCGGCCGCGCACGGGGTCTATCGCCACCAGATCGCGCAGAAGCCGCACCTCGTTGAGCAGTTCAGGTCGGGAGGCCGGGCGCGCGAAGTCGAGGCGGCCTTGGCCGCTCGCCACCCCTGAACCTTACCTACGGCTGAACTCACTCAGAGTAATCCACCGGGTCCTCCGGGGTCGCATTGTTGTAGAAGATGAACACCAGCGGCGTGCCGGGCTCCGCTGTCGCGTCCGTGCGATAACCGGAGACTTGGCCGGCCACACCGCTGGTGTACTCCGCTACGATTTCGCCGAATGTATTGCGCTGGATTGCAACCTTCTGTCCGGCGCCGACCTTGTCGTTCAGCCTGACCAAAAGCTCAACGAATCCGCCATGCGTTGCAAGGATGGTGTGCCCACTGTTGGCGACGAAGGTGCCCGCATCGCGCCCGGTGCGGCCCATCGGACCGGCGATTATTCCGTGGCGTTTGAGCACATTCATCGTGCCCTCCACGAACAGTGGAATCATCGCGTGGTCCAGGATGCGCGGGGCACCGATCTCGGGCGTGAAAGCCGGAATGCCCACATTGATGAATGCGTTCGCCAGGAGAGTAGGATAGGCAGGGTCGTCCAAGATCTGATCGATCGGATACAGCTCCGCCATCGCCCGGACCTCGGGCAGGTCCATCCGGGCAAGATGAAACGCCGTTATATCCATCCCGGTCGCCCCGGTATGGAAATCTATCGCGTAGTCGGCGTTCGGCCTGAGGAGTCTGTTGAACAGGAGCCCGGCGTGCCGGCTGGGTGCATTGGCGCCCTCCTCATTCCCGGGCCACTCGCGATTCATGTCGATGAGGTCAATTCCCCGTCCTGAATTGGGCCATCGGCGCGCCATGCCTTCAAGGGCCGGACGTGATACGTCTAGAACCGCCATCACCGTGCCCGACACCTCGGCCGGATCGAGCTGGCTCATGACGGTTTGTACCGTGTGCACGGAACTGATCTCGTCGCCGTGCACACCGCTGATGAGGGCGACGCGCTTGCCTGGCTTCGCCCCCTTGGCGACCATTACGGACACATACCAGTGCTGGCCCGTGGGCATCTGCACGCCTTGGAAATAGAAGAGGTGCTTGCCAGCTTCCAGGTCGCTGACGTCGAGCGCGCTGATGACCTGCTTCCCCTGGATCACGTCACCGGTGCGGACCGTTCCTTGTGAAACGGCCTGCGCCGAACGGGCGGCGGGCGCTGTTTTTCCTTGGGCGTTCGCGGCGCCGGTATCAGCCGCAACGACTGCCGATACGCCGATCGAGGCAATGGTCGCCATCATGAAGTCCCGGCGATCGATCCCGTCCTTTGGTTCATCCGACATGGCGCGGTCCTCATGTTATAAGTCACTCGGCTTCTTCGAAACGCGATCGATCATCTCGTCCACTTTCGAGAGAAACAACCGAACGAGGGGCGAGGTGTTTGCCTTGTGGTAGCCGAGGACGAGATCGATCGTCGGAACCTCACCTTGCAACGGGCGGCTCGTGACCGATGCTGGCAGGAAGTTAAGCGCGTAGATCGGCAGCAACGCCACGCCATGCGTCGAGGCGATCAGCGATATCGCCATGGACAGGTAATCCACTTCGTGCGCGGGCGTCAGATTGACCCCCGAGCGCCGCAAGTAATCGGCAATAATCGCGCGGAGTACGGGCGCCGTCTGCGACATTCCAAGGAAAGGTTCCCTAGCAAGCTCCTGCGGTGCGATCGCCTCCCGCGAAGCCAGACGATGGTCACTCGGCATCACCACGACCAACGGCTCCGATCGGAGAACCTTGTACGCCAGATCGGGGATGTCCGGTTCCGACCGGAGGAAGGCGATGTCGAGCTTGCCCCTGAGCAGCGCGTTCGCGAGCGCTGGGGAGTGGTTGCTGGAGATACTGACCTCGATACTCGGCAATTCATCGCGCAGGATACGCATCGCGTCGGGCAGCCATTCGAGTTCGTGACCGCTGAGGAAGCCGACCGCGAAAACCCGCTTCGCCGAGCCGGCAGCGCGACGTGCCGCCTCCTTCGCGGCATCGACCTGCGCGAGCGCCAGGCGCGCGTGATCGAGGAAGACGCGGCCGGACGCGGTCAACTCGACGCCACGCGCGCTGCGGGTCAGCAACTCGGCGCCCACCTCCAGTTCCAGGTCGCGGATCTGGCGGCTGAGTGATGGCTGCGCCGTGTGCAGCCGGCGCTCGGCCGCAACCGTGAGGCTGCCCTCCTCGGCGACGGCCACGAAGTATCGCAGGTGCCGAAGTTCCACGCCCGTCCATGCCTCCGAGGTATGCCCGGCACCCTACAAAGTCTTTTTCGGCGGAGCCACCGATGCCTAGGTGACTGCCAAGGCCGACGTTCAAAGCGGCAAGACCAGAGGATGGAACATGAGCAATCAAGTCGTCTTGATCACCGGCGCGCTGACTGGCATCGGCCGGGCCGCAGCACTTGCCTTCGCGCAGAACGGCGACCGCGTCGCCGTCGCCGGGCGGCACGCGGACGCCGGGCAGGCGCTGGTCGTCGAACTGCGCGACCTCGGCGCGGACGCCGAATTCGTCGCCGCCGATGTGCGTCATGATGAAGACGTGCGTGCCCTGATCGACCAGACGGTGGCGCGATTCGGACGGCTCGACGTCGCGGTCAACAACGCGGGCACCGAAGGCGAACCCGGCCCGGTGACGCAGCAGACGGCGGAGAGCTACGCCGCCGTCTTCGACACTAACGTGCTCGGCACGCTGCTGAGCATGAAGCACGCGTTGCGCGTCATGCAGGCGCAAGGGAGCGGCAGCATTGTCAACATCTCCTCGACATACGGTCACGAGGGCGCCGCCGGCGCGTCGGTCTACGTCGGCAGCAAGCACGCCGTTGAGGGAATGACGAAGTCGGCAGCGCTTGAGGCGGCCGGGTTTGGTGTGCGGGTCAACGCCGTCGCCCCCGGACCGACCGAAACGGGAATGCTCAACCGCTTCACCGGCACCGCGGACCGGAAGGCGGCGCTGGTCACCGGCGTCCCGCTCGGGCGCGTTGGCCAGCCGGAGGAGATTGCACGCGCCATCGTGTTTCTCGCCTCGGATCAGGCCTCGTTCGTGACCGGCCAGATTTTAACCGTGGACGGCGGGAAGACCGCCGGCTGAACCGCGCCGAAACCCCAAGCAGCAGAGGTGTGTCATGCCGCAGCACGCGACCATCGAACGCCAGATCAAGCGTCCGGGACCGGATCATCCCATTACCATCGAAAGCACCCCGAAACGTGTCGTGGTGACCGTCGCGGGCCGGGTCGTCGCGGATACGCGCGACGCCCTGACGCTGCGCGAGGCAGCCTATCCGCCGGTGTTCTACATCCCGCGCAAGGACGTGGACATGACACTCCTGCAGCGTACGGATCATGCCACGTACTGCCCATACAAAGGGGATTGCGCGTATTTCAGCATCCCGTCCGGCGGGGCGCGCGCAGTTAACGCCGTGTGGACCTATGAGGCGCCGTACGCGGCCGTGGCGGCGATCAAGGATCGTCTCGCTTTCTACCCGGATCGCGTCGACTCGATCGTGGAACATGCGCTGGACTGATCCGACCAAGTTGGTCACAAATGAGACGTTGTAGGAACTTTCCCATACCGAATCTTGCCGGAAAAACCGTCCTCGTCACCGGCGCATCGCGCGGTATCGGCCGCGCCAGCGCGCTCGCTCTCGCCCGCGGCGGCGCCCGCGTCATCGTCCACTACGGTAGCAGCGCCAGGGAGGCTGAAGGCGTCGTTGCGGAGATCAGGGGCGCGGGCGGTCATGCCGACGCAATTGCCGCCGACCTCGCCGCGCCCGACGGACCGCACAAGCTGGCGCGGCAGGTTCGCGATCTGGTCGGCGGTCGCCTCGACATCCTCGTTGCCAATGCCGGTGTCTCCAAGCCCGCGACCATCGAGGAGACCACGATCGAGGATTTCGACAACCAGTTCGCGGTCAACGTCCGCGCACCCTACTTCCTCGTCCAGCAACTGCTTCCCGTTCTTCGCGCGGGCAGTAGCATTGTCCTGCTCTCGTCATTGGCGGCGCGCGCGTCGGTCGGCACCCTGTCCGCCTACGCGGCGACAAAAGGTGCGATCGACACGCTGGTGAAGCACTTCACCGCAGCGCTCGGTGAGCGTGGCATCCGCGTCAACGCCGTCGCTCCCGGCGTCGTCGACACCGACATGTCGAACTTCGCCAGGACCGATGCCGGCCGCGACTTCACGCTTGCGATGCAGGCGTTCAAGCGCGTCGCGCAGCCGGACGATATCGCCGACGCCGTGGCCTTCCTCGCGTCGGACGAAGCCCGCTGGATCA
>CAYSTX010000221.1:0-6536 GCA_964434035.1 uncultured Acetobacteraceae bacterium
GCGACCGCTTCGAGCCGGGCCGCATGCTGGTCTTCCGCGCCGGAGACCGCCTCGCCTTGCGCGCGGGGCCCGTGGGTGCGCGGATGCTGCTGCTGGGCGGAGCGGCGATGGATGGGCCGCGCCATCTGTTCTGGAACTTCGTCTCCTCCAGCCGCGAGCGCATCGAGCAGGCTAAGGCGGACTGGAGGGCCGGGCGCTTCGGGAAGGTGCCTGGCGACGAGACGGAGTTCATCCCGCTCCCCGAGTTGGCTGCCACGCCAGACGCGCGGCAGGCGAGCCAAGGTTCCCCGATAAGCTGACCAACGGCGCGCAACGAGCCTCCGGCCACGCGCCGGGGACACGCTTTTGGTCAGTAGCCCGACACGCGGGCCCCGCGGCGCGACGCGGACGACATCAAGCGCGAAGCTTAGGCAACTTCGAAACTGGCAGCGTTCGCAACCGTTCAGGGACAGGGCGAAACGGGAGGAGGTCCGAATGTCCGACAAACGGGACGAGAAGCATCAGAAGGCCCGCGACATCGCCGAGGAGGCGCTCGACGAGATGGTCGAGGGACATGACGAGACGGCAGACGCTTTGCTCGAGGCTTCGAAGAAACTTGACCCAACGGCGGCTCGGGAGCTCGCCGAGGAACTTAACGAGGAGGCGGGCGACAACGAGGATGCGGGCGACCCGAACGCGGCCAAGCAGTCGGGCGGCGACCAGACCGGGGCGAAGGCGCGGCGCAAGCAGTAAAGCCCGGGTCTCGGCGGTCGGGCACGCTCGAGAGCCCTTACTGCCGGCGGGGCGTTTGCAGGTTTTGGTTAACGGACCATCAATCCTGTCAAACGTCGAGGTTGGCGACTTTCAGCGCGTTGCCGACGATGAACTCGCGGCGCGGTTCGACGACGTCGCCCATGAGCGTGCTGAAGATCTGCGAAGCGTCCTCAGCGTCGCCGACCTTCACCTGAAGAAGCGTCCGTGAGGCGGGGTCGAGCGTCGTTTTCCAGAGCTGATCAGGGTTCATCTCGCCGAGACCCTTGAATCGCTGGATCGCGAGACCCTTTCGGCCGTACGCCAAGATGCGTTCAAACGCGGCGGCTGGACCCGTCACCGGGGTTTCGGTCGAATCGAGACGCAGGGTCGCCGGCGTTGCGAAGCGGCTTTGCAGGGCGCCCGCTTGCTCGGCGAGCCAGCGGGCGTCGGCGCTGCGCAAGCTCGACGCATCGAGCGTATGCTTTTCCGCAACGCCACGTGCGGTGCGCGCCATGGTCAAGCCCTCGGCACCCGCAGCGACGACCCAGCCGCGCTCTCCGGGCAGCGAGATCGCATCGAGCCTTTGCGCGAGGTCTTGCGCCGCCTGACCGGCAGCTGTTGTTTCGGTCGCGAGCGCCCCGGCGACGGCCGCCTGTTCGAGATAGATCATCGGCACGAGTGATGCGAGCCGGCGTAGGCGCGCGGTCGTCTCGCGGAGCCGGTTTGCCTCGGCACGCAGCTCGTCGCCCTCAACGACCGTACCGTCGGAAAAGACCATGCGTGCGTCCGACAGCGCCTTCTCGAGCAGGAAATCCTCGAGCGCCCGATCGTCCTTGAGGTAACGCTCATCGTTGCCGCGCTTGGCGCGGTACAGCGGCGGCTGTGCGATGAACAAATGCCCGCGCTCGATCAGTTCGGGCATCCGGCGGAAGAAGAACGTCAGCAGCAGCGTGCGAATGTGGGAGCCGTCGACATCCGCGTCCGTCATGATGTTGATCTTGTGGTAGCGGAGCTTGTTGATCGTGAAGCCGCCTGCGTCCGGATCGCCGGGGCCGATGCCGGTGCCGAGCGCTGTAATCAGCGTGCCGATTTCAGCGGATCCGAGCATCCGGTCAAAGCGTGCCCGCTCGACGTTCAGGATCTTGCCCTTCAAAGGAAGGATCGCCTGAAACTTTCGGTCGCGCCCCTGTTTGGCCGAGCCGCCCGCGCTGTCGCCTTCGACGATGAAGATCTCGGCCTTCGCGGGATCGCGCTCCTGACAATCAGCGAGCTTGCCCGGGAGCGAAGACACGTCGAGCACGCCCTTTCGCCGCGTCAGCTCGCGGGCGCGACGCGCCGCCTCACGCGCGGCGGCCGCGTCCATGATCTTCTGGATGACGAGCTTCGCTTCCTTGGGGTGCGTCTCGAACCAATGGCCGATCGCGTCAGACGCCGCCGCCTGGACGACCGGCTGCACCTCGGAGCTGACCAGCTTGTCCTTCGTCTGCGAGCTGAACTTGGGGTCGGGAACCTTGACCGACAGCACGGCCGTCAGTCCCTCGCGCATGTCCTCGCCGACGAGGGCAAGGCCTTCCTTCTTGCCGAGACGCTCCGCGTATTTTGTCACCGCACGCGTCAGCGCCGCACGGAAGCCGGCGAGGTGCGTGCCGCCGTCGCGTTGCGGGATGTTGTTCGTGAAGCACAGCACCTGTTCGTGGAAGCCGTCGTTCCATGAGATCGCGGCTTCGACACGGATGCCCGGGCCCGCCGCGTCGGTCGTTGATCCTCCGACGAAGCTGATGGGCGGCGCGATCACCGGCGTGCGCGCGCGATCCAGCCACTCGACGAACGCGACGAGGCCGCCTGCATAGCCCATGACAGATTCGACCGCCGGCGCGTGGCGTTCGTCGCGGAGGATGATCGTGAGTCCCGAGTTGAGGAACGCGAGCTCGCGCAAGCGGCGCTCAAGCGTTGCGAAATCGAACTCGACGTTTGTAAACGTCCGCGCGCTCGGCTTGAACGTGACCAGCGTGCCCTGCGGGTGGTCGCTCGGCCCAACGATCGAGAGCGGCGCTTCGGCCTCACCGTCACGGAAGCGCAGCAGATGCTCGTATCCGCCGCGCCAGACCCGAACTTCCATCCATTCCGAAAGGGCATTGACGACGGCCGCACCGACCCCGTGCAGACCGCCCGAGACCTTGTAGCTATTCTGATTGAACTTGCCGCCCGCGTGCAGGCGCGTCAGCACAACCTCGGCCGCCGACACGCCCTCTTCCTCGTGGATGTCGATCGGGATGCCGCGGCCGTTGTCGACGACCGTGACCGAACCGTCGCCGTTCAGCGTGATCGAGACATGGTCGGCGAAGCCTGCCTGTGCTTCGTCGACGGCGTTGTCGACGATTTCGAAGGCCATGTGATGCAGGCCTGAGCCGTCATCCGTGTCGCCGATATACATGCCCGGCCGTTTACGGACGGCATCAAGGCCACGAAGGATCGAGATTGAGGACGCGTCGTAGCTCTCGGGCTCCGGCGTCGGATTCGCATTGTCTGACATGGGTTAGATATAGCTTGTTTGACCTGCGACTCACAGGCCCAACCAAGCATTAGCGCGCCGTTTGGCGCAGCATTCCGGACATGACGGACCAGCGGGCCGCGCGATCCGGGAGGCCGTCGAACGGTTCGGGATCAGTGCCGGTGAGGAACGCTTGCGCGCGTGCCGCCGCAAGGGCAGTGAACAGCGCCGCGCGGCGGTCGGAATCGAGATGAACGATCGGTTCGTCGAGAAGGAGGAGCGGAGCGAAGCCCCGGGACGTCGTAATCAGCCGCGCATGGGCGAGAATCAGGCTGATCAGCAGCGTTTTCTGTTCCCCCGTGCTGAGTTCGGCCGCCGGTCGATCGGTCGTCGACTCGCGGACAGCGAGATCCGCTCGGTGCGCCCCGAGTCGTGCGCCGCCGGCCGCCGTGTCACGTGCGCGGTCTTGGGCGAGGGCTCCGCGCACCCAGTCCTCGACGGCGACAGCCGGGTCGGACGCGAGCCGCTCGGCGACGGGGTCGATCACGGCCAGTCTTGCCGCCGGAAACGGATCAAGCTGCCCCGAAGCAAGGATAGCATTTAGCTTCGCGATCAGATCGAGTCGCGCGGCGGCGACGGCGACGGCATGACGGGCGACTGCATCCTCGACCGCTGAGAGCCAACCGGAGTCGCTGGGGGCTGCGAGCAGCCGGTTGCGGTTCGCGGTCGCCTGCTCATGCGCGGCGACCTCGCGCGCGTGCGACGGGTCGAGCGCCAGGACGAGGCGGTCAAGGAACCGGCGCCGCGCCTGGGCACCTTCGGCGAAAAGCCGGTCCATTGCCGGCGTCAGCCAGACAGCCGCGATCCGGTCGGCGACGTCCGACTGGTTACGCGCCGGCTGGCCATCGACCTGAAACGTCCGCCGCTCCGATGGGCCGCCGGCGGTCACGCCGGTGCCGATGACGGTTGGGCCCTCTGGTGTCGAGAACCGCCCGGCAATTGCCCATGGCACAGGCGTTGGTCCGTCGCGCCGGGCAATGTCGCCAAGCCGAGCGCCGCGCAGGCCGCGGCCCGGAACCAGCAAGGATATCGCCTCGAGCAGATTCGTCTTGCCGGAGCCGTTTCGACCGGTCAGGACGACAAGATCGCCCTCCGGTCGCCACGTCAACGCCGCGTAGTTGCGAACGTTCGAAAGGTCGATCCGGTCCAGCCGCAGCGCGGGCGGCGGCTGAGGTGAGGACGTGTCTTCGCTATCGCGCGAAATCAGACCCGCATCGGCATCAGAACGAAGAGCGCGCTCGGGTCGGCCGTATCGCGAACGACTGTCGGCGCCGTGCCGTCCGAGAAGCGAAACTCGACCTCGCCGGTGATCTGGTCCGTGATGTCGTTCAGGTAGCGAGCTTGAAACCCGATCTCGAGCGGACCTGCCGAGTACCGGACGTGATCGGAATCGAGCTCTTCCGTCGCGGTGCCCTGTTCGGGGCTGCTCGCGGACAGAACAAGCAGATCGCGCGCGAGCGATAGCTTGACCGGCCGCGAACGCTCCGCCGAGATCGCGGCGACGCGACCGACGGCGGCGGCGAAGTCGGATTTGCCGACCGTTAGGACCTTGTCGTTATCGCGCGGGATGACGCGCTCGTATTCGGGGAACGTCCCGTCGATCAGCTTGCTGGTCAGAAGGATGGGACCGGCCTGGAACTGAATGCGCGTATCCGACAGGGCCAAGCCGACATCCCCGGTGACCTCGTCGAGAAGGCGTCGCAGTTCGGCGATCGTCTTGCGCGGGACGATCACGCCGGGCATCGATCCGGCGCCCTCGGGCAGCGGATCGACCTCTACGCGGGCCAACCGATGCCCGTCTGTTGCGACCGCCCGAAGCACGCGGCCCTGTTCGCCTTCGGCGACGTGCAGATAGACGCCGTTCAGGTAGTAGCGTGTTTCCTCGGTGCTGATGGCGAATCGCGTCCGGTCGATCAGGCCGCGCAGGATCAGCGCCGGGAGGCTGAAGCGATGCGTCAGCGTCCCGGCAGTCATCGACGGGAAATCTTCGGTCGGCAGCACGACGAGGCTCGTCGCATATCGTCCGGCGCGGAGTGCCAGCTGTGCGTCGCCGCCGGGGTGGTCGAGTTCGACCTCCGCATGCTCCGGTAGTTTCCGGACGATCTCATACAGCGTCGACGCGGGCGCCGTGCAGGCGCCGTTACGGGTCGTGGAAGCCGCAACGTCCTCGACGATCGCGATCTCCATATCGGTTGCGGTTAGCGTCAACCGCCCGTCGCGCACGGCAATCAGCACGTTGGCAAGAATTGGAATGGTGTTCCGCTTCTCGACGACACTTTGCACGTGCGCGAGAGCGCGGAGGAGCGTTGCGCGGTCGGCCTTGAACTTCATCGCCTCTCGGTCCCTCTCGACCCGAAGCCCATCCAGCCGGCGGACAGGGGAGACTCGGGGCATTTGACTGTAGCAACGCTAGCCGTAGAGGCAAAGTGATCGGTCGGGACGGCCCTGATCAGCTTTCCAGCATCCGGCGGAGCAGCTCGACGTCCTCGGCGAAGGCCTCGTCCGTCTTCATCAGGGCCGAAACGCGGGATACCGCGTGCATGACCGTGGTGTGGTCCCGATTGCCGAAGCGGCGGCCGATTTCGGGCAGGCTTCGGCCAGTGAGCTGTTTGGCAAGATACATCGCGACCTGGCGGGGCCGGGCGACGGCGCGGGCGCGGCGGGCTGAAGACATGTCGGTCAGCCGGATGCCCATGTGCTCGGCGACCCGCTTTTGGATCTCTTCGATCGTGACTCGCCGGTCATGCGCCCGCAGCACGTCGTGCAGCACCTCGTTCGTCGTCTCCAGCGTCACCGGGCGTCCGAATAGGTTGGCGTGGGCGATGAGACGGTTGAGCGCCCCCTCCAGTTCGCGAACGTTGGTCGTGATCTTGTGGGCAAGGAACTCGAGCACCTTTGGCGGTACGGCGACCCCAGCGCGCGCGGCCTTCGCCTCGAGGATCGAGATCCGCAACTCGAACGTCGTCGCATGCAGGTCGGCAACCATGCCCCAGCCGAGACGCGTGCGCAGCCGATCCTCGAGCCCGGACAGGTCGGAGGGCGACTTGTCGGCGGAAACGACGATCTGCTTGCCAGCGTCGACGACGGCGTTGAACGTGTGGAAGAATTCTTCCTGCGTGTTGTCCTTGCCGATAAGAAACTGCAAGTCATCGACCATCAATACATCGACGGACCGCAGTTGTTCCTTGAACTCCATTGTCGATTGACTGCGGATCGCCGCGATAAACCGATACATGAACTTCTCGGCCGACAT
>CAYSTX010000222.1:0-6469 GCA_964434035.1 uncultured Acetobacteraceae bacterium
CAGCCGCTCATGCAGCCGCACGCCGAAGGCGATGTTTTCGTAGATCGTCATCGGAAACGGCGTCGGCTTCTGAAACACCATACCGATGCGGCTGCGGAGCGCGTTGAGATCGACGTTGGGGCCGATGATGTTTTCACCGTCCATCAGAACCTCCCCCGTCGCGCGCTGCCCGGGATAGAGGTCGTACATGCGGTTGAGGCAACGGAGCAGCGTCGACTTGCCGCAGCCGGACGGGCCGATCACGCCTGTCACCTGCCGGTCCGGGAAATCGAGATTGATCCCCTTCAGCGCGCGGTTCTGGCCGTAGTAAAAATCGAGGTTGCGAACGGCCACGCGGGTCGCGTTGAGCTCCGCCGGCGAGCTGACCTGCATCCCGCCGAGATTCGCCGTCTCGGTCGCGTCGGCCATGTTTGTGATCCCGCTCATTGACGCTCCTACTTGCGGTGCCGCAAAGCGAAGCGCGCGATAATGTTGATCGCCAGCACGCCGAAGGTGATCAGCAACGCGCCGACCCAGGCCAGCTGCACCCAGTCGTCATACGGCGAACCGGCGTATTTGTAGATGGCGATCGGCAGGCTCGCCATTGGCTGACCGAGCTTGTAAACCGCGTTGTCGTTGCCAAGGCTGGTGAACAGCAGCGGCGCCGTCTCACCGGAGATGCGCGCGACACCGAGCAACATGCCGGTGACGATACCCTCTTTGGCCGCACGATAACATATCAGAACGATGATTTTCCATTTGGGCGCGCCAAGCGCGAAGGCGGCTTCGCGCAGCGCGACGGGAATCAGCGTCAGCATGTCTTCCGTCGTGCGGACGACAATCGGGATCATGATGATCGACAGCGCGACCGCTCCCGCGATGCCCGAAAACCCCCCGAACGGCTGCACGAGCAGGCCATAGATGAAGAGGCCGATCAGGATCGAGGGCGCTGAGAGCAGGATGTCCGACACGAACCGGACCGCGTTGCCGAGCCACGAGCCGCGCGCGTATTCGGCCAGGTAGGTGCCGACCAAGAGGCCGATCGGCATCCCGATCGCCGTCCCGATCGTGGTCTGGATGAGGCTGCCGATGATCGCGTTCAGCAGGCCGCCGTCAGAGCCGGGCGGGCGCGTGACGTGCGTGAAGACGGTCAGCGAAAACCCGGCCGCGCCGCGCCACAGCAGCGTGAACAGGATCGACGCCAGCAGAAACAAACCGATCAGCGTCGCGATCACGCACAGGACGCGGACGATCCGGTCGGCGGCGCGGCGACGGCGGCCAAGCCGCTCGGCGACCCTGGCATCGCGGACGAACGCGCTCGGCTTGACGCTGATGCTGACGCTCATCGCGATCAGACCTTGAGCTTCGGACGGAGGAGATAGCGCGAGAAGGCGAGGACGATGAACGAGATCACGAACAGCAGGAAACCGAGCGCCAACAGGGAGGCGAGCTTGAGGCTGCCCGCCGGCGCCTCGGGAAACTCGTTCGCGACGATCGAGGCGATCGTGTTGCCCGGGCCGAACAGGTTTGGCGTGAGCCGATTCGCATTGCCGATGACGAACGTAACGGCCATCGTCTCGCCGAGTGCCCGGCCAAGGCCGAGCATGATGCCGCCGACGACAGAGACCCGCGTGTAGGGAAGCACGATCGCGCGCATTACCTCCCACGTCGTGCAGCCGACGCCGTAGGCGCTTTCCTTATACATGGGCGGCACAGTCAGAAAGACGTCACGCATCGTGGCCGCGATGAACGGAATCACCATGATGGCAAGCACGACCGCCGCGGTGAACAGACCCGTGCCGAAGGGCGGACCGCTGAACAGATCCTGCAGCACCGGGATGCCGTCCAACGAGTCGATCATGGTCGGCTGAATCGTCGATGTCATGATGGGCACGACCACGAAAAACCCCCACATCCCGAAGATGATGGAGGGGATGGCCGCCAACAATTCGATGGCGGTGCCAACCGGCCGCCGCACCCATCCGGGCGCCAGCTCCGTCAGGAAATAGGCGATCCCGAACGCGATCGGCACCGCGAGAATAAGCGCCAACGCCGAGGTCAGAAGCGTACCGTAAATAGGGATCGCCGCGCCGTAGATCTGCTGCACCGGATCCCAGTTGGCATCGGTCATGAAGCCGAGCCCGAACGCCCGGAACGCCGGCAGTCCGCCGATGAACAGCTCTATGATCAGACCGCCGAGCAGCAGCAAAATCAGCACGCCGGCGGCGTACACCATCACTGCGAACAACGTATCTCCGAAGTGCCCGCGACGTCCGGCGATCCGCGAGGACGTCCTGTGCGCGGCGGCTACGGAGACAGCTTGTTGCAATGCGAACCTCTCTCAGCGCAACGCGCAAGCGGGAAGGAAGCGCTCGCGGACGGGACGTGGCGCCCGCCCGCGAGATATGCACGTCTAGGCTCGGCTTACTTCGCGGCGAGTACGGTCTGCCAAGCGGACTGGATCTGCGCCTTCGTGCTCGCCGGCAGCGGCACGTACAGCAGCTGCTTCGCGACATCGTCGCCGTTATTCAGGCCCCAGCCGAAGAACTTCAGTACAGCGGCCTGCTGGGCGGGGTTCGTCGGGTTCGTCGGCACCAGGACGAACGTCGCGCTCTCGATCGGCCAGCTCTCGTTGCCTGGCTCGTCGTTGAGGTTGATCGCGAAGTTCTGCGCGTTCTTCCAGTCGGCGTTCGACGCCGCGGCCTGGAAGGCAGCCATCGTCGGCGCGACGTAGCGGCCGGCGTGGTTCTGCAGCATGGTTGTCGTCAGGTGGTTCGTCTCGGCATAGGCGCTCTCGACGTAGCCGATGCCGCCACGGATGTTACGGACGGTGCCGGAAACCTGCTCGCTACCCTTCGCGCCGGCGCCGACGGCCCACTTCACGCTGGTTGCCGCGCCGACCTGCGATTTCCACTCCGGGCTGACCTTCGACAGGTAGTCGGTGAACACGAACGTCGTGCCCGAGGCATCGGCGCGATAGACTGGCGCAATCGCCTCGGATGGCAGCTTCACGCCCTTGTTGAGGGACGCGATCGCCGGGTCGTTCCACTTCTGGATTTTGCCGAGATAGATGTCGGCCAGAACCGGGCCGGTCAGGTGAAGCTCATTCGGCCTGATGCCGGGGATGTTCACGATGATGACCACGCCGCCGACGACCGTCGGGAACTGGAACAGCTTCGCCGCCGTCAGCTTCTCCGGCGTGAGCGGCATGTCCGACGCGCCGAAATCGACCGTGCGGTTGGTGATTTGATTAATGCCGCCGCCCGAACCGATCGACTGATAATTCAGCTTCACGCCGGTCGGACCGGCCGCCGCTTCGGCCCACTTCTGATAGATGGGCGCAGCGAAGCTGGAACCGGCGCCGTTAATCGACTGCGCCTGCGCGACCGGCGCTGCGGCGAGCAGCCCAATGGCTGACAGGCCGAGCAGCGTAGAAATAACCCTCATAAATCCTCCTGCGGTATCGGCCGGGAATGCTTTTCCCAGCCATTTGCACGCGATGCGGACTGCCCGGATCGACGCACTCCGAAGGTAGGGATGACGGGTGGCAGCTCTGTTACAGTCCGATGACACTATGATGACAATGCCCGTTGGGCTGTCGCCCCAGCCGTCGCTTTTTGTCGAGGCGTTGCGCGACTCCCCGGCTCCCACCGCTTCTGGTAGCGTCCGCGCCGTCACCGAGAACGCCTAAAACGAGGAAACGACATGACGCTACGACGCCGCGCCCTGCTGGCCCGGATGACCGCTGCCCTGCCGGCCACCGCCCTGCCCCTGTTCGCGATCAGGACGCGCCCCGCCAACGCGGCGGAAACAACCCTGAAAATGGCCAACAACTCGCCCGTCACGCACCCGCTCACGGTGCGAATGAACGAGGCGGCGACGCGGATCAAGGACGCGACCAGCGGCCGGATCGAGGTTCAGGTCTTCCCTAACAATCAACTCGGCTCCGACACCGACATGCTCTCGCAGGTGCGGTCGGGCGCGCTCGATCTGTTCAGCCTGTCGGGGCTGATCCTGTCCACCCTCGTTCCCATTGCTTCGATTAACGGGATCGGGTTCGCGTTCAAAGACTATGACACGGTCTGGAAAGCTATGGATGGCAAGCTCGGTGCGCTCGTCCGGGCCGAGATCGCCAAGCGCGGCCTGCTCGGAATGGACCGGATGTGGGATAACGGCTACCGTCAGATCACCAGCTCGACCCGCGTGATCAAGACGCCCGCCGACCTGAAGGGCTTCAAGATCCGGGTGCCGGTCTCACCGCTCTGGACCAGTATGTTCGAGGCCTTCGGCGCGTCGCCGGCCAGCATCAACTTCAGCGAGGTCTACTCGGCGCTCCAGACGAAGATCGTCGAGGGCCAGGAGAACCCGCTCTCCCTGATCGAGAGCGCCAAACTCTACGAGGTGCAGAAGAGCGTGTCCCTGACCGGCCATATGTGGGACGGGTTTTGGCTACTCGCCAATGCGCGCAGCTTCCGCTCGCTGCCCGAAGGCGATCAGGCGATCGTCGCACGAGAGCTGAACCGCTCGGCGCTAGATGAGCGCGCCGACATCGCCAAGCTCAACGACACCGTGGCGGCGAGCCTCAAGGCGCATGGCCTCACCTTCGTCGACGTCGAGAAGCCGGCCTTCCGCGACGCGCTCCGCACCGCGGGCTTCTACGATGCGTGGAAGAAGAAATATGGCGACGCGGCGTGGTCCGTTTTGGAAGGCGAGGTCGGGACGCTGTAATGAGCGTGTGCGGTTCGTGAGGCGCTGTCGATGAGCGCGGTCATCGACGAGCACGCGGCGCGTCCGGTCGGACGCCCACTCGGCATCGAGCGGGCGCTGCGCCACATCGCAGAAGTGCCGGCCGCGTTCCTAGTGCTGGCCGAGATCGTCACGCTGTTCGCGGGCGTCGTCTCGCGGTACGTATTCCAGAGCCCGCTGGTCTGGAGCGACGAGCTCGCGTCGATCCTGTTCCTCTGGCTCGCGATGCTCGGCAGCGTCATCGCCTTGCAGCGGGGCGAGCATATGCGGTTGACCGCCGTGCTGACGCGCTTCCACCCCGCGCGGCGCGCGCTGGTCGAGGCGGTCGCGACTTGCGTGGTCGCGCTGTTCCTGGGGCTGATCCTGCCGTCGGCCTATAGTTACGCGAGCGACCAATGGTTCATCGAAACCCCGGCGCTCAGCCTGCACGATACGTTCCGCGCCGGCGCGCTGCCGGTCGGGATGGCGCTGATGCTGATCAACGCGCTCGCCCGCCTGCTGCGGCTCGGCTGGCGGCACGCGCTGTTCGCCGTCGTTGTGCTGGCCGCGATCGGCGTTGGGCTGCACTTCGCGGCGCCTAGCCTGCGGGCGATGGGCAACTGGAACCTCGTTCTGTTTTTCGTCGGCCTGCTGGGTGCGGGCGTGCTGCTGTCGGTACCGATCGGGTTCGCCTTCGGCACGGCGACGCTCGCCTATCTCGCAACGCTCACGCACACGCCGCTCACCGTCGTCGTCTCGCGCATGGACGAGGGCATGAGCAGCCTCATTCTGCTTGCGGTGCCGTTGTTCGTGTTTCTCGGCGCGTTGATCGAGATGACCGGCATGGCGCGCGCGATGGTCGCCTTCCTCGCCGCCCTGCTTGGGCATGTGCGCGGCGGGCTGTCGTTCGTGCTGCTCGGCGCGATGTATCTCGTCTCGGGCATCTCCGGCTCAAAGGCGGCCGACATGGCGGCGGTGGCACCCGTGCTGCTCCCGGAGATGCGCAAGCGCGGCGCGAATGAGGCGGAGATGGTCTCGCTGCTCGCCGCGTCCGGGGCGCTCACGGAAACCATCCCGCCGTCGCTCGTGCTCATCACCATCGGCTCCGTCACCGGCGTGTCGATCGCGGCGCTCTTCACGGGCGGACTGCTGCCTGCGGCAGTGCTCGCGGTCGTGCTCGCCGCCGTCGCCTGGTTTCGCGGGGGTGCGGAGGATTTGTCGCAGGTCAGGCGCGCGACGTGGCGCGAAATCGGCCGCAGCTTCGCGATCGCGCTGCCTGCACTTGTGCTGCCGTTCCTGATCCGCAGCGCCGTCATCGACGGCATTGCGACGGCGACCGAGGTATCGACAATCGGCATCGCGTACGGCGTCGTCGCCGGCCTGCTGATCTATCGGCAGTTCGACTGGAAACGGATCTATCCAATGCTGGTCGAGACGGCGGCACTGTCGGGCGCGATCCTGTTCATCATCGGGGCAGCGACCGGCATGGCGTGGGCGCTGACGCAGTCCGGCTTTTCACGGCAGTTGGCACACTCGATCGCGTCGATGCCGGGTGGGTCGGCGGGCTTCCTCGCCGTCTCCATCCTCGCCTTTGTCGTACTCGGCAGCGTGCTCGAGGGGATTCCGTCGATCGTGCTGTTCGGACCGCTGTTGTTTCCGTCGGCGAAGATCGCCGGGATCAATGAGGTGCACTACGCGATGGTCGTCATCCTCGCGATGGGCATCGGCCTGTTCGCGCCGCCCTTCGGCGTCGGCTACTACGCCG
>CAYSTX010000223.1:0-4359 GCA_964434035.1 uncultured Acetobacteraceae bacterium
GCGACCGATCAGGCGCTTGATCGCGAAGATCGTATTCTCGGGGTTCGTTACTGCCTGCCGCTTGGCCGGCTGCCCCACCAACACCTCGCCCGCATTCGTGAAGGCGACGATCGAAGGCGTCGTTCGTGCGCCCTCCGCATTCTCGATCACGGTGGCGCTATTTCCCTCCATGACGGCTACGCAGGAATTGGTCGTTCCCAGATCGATTCCGATCACCTTCGCCATCGTAAATCTCCCGCCGCATGCGACGGCCGATATTGCCCGAGGCCGCATGACGCGCCTTGACGAGGATCAAGACCTCACGGTCTCGTGCGCCTGAATACGATCCGGCGCCGGCCGACCCTCTTCCGCTCCCCGCATTTGATCACCGTCAAGGCACGGTGGCACAGCCCCGTGGTAATCTACTGACAGCATTCGTTGCAGCTGCAATCGAAGGAGGAACTATGTCGCGAGTTCTGCCAGCGGGAACGCGTGCTCCTGATTTCACCCTGCGCGTCACACCAGATCAGACGCTCTCGCTCCGCGATTTTCTCGGCAGCCCTGTTATTATCGCCTTCTATCCCGCGGATTGGAGCCCGGTCTGCGGCGACCAGATGACCCTCTATAATCAGGTCCGTCCCGCATTTCAGAAACACGGCGCGGAGGTTCTCGGTATCTCGGTGGATGGTGCCTGGTGCCACCAGGCCTTTGCGAAACATCAGCATATCCACTTCCCCCTGCTCGCGGATTTCGAGCCGAAGGGTGGGGTCGCCCAGACGTACGGTGCGTACCGAAGCGGCGATGGCGTCTGTGAACGTGCGCTGTTCGTCGTTGATAAGGACGGGATGGTGTTCTGGAGCTATCGCTCACCGATCGCCGTCAATCCGGGTGCCGATGGCATCCTCGACGCGCTCGAGCGCATGACGCAGCAGTGAGGTCAACATGGCAACCTTGAGAGTCCCGGTTTCGCCGAGCGACCATATCGCGGGCAATGAGCACGCTCCGGTCACCATGGTCGAATATGGGGACTATCAGTGCCCCTATTGCGCTGCGGCATACCCAATCGTCGAGAGCGTACGGCAGCATTTCGGCCAACGCCTCAGATTCGTCTTCCGGCATTTTCCCCTGACCGAAATACACCCGCTCGCGAAACCTGCGGCTGAGGCGGCCGAATTCGCAGGCGCGCATCACCGTTTCTGGCAGATGCACGATCTGTTGTACGGGAACAACGATCGTCTGGAACTGCCGCTTATCCTGGCGGCGGCCGCGACGACGGGGCTGTCCGCACAGGCGCTGGAACTCGCTCTGATAAACGAGACATACGCGCCCAAAGTGCAGGCGGACTTCATGGGCGGCGTGCGGAGCGGCGTGAATGGCACGCCGGCGTTCTTCATCCAGAACGAACGCCACGACGGGCCGTACGACTACGAAAGCCTCACCGCCACGATCAATGCCGCAATGGCTGCCACGGCGTAAGCAGGCCACGCACAGGCTGGCGTTGTTACACGACGAAAGGCGTCTCCCCCCAAACTTGGCCCTGCCGCTAGAGTTGCGGTGGGGCATTTCTTGTGCATTTGGGCAAACCCCACCACCCGGCCACGCTAGTAGCGGCGGACAATAGCACCGATCACGACGGTGATGCTGCCGGCGCGAAGTCGTCGGGATTGGGACGACACCCCGCCGAGCGCACGACACACTTCGCTTCGTCTGGCTGGAGACGATGGGCGACGCGCCCGCGGCGACGCTGGCTGTCAGCGAAGACCGGCACGAAGGCTAGCGCCGCCACCCCACGACCAGCGCAGCGCCTAGGGGACGCCGGATCGAGGGTCGTTCTCGCCGGTAATTTGACATGAAACTTCGACGACCTTGACGGCCGTCAAGGCGGGAGCGAAGGCGCATTTGCATAACAATGACCGCGGCGGCTGAGCGCCGTAGCACTGGAGCGCGGACGCTTCCCGCTCCGAATGTCGCGAGCAATCCTGGAAGGAGCTGTCATGAGAGCCGATAGCGAGATCAAGCGCGACGTTGAGGACGAGCTGCGATGGGACCCCGATATCAAATCAGATGACATTGCCGTCTCGGTCAAGAACGGCGTCGTCGCCCTGACGGGTTTCACGAAGAGCTACAGCGAAAAATACGAGGCCGAGAGAGCTGCGAAGCGTGTAGCGGGCGTTACCGCGGTCGCAAACGATATCGAAGTAAGGCTTCCCGTCGTCGATCAGAGACCCGATCCGGATCTCGCGCGGGACGTCATCGCGGCGATCAAGACCGAGTTGCCGTACTCGGCTGAGCACATAAAGGCGACCGTCCGCAATGGCTGGGTCACGTTGGAAGGCCAAGTCGAGTGGAACTATCAGCGCGAACGCGCCGCAAGCGCCGCTCGGCATGTGAAGGGCGTGAAGGGCATCACTAACTCGATCACGATCAAGCCGACGGTGACGCCGTCCGAGATCAAGGAAAAGATCGAGGCCGCCTTCAGACGCAACGCTGAGGTCGACGCCAACCGGATCGCCGTCGAGGCGAACGGCGGCGAGGTCATCCTGAAGGGGAGCGTCCGGTCCTGGGCGGAACGGCAGGAAGCTGAGCGCGCCGCGTGGTCCGCGCCCGGGGTCTTCCACGTCGACAACCGGCTCACAATCAGCGTGTGACGCGTCCGCGGACAGCGAAACAGAGGCGGCCGGGCCGCGCCTAGCCGTCTTTGATCGTATCAAGGAAGGTGGAAACCATGAGCGGAATGTCTTTGTTCCCGTACTACCCTACCCTCCGGCCGATGGCCCGACTGCCCTGGGAGGGGTCCCAGTTCCCGTCGATGCGCCGGGATCTGGAGCAGATGCAGCAGATGCTCGCGGAATTCTTCGGGGCGACCGCTCCGCAGGGCGCGCGGCAGACTGGTGCGCCGTCAGGCATGATGATGATGCCGCATATCGACGTGACGGAACGCGATCGCGAAATCCGAATCACCGCGGAGCTGCCAGGGATATCGCCCGACGACGTCTCCGTTACTTTGGACGACGGCGTCCTGATGATTCGCGGTGAAAAGAAAGCCGAACAACAGGACAGCGGAACCGATGCACATGTACAGGAGCGGGCGTACGGCACGTTTGTGCGCTATCTTCGCCTGCCCTTCAACGTCGATCCAAGCAAAGTCGAAGCGTCGTTTAAGGACGGCGTTTTGACGATCGTGGTCCCGAAGCCAGAGCAAATGCAGGCGAAGAGCAACAGGATCGAAATCAAAAAGGAGGCCGCCGCACCAGCGACCGGCAACTCAGGCCAGACCGCCGGGAAGAACGGTCAGGCGCAGTCAGCCGGCGCAAAGGAGGCCGCAGCAGGTTAGCGTGATAGCCTCGTCCGACACGACGCCTCCATGGAGCATGACCGGATCGCGGGAGCCGGCGAACGTCCGTCTGCTGCGATCCGGAACGCCCCGTCGCGCTTACGCCTCGTGCTAGGTTGGCGGGGCAGCGGGACGATCGCCGATCCGCTGCAGCGAACGCGCGAGGCTTGGCCGGCCCTGACGGTCTATGAGCGCTTCGAGCAAGTGGTCTCCCTTGCCCTCGGCTTGCTGATTTCGGTTCTGATCGTGGTCGCCCTCTTCAACCTCTGCGCCAAGATTGTGGAGGCAGTTTTGCGCGGCGCGTTGGACCCGACGCAGCAGGAGGTCTTCCAGGCGCTGTTTGGAATGGTGATGACCGTGCTGATCGCGCTGGAGTTCAATCACTCCATCGTGCGCGTGTTGGAACGCCGGCACGGGGTCATCCAGGTGAAGACGGTGATCTTGATTGCGCTGCTCGCGCTGGTGCGCAAGTTCATCATCATCGATACGGCACATACCGAGCCCATGACTTTGATCGGCCTCGCGGCCGCGCTCCTCGCGCTCGGAATTGTCTATTGGCTGATGCGCGACCAGGATCGGCGGGCGCTCGAAGACAAGGAAGCGCCGTGATCCGGGTCGTGCTGACCACACGGCTAGCCGTGTGGTTTCAGCCGCAACCTTTGCCACGGCGGGCGCCAGGATGACTTCGCCAGCTCGGCCTGGAGATCGGCGAGTGCTGCACGCAACGTTTCGAGTACCGCGACATAATCCACGATGGCGCGGTTGAGAGAATACGAGGCGGCGCCGCCGGTGCCGTCGCTAACCGCTCTCACCGTTGCCCTGTCGAACGTCGAGTCCGTCTTGACCTTATCATCGCTGATTTCCTGGTCGAACTCCGCCAGACGGAGCGCCGCATCGTCGATGATGAGGATCAGTTCCACCGCGCGCAGACCGAGGAGCGCGTGCACTTCCCAGTTCTCGTCATGCAGCGGTTCCGGACGTGCGACCCGAAAACTCGTGATTTCAACCGACGCTCGGTCACGCTCAAACGCTGCGAGTTGCGCCTT
>CAYSTX010000223.1:4459-6443 GCA_964434035.1 uncultured Acetobacteraceae bacterium
CGATGGATGGATCCATCCGAAAGCAAACGCGCCGCTTGCGTGGTCAGAAAGCACTTCCCTGCGCCGCAGGGTTGCCGGTCATGGAGCGCAATGAGTCCCGATGGTCGTGCAGCTTGAACGCGAGGACCAGCAGAAGGCAGCCGAACACCAAGCAATAGGCCCCGAGCCACCAAGTGAGCACGAGAGCGCCAATCAACGGGGAAATCAGCAAAAGCACGCCCCAGATGATCGACACCACGCCACTGGCGGCGAGCCACCAGCGACCTTCGTGAATCCGGAACGCCGTTCCGACCAGCGCACCGCCGGCCAGCAACGCCCAGACCGCATTCACGAGGACGAAGGCCAGGATGGCCGCGACCGGGAACAACGCAGCGATGATGCCCATCGCGATATTCAGGACACCGGTAAATGCCAGCAGCCCCCAACGCTGGTGGGCGCGTGCCGCCCGCACCGCCGCGATCAGCGCGAGGACCCCGTCCACGAAGACATAGGCCGCAAAGTAGATTGCCAGCGCGAGCATGGCCGCAACGGGCACCCATAGGGCCAGCACACCGAACAAGATCGCGGCCACTCCACGGAGCGCGATCACCCACCAGGATTCCGCAAGGAGCGCGGTCATCGCGGCGGCGGACATTTCGTCGACGTTGAACGTGTTGCTCGGGGTGGCGGACATCGGACACGCTCCTGTCCTTGGGTTGCAGGTAAAGCTCCGCGCCAATGCGGCTGCCTCGTCATGATCGCTATCCGATGCAGCGGGAGATTGCGTTGATGATCGTCAATACGGTTGCCCGTGTGCGCGGCCATCTCTCGCGCGGCATCACCCTTCAGTTCAGTGCGAAGCCGCCCGGCTGCCTGCAGCCTCCATCGCGACGGCCTGGTAGAACAGCGCGAGCCCTTGCGTGAGCTTGAACGGGTCGGGCAGCTGCGAGGCGAGCGAATAGAGGGCGCGGAGCAGGCCTGGATTCTCCCGCTCGAGCTGTGCAATAATCCCGAGGACGAAAGCCTCGGAGCCATCCCGATCGATCGCGGCGACAAGACGGTCGCGCGTCTCGGGCGTGACACGCGGGAGCGGGCTCAAGGTGCACGGCGCATCGGCCGGCGGCCACGGGTGGGTTATCAACCGGTAGAACATCCCGAATGCCTGCATGGCGCGTGGCGCATTCCCCAGGCTTGCCGCGCAGCGGGACGCTATGTCGAGCAGCTCCGGATTGTTCCGTTTGAGGTCAGTGAGGATCTCGGCCATGCAGACCTCCGGGCCCCTGGTATCAAACTCTTCGGCGATCCGCTCTCGAGTGGCCTCGGTGATACGGGCTATCGGCGCCATGCGAGTCCAGTCTCCGTTTGTTGATACTGATGGACACATGGTAGCGGTCAAGCCGCGCGCGAGGGACAGATCGCGAGCGCGGAGACGAGGCACGCTAAGCGCGCCGATTACGTATTTTCGGTACGAACTATTGTCCAGGTTCGCCCGTTAACCGTCTCGAACCATCCTCCCACAGTTCGACTGATCGCGCCGCGGCGCAGAGCGGTCGCCCTTAGTGCAGAGAGGCCATCATGCCGCTTGCTGCAGCGTCGTTCCGCACCGACGGCTCGCCTCAGCGAGTTCAGCAAAGCTCCACCGGCGGAGCTGGGTTGCTTGGCCGCTGGTCCGGCGTCGCGTCGTTCACGTCGCGCCGGCGGGGCCAGCGGATTACCAAGCCGGACAGAGGATACGAATGCTGGCGCCAGATCGTTCACGGTGCCGCGCGGCAATGCGCGTCTAAGGTTGACGGGCAGCGGCAGATTATCGATTTCATCCTGCCGGGAGACGCGTTTCTATCGGCGAACGCCGGCGAGGATTTCATTATTGAGGCGATTACTAACGATACGGTCGTCGCCGCCTTCCCGAAACAAGCGGTGGAACAGCTCGCCGGATCCGCCGATTATCTGGACAGTGAGCTCTGCGATCTCACGGCTGCGAGCGCTTACCGCCTGCAACGGCAGA
>CAYSTX010000224.1:0-6410 GCA_964434035.1 uncultured Acetobacteraceae bacterium
GCTTTTCGGAGCTTCCGTCGGCGTGATCGTGCTGCCGCTTTATGCGGCGCAGCCGATCGTCGCCCTGATCGGCTCATCGCTCGCCATTCCGATGCCGGCATACGGCCTCATCGGCACGATGACCATGCTTGGTTATGCCGCCGGTCTGTTTTTGCTGGTGCCCTTGACCGATCTGGTTGAGCTCCGGCGCATCGTTCTGACGATGGTTTCCGGGGAGATTGCCGCTCTTGCCGCGGCAGCGCTCGCGCCGGGAGGCGCTTTGTTCTTTGTTGCCGCGTTTGCCGTCGGCGCCACGGCGAGCTCGATCCAGATGCTGATCCCGGCCGCTGCAAGTCTCGCACCCGCGATGCAACGCGGGCGCGTCATCGGCAATGTCATGAGCGGGCTCATGGTCGGGATCCTCGCGTCGCGCCCTATCGCGAGCCTCGCCACCAATGCCTTCGGCTGGCGCGGCGCTTATGGACTCGACGCGGTGGCGCTGGCCGCCATGTTGGCTGGGCTCCACCGCGTCCTCCCTTCCCGGCGTCCGGCCGCGCGGCTCGGCTATCGCGCCCTCCTCGGCTCGCTTTGGGCTCTCTTCGTCGCGGAGCCTGTCCTTCGATGGCGCGCCGCCTATCAGGCCCTGTGCATGGGTGCCTTCGGCATTTTCTGGACCGCCGTGGCGTTGCGTCTTTCCGCCCCACCATTCGACCTCGGTCAGATCGGTATTGCGCTGTTCGCGCTGGCCGGGATCGGCGGAGCTGTCGTCGCGCCGATCGCCGGATGGCTCGGAGACCGCGGCCGGGGCCCGATCGCGACGCGGGCCGCGCACGCGGCCGTAGTGGCCGGCTCGGTCCTGGCCGGAATCGCTGGCGCCGGGTGGCTCGGCCTCGATGCCTCGGCTCGACCGGGCTTATCGCTGGCGCTGTTGCTCGTCTCTGCCGTGGTGCTCGATCTCGGCGTCATCGGCGACCAGACGCTTGGCCGCCGGGCGGTCAATTTGCTGGCTCCCGCCGAACAGGGGCGGTTGAACGGGATCTACACGGGTGTCTTCTTCCTCGGGGGTTCCATCGGCTCCGCCCTCGCCGGCATCGCCTGGGCGGCGATGGGTTGGTCGCTGGTGTGTGCGGTCAGCGCCGGCTTCGGGGCTCTGGCGCTTGGCCTTTCCAGCTTCGGGGCGAAGGCGGCAGGTAGGTCGTGATGCCGACTCGCCGAGTCGGCCCTACAGCGCGTCGCCTGGCGGGCCCAAGACCGGACGCAATTTCAGATGAAAGGGCTTGGGACCGCGTCATCCGCCGTCCTTCTTCAACGTCTCGCGGCGCCCCGCCACATCATCGGCGGTGACTTCCGGCGCGGCGTTTCCCCATGTATTGCGGATGTAAGTGAGCACCGCTGCGGTCTCGCGATCGCTGAGCAACCAGGCGAAACCCGGCATCGCCGGCGCGGTAGGTGCGCTATCCGTTCGCGGCCAGCAGAGCCAGTCGATCGACCCGTCTCGACGCACGAGCGCCCCTGTCTCGCGGTCGCCGATCAACCCGTAATCCTCGAGTAGGGCGCTGAGGCGCGCGGCTATAGTTCGCCGCGTCCGGCCAGCACCTTGATGCGGTCGCCTGTCCGGCATGCAATCGCCTGGATCGTGAGGGACGGGTTGACGCCGCCAACGGTCGGGAACACCGAGCCGTCGCAAATCCACAGGTTACGGACATCCCAGCTCCGGCAGTCGGCATTCACCACGCTGGTGCGCGGGTCGTCGCCCATACGAGCCGTGCCGTTGAGGTGACAGGTATCGTCGTCCTGCACCCAGAGCTCTCGCGCATCGATGGCTCGCAACGCCTGGGTCATGAACTTGATCGCGTGGTCGATCAGCCGTTTGTCGTTGTCGCCCCATGAGTAGGTGACGCGCGGCACCGGCAATCCGTACTGGTCTTTTTCGTCGGTCAGCGTGACCCGGTTGCGCTCCTGCGGCAGCATCTCGCCGACAATCTTCAACCCGACCTGGTGGTTGTACTTCTCCATTTCGGTGAGAAGCCGTTCCCCCCACAAGCCGTGCGCGCTCAACTGTGTGTTGGCCCAAAGCTGCGGGAGCGGCCCCTGGCTCATGTAGGCGTAGCCGCCAAAGAAATCTTTGCCGCGGTCCTCGTAATTCCAGTGCTCTGTGATGGCTAGCGAGGGCGGTCCCTTGTACCAGCGCACCTCCTGGTCCACCACGCCCCAGACCGCTTGGTTGGATTGCACCATCAGATTTTTCCCAACTAGGCCCGAGCTGTTGGCGAGGCCGTCGGGAAACCGTGCGCTCGCGGAATTCAGCAGCAGGCGAGGGGTCTCGATGGCGTAGCCTGCGATGACAACGTTGCGCGCCCGCTGGAATCGCCAACGGCCCTCCCGGTGGTAGTGGACGCCCGTGGCGCGGTCCTTCGCATCGGTTTCGACGCGGCCGACCATCGCGAGGTCGCGTATTTCCGCACCGGCCGCCAGCGCGCGCGGCAGCCAAGTGACGAGCACGCTCTGCTTGGCGTTCGTCGAACAGCCGGTGACGCAGAAGCCGCGATAGACGCACGGGTGCGCGAGTCCACGCGGCGCCGAGAGCGTCGCGATCGGCGTCTCGGTCCACTTGATGCCGAGCACCTCGCAGCCACGCGCAAGGGCAAGTGCGGGCGCGTTCAATTCATGCGCGCGATAGGGGTAGCGAGGCCGCGGCGGCCCCCACGGGTAGGTGATTGGTCCCGCGATCTTCAGCGCGTCCTCGACCTCGGCGTAGTAGCGCCACATCTCGGTCCAGTCGAGCGGCCAATCCGCGCCGTACCCGAGTTTGGTGCGCGACTTAAACCAGTCCGGCCGAAAGCGGAGAGAAACCATCGCGAAATGAACGGTGCTGCCGCCAACCGACTTTCCGCTGTTGTTGCTGCCGAGCTCCAACGGGTTTTCGCCGTCGACGATGCGGTCGTCCGTCCAATAGAGTTTTGTCTGTTCCGACTCGTCAGAGGCAAAATCCTCGAGCGGCCGCCAATAGGCACCGGCATCGAATGCCACCACGGAAAATCCGGCTTCTGCGAGTTTGCAGGCGAGCGTACCGCCGCCTGCGCCGGTGCCGACGAAGGCGAAGTCCACCGCATCGTCATCCGAATGCTCGCGCATCGGCACCCACGCACCCGGGCGGAACACGTCGGGGGCACGGCCGCGGATCGCGCGGGGTGATCTCTCGGGATCATCCGACACGCTTGTTCTTCCTTCGGGCGGCCTCAGCGTCGCCGTTCTTCACCTCGGCGGCTTCCCAGGAATCACGCTCGTCGAAATCCATGCGAACATAGCCGCGCGGGCTGGCAGGGCCGCCCCACCCAATGCCGCTCCAGGCTCCGGGCCAGGAGAAGTAAGCAAGCACGATGTCATGCGCCATCCGCTTACGGAAAAAGGACTTCGGTGAGATGCTGCCCCACTCCGGTACGTGCAATTCGCCCTGCTGCATCCGGCGAAGCAGCGCGTCCTGCTCCCCTGGCGAAATCTCTCGGAAAGATCCGCCATGCGCGAGCTGCGCCTCCGCGTCCAGCGCCCGCAGACCCTGCCGCCAGGCGTCCCCCTGGCGCGGCATACCCGCATCGCGGTAGCCGTCGGAACGGCCGATGCTGAGCTGGTAGTCGACGAGCGCCGCGACGGGAATCTGCGGCTGATCGCACGGCTGGGGCGTTAACCGCCGAGCGATAGCTTCCACTGTCGCGAACTCATCTGCGCTGAAGAAGGCCGGTTCACGCGGGACAGCAAGGCGCCGATCGATGATTTCGCGTGTCTTCTCATTCCAGGACGGCGTGTTCCGCTTCGCGAGCACGTCGTAGCCGGGATAACGCTGTCCACGCCGTCCTTCAGGCATCGGGATGGTCCCTGAGCAGCTTGAGAGCGGCAAGGCCCGCCAAAACCAGGCCCGTGAAGCTGGGCGGCGCCGGCAAGGGTGGACCGTTCAGAACGTTCTGCCGCCAGTTGCGCCAGCCGCCCATATTGCGATGGACGCCATAGATGTGAAATCCGACGCCAGCGAAGCCGAGCAGTGCCGTCAGACGCAGCCACAGCCGTGTAAACCAACGATTCCTGCTGCGACGCCCAAACGCGGCCTCCCCCATCAGCCCAGCGGCAACGGGCGGAATGGTGACCGGGAGGAACATGAACGGGTCCTGGAAAGCTCCACGAAAATGCAGGAGCCCAGCCTCGCCCGTAGTGCCGATCAGCCCAGCCCCGGTTAGGGCGGCGAGCGCACGCCCCGCAGGTAGTCCGAACACGCGGGGGGTGACACCGGCGTCATTGTTCCGCAACCGTTCGGAATAGTAACCGAGCAGGCCCGAGAGCAGAATCGCGATCGGTGCTCCGAGCGGAGCGCCATAAAACAGGTTCTGCCAAATGAGCCCGCCAGGTCGTTTCGTTACATTGTATATGTGAAACCCGGTCCCGACGAGACCTGTCGCCGCCGCCAGCGCGTAGATCGTGTCGCGCACGGCATGCGCTCCAACGCCGCGATCGGCAGTTCCGTGTGCGCTGACGCCGATGGCCGCGGACGACACCACAATCGGCGTGTACATCGCCTTGTTCTTGAATTCGCCGCGATAGTGCTGCACGGCGCTGTCCAGCAGTACAGACGTTGCGAGCGTTCCTGCTGCCCAGTTGACCCGCCGCGCGGCACGCACATTCGGAGAAACGCCCTCCGGGCGGGCGCTTGGCAGCGACGCCTCGATCTCGGACAAACTCGCCCGAACGTTCTGCAGTGCCTGTCGGGTGGAATGGCCGATGCGCGCTTGCCGGCGTACCCCTACCGGATTGGCTCTCTGTGAGACATCCGGCAGCTCCGCGCGCATGCGAGCCAGTGCGTTGCCGGCCGACCTCACATTGTGTCCCATTCCGGCCTCTAGTCCCGATGTCGCTCGGCGTCGGCGCGTTTAAGCTCGAGGCCGATGCCCGGACGCGAGAGGTCGGGCCGGATCAATCCGTCGCTGGGCGTCGGCGCGCCGTCGAACAACATGTGTTCGATCCGGACATGATCGTGGAACCATTCGAGATGCCGCAAACGCGGCACCGCGCAGGCGGCGTGGAGGTGTATCGACGGCGCGCAATGTCCGGACAGGTCGACATGGTGAGCCTCGCACAGCGCGGTGGCCTGCAGGAACCCGGTAACGCCGCCGCAACGCGTGATGTCGACCTGCTGCACGTCGACGGCTCCCCCGTTGAGCATCCGGCGGAAGTAGTCTGTCGTGTAACCATACTCGCCGGCGGCGATTTCCATACCCGCAGGCGCGCGGTGGCGGAGGAGCTGGAGTCCTTCGAGATCGTCGGACGAGACGGGCTCCTCGAACCACGCGACACCGGCCTCGGCCGCGAACACGTTCGCCAGTTCGAGCGCGCGCTTGGTGTTGTAGGCACCGTTGCCGTCGACGAACAACGTGTGATCGCCGATCGCCGACTTGGCGACGGCGACGCGCCTCGGATCATCATTAGGATGCGTGCCGACCTTCATCTTGACCCAGGCGCAGCCGTCACGCTCCACCCACCCACGAAGCTGATCGCGCAGTTGCTCGTCGGAATAGCTAGTGAATCCACCACTCCCATAGATCGGCACCGCATCACGGTATCGCCCAAGCAACGCGGCAAGCGGCAGGTCGAGGAGCTGACACTTGAGATCCCAGATCGCGACGTCCGCAGCCGAGATAGCGGTGGCGGCAATGCCTTCGCGGCCTATGTTTCGCACCTGCCGCTGCATGGCGTGCCACGCGCCCGGCGGATCCATTGCGTCCTTGCCCTGGACCGCCTCGCTAAGCATGCCGGTGATGAGGGCTGCTGCGCAGCCATGGGTGTAGGTATAACCCAAACCCGACCGTCCACCGCCGTGGGCCTCCGCCACGATCAGTGTGGTGGAATCCCAATGCAGCGTGCCATCCGCCTCGGGGCTGTCGGTAGGGATCGTATAGACGACCGCCGTCAACCGGTCGACCTTCGCCCCCTGACCGAGCACTGCTCGGCTACTCCTTGCTACCGGGCAGCACCGACGAGAGTAACTGCTTTGCGGAGCCCACGACCACGCTGCCCTCATCCGGATCAGGCGCCAGGAGGGAGGAGGCGAAGTGCCGCGCCTGCTCCAGCGTGATGTGCGGCGGAAGTGGAGGCACCTCCGGATCGGTCTTGACCTCGAGCACCACCGGCCGGTCGGAGGCTAACGCCTCTTCCCAAGCCGGTCCGACACGGTCGGGATGATCGACAAAGATGCCGCGCAGGCCGATCAACTCTCCAAACTTGTGGTACGGCACGTCCGGCAGTTGCTGCGAGGCGTTAAACTTCGGATCGCCCTCCTGTACGCGCTGCTCCCAGGTGACCTGATTCAGATCTTGGTTGTTGAAGACGCACACGACCAACTTCGGACTCGACCACTCGCGCCAATATTTGGCGACCGTAATGAGCTC
>CAYSTX010000225.1:0-6398 GCA_964434035.1 uncultured Acetobacteraceae bacterium
ACGTACGCCGATCGCGGCGGCCGTTTCACCCCAGGGAAGGGCGAGCGTACCGCCACGGATCAGAAGGTCGAAATGGGTAGTTGCGGTGGTCACTCGGCATCTCCTCGTCGCACGCGGCGGGAGAGCCTAGGCCGGGCGGCGGCGGACCGAAACCGTGGTTCCGGTCCGCCGCACTACAATTAGCCACGCGGGCTGTGTGCGGCCGCGGCATCGGCGAACGCGATCGCGGGGTTGCCGTTGACGTCCCCGAAGCCGGCCGGCAGCGAATTCGCCGTCTGGACGATACCGTCGCTACCGTTGGTCGGCAGCGTGCCGCCGGCCACGATCGGGCTCGCAGCAGAGGCATAAGCAGTTGCGCCGTTGCCCGTGCCGTTCTCAAAGCCTTGCGGCAGCGAGTTCGCCGTCTGGACGATGCCGTTGCTACCGTTGGTGGGGAGCGTGCCGCCGGCGACCACGCCGACCGCCGTGCTGTTCCGCACGCTCGGGTAGGCTTCCGAGCCGGTCACGCCGGTAACCTCGGTGCCGGCAACAACGTTGGCCGACGGGGCAATGCCGCCGAAGTTGCCGTTTCCCTCCGCATAGGCGGAGGTGATGCCGGCGGTCAGGATAGCGGCCGCCGCGAGGGCCAAAATACGGGTCATAGGTTTTCTCCGTCTCGCCTTCATCAGTTCGTCGGGGCGACATGCCTGGCAGGAACCGATGCCAGCCAGCTTGTCATCGGCCGCTCTGCACCAAATTCCGAGAATTCACCGCCCCATGTCGGGTCTGCATAAGTCGGCGGAACGATGCGCGGAGCCATGAACGCCGCGCATCAGCAGTGAGCACTCTGCATTTGCATCCCAACCGTCATGTCAGCCGCTACAGTGCGCTGCAGGAGCATGCGCTTGCGGCGGGAGAGCCCAAGTCGGGAGACGGCGGACCGAAACCGCGGTTCCGGTCCGCCATCCGATCAGCCATGCGGGTTGTGGTGTGCGGCCGCGGCATCTGCGGCCGCGGCACGTGCGGCCGCGGCGTTAGCAAACGCGATCGCGGGGTTGCCATTGACGTCCCCGAAGCCGGCCGGCAGCGAATTCGCCGTCTGGACGATGCCGTTGCTGCCGTTGGGCGGGAGGGTGCCGCCGGCCACGACCGGGCCCGGAGCTGCGGCGAAACCGATGGTCGCGCCATTGGGCGCAAGACTGCTCCCGGCGCCCGCAAAGCCAGGCGGAGCGGAGTTCAACGACTGATGGATGCCGTTGTTGTTGCGGGCAATCGTGTTGCCTTCCGCCACGCCGACCGCCTCGTCGTTCCGCACGACTGGGTAGGCGTCCGAGCCGGTCACGCCGGTAACTTCGGTGCCGGCGACAACGTTGGCCGACGGGGCAATGCCGCCGAAGTTGCCGTTTCCCTCAGCATAGGCGGAGGTAATGCCCGCAGTCAGGAACGCGGCGACTGCGAGAGCCGTAATACGGGTCATTGTATGTTTCCGTGTTTCACCTTCATCAGTTCGTCGGGGCGAAATGCCCGGCAGAAACCGATGCAAGCGAGATCGTCAGCGGCCCGCTCTGCCACCACTCCGGTGGGCGCTCGGTAGCTATGCGCTTGCGGCAGGAGAGCCTCGGCCGGGCGACGGCGGACCGAAACCGTGGTTCCGGTCCGCCGTAGCGCAATTAGCCACGCGGGCTGTGTGCGGCATGGGCCGCCGCGAACGCGATCGCGGGGTTGCCATTGACGTCCCCGAAGCCGGCCGGCAGCGAATTCGCCGTCTGGACGATACCGTCGCTACCGTTGGTCGGCAGCGTGCCACCGGCCACGATCGGGGTCTGCGCAGAGGCGTAAGCAGTCGCACCGTTGCCCGTGCCATCCGCAAAGCCACGTGGCAGCGAGTTCGCCGTCTGGACGATGCCGTCGCTACCGTTGGTGGGCAGCGTGCCGCCGGCGACCGCGCCGACCGCCGTGCCGTTCCGCACGACCGGGTACGCGTCCGAGCCGGTCACGCCGGGAATCTCGGTGCCGGCAACAACGTTGGCCGACGGGGCGATGCCGCCAAAGTTACCGTTTCCCTCCGCATACGCGGAGGTGATGCCGGCGGTCAGGGAAGCGGCCAGTGCGAGAGCCATAATACGGTTCATAGGTTTTCTCCGTCTCATCTTAATCAGTTCGTCGGGGCGAAAGGCCTGGCAGGAACCGATGGGGCGAAGATTGGCGCCGGCCCGCTCCACCACCACGACGAGGAGCGTTCGGCGGCTATACGCTTCCGTATACAGATCCGGATCGGCGGTCCTTTACCGACGCCCACGTGACGCGACGAGGCCGCCGGCGCCGACGAGGGCCGCCGCGCCAATCAGCGTCACCGAAAAGGGGGCCGCGCCGGCGAGCGCCAGGAGCGCGGTCGAGGCGACTGGCGTCGCGTAGGCGAGTGTGCCGAGCCGGCGCGGGTCGCCGCGCTTCATGCCGATGTCCCAGAGCCAAAACGCCGCGCCGAGCGGCCCCGCGCCGAGCAGCAGCACCGCCCGCAGCGCATCCGGCTCCAGCTTCACGGTCGGCTCCGTAAGCGCGTGCAGCGCCGCCGCCAGCAGCGCGGTTGCCGCCGCGAAGCCGACTACGGCGCCGCTCTTCACGCGCGAGAACCGACGGGCGAGGATCGAATAGAACGCCCAAGTCAGCGCCGACCCAACGGCCGCCGCGTACCCGACGAGAAAACCAACCTCAAACCGCACGCCGCGCCCGAGCAGCAACGCGCAGCCCGCAACCGCGAGCGCGAGGCCGGCCCAATGATGCGGCCGGAGCGGCATGCCGAGCATCGGGCCGGACAGCACGACGATCAGCAGCGGCCACATGTAATTCAGCAGGTTCGCAGTCGGGATCGGCGCGTAGTGCAGCGCGGTGAAATAGAGCGCGTGAAACCCGAACAGGCCGCCGACGCCATGCACCCAGGCGAGCGGCGGCTGTCGCAGTTCATCGACTCGGCCCGACAGGCCGAGCACGCCGATGCCGAGCAAGGCGGCGACGGCAAACGCGGACGCGGTCAACTGCAGCGGCGGCACGTTGCCGGCGGCGCGCGTCAGCACGGCGAGCAGCGACCACAAAGCGATCGCCCCCGCGCCGGCGAGCGTCGCGCCGGCAGCGGGAGCGCGCATGGTCAATGCATATACTGGCCGCCGTTCAGCGACAGCGTCGATCCGGTGATGAAGTCAGCATCGTCGGCGCAGAGGAAGGCAACGCCGCGGGCGATGTCCTCCGATCGCCCGAGGCGGCCGACCGGGATACGCGAGATGATCTTCTGCAACATGTCCGCCGGCACCGCGCGCACCATTTCTGTATCGACATAGCCGGGAGCGATGGCGTTGACGGTGATGCCGAAGCGCGCCCCCTCCTGTGCCAGCGACTTGGTGAACCCGTGAATGCCCGCTTTGGCCGCGGCGTAGTTCACCTGACCGTACTGGCCGGCCTGGCCATTGACCGAGCCGACGTTGACGATGCGCCCGAACTTCGCCGCCCGCATCCCCTCGAACGTCAGCTTGCAGAGGTTGAAGCAACTCCCGAGGTTGGTGTCGATCACCTCGTCCCACATCTCGCGGCTCATCTTGGTCAGCGTTCCGTCGCGGGTGATCCCGGCGTTGTTGACCAGAATCTCGATCGGCCCGACGGCGTCCACAATTCGCCTGACAGCGGATTGGCATGCCTCGAAATCGCTGACGTCGAATTTCTCGGTGCGGATGCCGGTTTCGGCCGAAAATGCTTCGGCCGCGGCATCGTTGCCGCCGTAATTGGCAACCACCGTCCGTCCCTGCTCCTTCAGGGCCCGGCTAATCGCCGCCCCGATGCCTCGTGTGCCGCCGGTCACCAGTGCTACGCGCGCCATGTGTCAGTTCCCCCCGTCGCGTTTTGTTGCCCGCTTCTCCGACACCGGCGGCTTTGGTTCGCGCGCTCGGCAGGTCTAGTGTTGCCGCCTGGGGGAGAACGTCAATGCCGATGAACGTGAAACGGGTTTTTTACGTAAAATATGTCGCATCGCAGGAGTTTCTGACGACGCTACGTTACCGGAATGATATTAAGGTGGACCGGATCGAGGACCCCGAATCCTACGCCGAGGCCGCAGAGACGCTTCGCGCCGCGCATGCCTATCAGATCGGCTCGGCGCGCGACGAGATCGAGCCGCGCTGGTTCGCGGCCGACGACCTGCTGCGGGTGACGCCGAATTTGCTCGTCGTGTCGACTAACGGCGCCGGTTACGACACTGTCGATGTGGCGTCCTGCACACGGGCGGGCGTGCTGGTCGTCAATCAGGCGGGCGGCAACGCCGAGGCGGTCGCCGAACACGCGCTCGGTATGATGCTGGTCTTGAGCAAGCGCATCGTCGAGACCGACCGCCACATGCGGCGGATGAACGGCATTATGCGCAACGACTATATCGGCCGCGATCTATTCGGCGCGACCATCGGTATCATCGGCCTCGGCCATGTCGGCACGCGCCTCGCCGAACTCTGCGGTGGATTGTTGCGGATGCGGGTCCTCGCGTACGACCCCTATCTGACGGAAGAGCAAGTCACCGCGCGCGGGGCCGAGAAGATCGACGATCTGCACGCGCTGCTGGCGGCATCCGACGTCGTCTCGGTCAACTGCCCACGCACGGCGGAGACGCGCGGCATGATCGGCACCCGCGAATACGCGGCGATGCGGCGACACGCCTACTTCGTCACGACCGCGCGCGGCGGCATCCACGACGAAAAGGCGCTTGCCGACGCGCTCCGCTGCCACCGGATCGCGGGCGCGGGGCTTGACGTGTGGGACCCCGAGCCGCCGCCGCACGAACACCCGCTGCTCGCGTTCGACACGGTCATCGCGAGCCCGCACACGGCTGGTGTCACCCGCCAGTCACGCACGCGGATCGCGACCATCGCCGCCGAGCAGCTGATCGACATCCTGGACGGCAAGCGGCCGCCCCGGATCGTCAACCCGGAGGTCTGGCCGGCCTATGCCGAGCGCTTTGCCAGGATCATGGGCGCGTCGCCGATCGACTAGGCAGTGCTGGGCCGTTCTTCCCCGCCCGAAGGCCTAGGCGTGATGCGCTCTTGCCAGTTTCCGCTGCCCCGCCGCAATCTTCGCTTTGATGCGCCGTGACCGGAGGCAACCGTGACGGATACCTGGGACCGGATCGTGCTCGATGTGTTGCGACGCGCCGAGGTCCGGCTTGTTCCTTATGTGCCGGACAACGTGCTCCGGCCGCTGATTGACGGCGCGCACGCCGACCCCGCGTTCACGGCGTTTTCCTGCGCGCGGGAGGAAGAGGCGGTCGGTATTGTCGCGGGCGCGCATATGGCGGGGCTGAGCGGCATCGTGCTGATGCAGACGAGCGGGTTCGCGACGCTGCCGAACGTGCTGGCCTCGCTCGCGGTGCCGTACCAGATCCCGGTGCTGATGATGGTGAGCGAGCGTGGGACGCTCGGTGAGTTCAACGTCGGGCAGGCACTGGTCGCGCGGACGATGCGCCCCGTTCTCGACGCGCTCGCGATCGAGCATCACACGCTGTCGCGGCTCGACGAGGTTGCATTCATCACCGAGCGCACGATCATGCAGGCCTACGCGACGCGGCAGCCGGCGTGTCTGATCCTGTCGCCGCTGCTGACCGGCGGGAAGGTCGCGACATGACGCCGCACGGCAACAACCTGCCCCGCGATCGCGACGCCGCCGGCGTTTGCGACCGTTTCGCCCTGATTTCGGAGCTGGTTGACCGGCTGCGTTCCGACGAAGCCGTGATCGGCGGGATCGGCTACACGAATTTCGACCTTTGGGCCGCCGGGCACCGGCCGCAGAATTTCTACATGCTCGGCAGCATGGGGCTCGCTGTGCCGATCGCGCTCGGCGTCGCGCTGGCGCAGCCGTCCCGCCGGGTGATCGCGCTGGAGGGCGACGGCTCGATCCTGATGCAGCTCGGCGCGCTCGCAACGGTCGCAACACTCCGCCCGGCGAACCTGACGATCGTCGTCATGGACAACGGCACCTATCAGATCACCGGCGGCCAGCCGACCGCGACCGCGACCGCCGCCGACATCGCGGCGATTGCCCGTGGCGCCGGGATCACCGACGCCGCCTGGGCCGCCGACAATGCGGATTTCGGCGCCCGAATCGACGCGGCGCTGGCGTCCGGCGGGCCGCGCTTCATCGCCTGCCGCATCACGGACGCGAAGCCGCGCGCGACAACCGAGCGCGACCCCGCGCGCATTCGCGACCGCTTCATGCGGGGCCTCGGCGTGCTTAGGTAATAGCCGACGCCGTCCATCGCGGCCGGCCGGGGTTGCTTGCCTCGGGCGATCGGCGTTTGATCCGGCCGCCGGTTCGCGGGTGTAGCTCAACGGTAGAGTCCCAGCCTTCCAAGCTGGTTGTGCGGGTTCGATTCCCGTCACCCGCTCCACCGC
>CAYSTX010000226.1:0-6384 GCA_964434035.1 uncultured Acetobacteraceae bacterium
CTCGTCGGGCAGGAAAACAAGGGCTGGGATTATGCGAAGTTCCTGCTGGGCAACGAGCGCACCGGTATCGCGCGCGTCGGCATCTCCAAGGCCCGCATCCGCCGCATCAAGGAACTGGCTGCGCGTGAGCGCGTCGGCGACCGGGCCGTGCTCGACGATCCGCGCTTTCGCGAGAAATTGGCGGCCGTCGAAGTTGAGCTGAAGGCGCTCGAACTGACGCAGCTTCGCGTCGTCGCGGATGAGCGGCGCGCGGGCGGTGATCGCGGGCGGCCGAACCCGGCGTCGTCCATTCTGAAACTCAAGGGCTCCGAGATTCAGCAGAAGACGACCGAGTTGCTGATGGATGTCGTCGGCCCTTACGCGCTGCCGTATCAGCGCGAAGCGGACGGAAGGAACGAACCGATGATCGGGCCGGAGGGAGCGGCCGAGGCGGCGCCGACCTATTTCAACTACCGCAAGGTCTCGATCTACGGCGGCTCGAACGAAATCCAGCGCTCTATCGTCGCCAAAGCGATGTTGGGGCTCTGACGGTCATGGATTTCGATCTCGACGACGACCAGCGCCTGCTAGCCGACAGCGTCGACCGGCTGATCGCCGACACGTACGGTTTTGAGCAGCGCCGCGCCTATGCGGCCGAGCCGGCCGGCTGGAGCCGGGCGAACTGGGCGCGCTTCGCCGATCTCGGGCTGCTCGGCTTGCCGTTCGACGAGGAGGAGGGCGGCTTCGGCGCGGGGCCTGTCGCGACGATGCTGGTGATGCAGGCGATCGGCCGCGGGCTGGTGCTGGAGCCGTATCTGCCGACCGTCGTTCTGGCCGGAGGCGTGCTGCGTCACGCGGCGAGTGCGGCGCAGCGCGAGGTTATGGTGCCCGCGATCGCGCGCGGCCGGTTGCTGCTCGCGTTCGCGCATCTCGAACGACAGTCCCGCTACGATTTGTCCGACGTCGCGACGACGGCGCGCCACGAGGGCGGCGCGTGGCGGATCGACGGGCAGAAGGGGCTCGTGCTCGCGGGCGATACGGCCGACCTGCTGATCGTCACCGCGCGCGTTGCGGGCGGGCGGCGGGATCGTGACGGGATCGGCCTGTTCCTAGTGGACGCCGACGCGCCGGGCGTCGCCCGGCGCGGCACGCCGACGCAGGACGGGCAGCGCGCGGCTGAAATCACCTTCGATGGCGCGCGCGCGAGCGACGTGCTCGGCGATCCGGCGCATGGCCTGATCGCCGCCGAGCGCGCGGTCGATGAGACGATCGCGGCCTTGTGCGCCGAGGCGGTCGGCGTGATGGAGCGGATGCACGCGCTGACGCTCGACTACCTCAAGGCACGCAAGCAATTCGGCCGCGCGATCGGCGAGTTTCAGGTGTTGCAGCATCGTGCGGTCGATATGTTCGTCTCGCTCGAACAGGCGCGGAGCATGGCGCTGTTCGCGACCGCGATGGCGGTGGATGACGACGCGGCCGAACGCTCGCGCGCGGTCTCGGCGGCCAAGGTGCAGATCGGCCGCTCCGGCCGGCATATCGGCGAGGAGGCGATTCAGATGCATGGCGGGATCGGGATGACCATGGAATACGCGGTCGGCCACTACTTCAAGCGGATGACGATGATCGACCTGCTGTTCGGCGACGCCGACGCGCACCTGTCGCGTCTGGCGGATGAGGGCGGCCTGTTTGGGAGGGCAGCATAATGTTTGACCGCACCACGGAAGACGTCTGCAACATCGTCGAGCTTGGCCACGTCAACGTCACGATTCCGGATCAGTCGCTGGCCACGCTGTTCTACATCAGCGGCCTCGGGCTGACGCGCGATCCGTACATGATGACCGGCCTCGACAACATGTGGGTCAATGTCGGCCGCGCGCAGTTTCACCTGCCGTCGCGCCCGAAGCCGCAGGTGCTGCGCGGCGTCACCGGCCTCGTCGTGCCCGACCTCGACGCGCTGCGCGCCCGGCTCGACCGCGTTGCGCCGGCGCTGAAGAACACGCATTTCACCGTCGCGGACGGGCCGGATGGCAGTGTCGAGACGACGTGCCCCTGGGGCAACCGCATCCGCCTGTACGCGCCAGACCCGGCGCGGTTCGGTCCGATGACGCTCGGGATGCCGTATGTTGAGCTGCATGTGCCGCGTGGCACAACGGCGGGGATCGTGCGGTTTTACCAGACGGTGCTCAACGCCCATGCGACGGCGTCGAACGGTCAGGCGCGCGTCCTCGCGGGTGAAGGCGGCGCCCTACTATTTGTCGAGACGGACGAAGCGGCGCCGGGGTTCGACGGTCACCACATCCAGATCACGCTCGCCGATTTCTCCGGTCCGTATCGGCGGCTGCTTGATCGCGATCTCGTGACCGCGGAAGACGACCAGCACCAGTATCGCTTCTGCGACATCGTCGATCCGAATGACGGTCGCGTTCTGTTCACGGTGGAGCATGAGGTCAGAAGCCTGCGCCATCCGATGTTTGGCCGCGCGTTGGTGAACCGGAACCCGGCACAGAACAATCGCCACTACATGCGCGGCAAGGATTTTTGGCCAATCTGAACGATTTTTGGCCGGTCGAACCGCTGTACAGTGGGTGTAACTGGCGGCTGGCCGGTCTAAGGTAGACCCACGTGGAAAAGGAGCGTGGCTGATGACGGCTGATATCGACGAGCTTTGCGTGAACACCATTCGCACGCTCGCAATGGATGCCGTCCAGAAAGCCAATTCCGGGCATCCCGGCACGCCGATGTCGATGGCGCCCGTCGGCTACGCGCTGTGGAATGAGCGGCTGCGGTTCGATCCGGCCGATCCTGTGTGGCCGAACCGCGACCGCTTCGTTCTGTCGTGCGGGCATGCCTCGATGCTGCTCTATGCGTTGCTGCATCTGTCGGGCACGCGCCGGATCGACGCGGAGGGCCGCGACACCGGCAAACCGGCGGTCTCGCTCGATGACATCAAGCAGTTCCGGCAGCTGGGCAGCGTCTGCCCCGGCCATCCCGAATATCACCTGACGTCCGGCGTCGAAGCCACGACCGGGCCGCTCGGGCAAGGGGTTACGAACTCCGTCGGCATGGCGATCGCCGAGCGTTGGCTCGCGGCGTATTTCAACCGTCCCGGTTTCCCGGTTGTCGATCACCGCGTTTACGCGCTGTGCAGTGACGGCGACATGATGGAAGGCATTGCCAGCGAGGCGGCGTCAATCGCCGGGCACCAGCGGCTGTCGAACCTCGTCTGGATCTATGACAGCAACCAGATCACGATCGAGGGATCGACGTCGCTCGCCTTCAGCGAGGAGGTCGGCACCCGATTCCTCGCATACGGCTGGACCGTGCTGCGGCTCCGCGATGCGAATGACCGCGCTGGATTCCTGACGCTGATCGACGAAGCGGCGCGGCATCAGGGGCGGCCGGTGCTGATTATCGTGGAGAGCAAGATCGCGTATGGCGCGCCGAAAAAGCAGGGCACCGCGGCCGCGCACGGCGAGCCGCTGGGCGCGGATGAAGTCGCCGCCGCCAAGCGCTTCTACGGGTGGCCGGAGGACGCGCAGTTTCTCGTGCCCGACGGCGTGCCTCAGCACTTCGCCGAGCACATGGGGAAGCGCGGCGCGGCGGCGAATGCCGAATGGCGGGCGATGTTCGCGCGCTACAAGGCGGAGCATCCGGACCTCGCCGCGGCGTACGAGACGATCCAGGCGAACGGGATGCCGGACGGCTGGCAGGACGCGATCCCGAGCTTCCCGGCCGACGCGAAAGGCATGGCGAGCCGCGATAGCTCGGGCAAGGTGCTGAACGCGATTGCGGCCAAGGTGCCGTGGATCGTTGGCGGCGCCGCCGATCTGGCGCCGTCCACCAAGACGCGGCTTACCGATCCGATGGCGGGTGATCTGGAGGCGACCAACTATCTCGGCCGCAACATGCATTTCGGCATCCGCGAGCACGCGATGGGCGGCATTTGCAACGGCATGGCGCTGTCGAAGCTGCGGTCGTTCGGGTCGGGCTTTCTGATCTTCTCCGACTACATGCGCGCCTCGATCCGGCTGTCGGCGCTGATGGAGCTGCCCGTCGTCTGGGTGTTTACGCATGACAGCATCGGCGTCGGCGAAGACGGCCCGACGCATCAGCCGGTCGAACAACTCGCGGGGCTGCGCGCGATCCCCGGCCTGTCCCTGATCCGCCCGTGCGACGCGAACGAAGTGGCGGAGGCGTGGCGCCACGCGCTGAGCCAGCATCACGCGCCGACCTGCCTCGTGCTGACCCGCCAGCCGCTGCCGACGATCGATCGCGGTCCGGGTAAATGCGCGCCGGCATCCGGCCTCGAGCGCGGCGCTTATGTGCTCGCCGACCCGGCGGGCGGCGCGAAGCCGCGCGTTATCCTGATGAGCACCGGCAGCGAGGTCTCGCTCTGCCTCGGCGCGCACGAGGCGCTGGCAAAGGAGGGCATTCCGTCGCGCGTCGTCTCGATGCCGTCATGGGATCTGTTCGAGAAGCAGGACGAAGTGTATCGCCGCTCGGTCCTGCCCGACGACATCCTGGCCCGCGTCGCGGTCGAGCAGGCGGCGACGATGGGCTGGGACCGGTATGTCGGGCTGCATGGCGCCATCATCGCAATGCACAGCTTCGGCGCCTCGGCCCCGATCAAGGACCTGCTCAACCACTTCGGCTTCACGCCCGACGCGGTCCTGAAAGCGGCGCGCGCGCAGATCGAGCGTCACGCCACGCCGGGCTAGGTTACACACCCTTTCGCGGAGGCTTGGCCATGAATCCCCTGCAACAGCTTGCCGCCCTTGGTCAGTCGCCGTGGCTCGACTTCGTCCGGCGCAGCCTGATCCAATCCGGCGAGCTGTCGAAGATGATCGAGCGCGACGATTTGCGCGGCGTCACCTCGAACCCGTCGATCTTCCAGAAGGCGATCGGCGACAGCAACGAATACGACGACGACCTGACGCAGTTCATGAAGTCCGGCGACCACGGCGTCTCCGCGCTCTATGAGCACCTTGCGATCGGCGACATCCGCGCCGCCGCCGACGCGCTGTCGCCCGTCTATGAGCGGACGAAGGGACGCGACGGCTTTATCAGCCTCGAGGTTTCCCCGTATCTCGCCCGCGACACGCAAGCGACGGCGGCCGAGGCGAAGCGGCTGTGGGAGACCGTTGCCAAGCCGAACCTCATGGTCAAGATCCCGGCGACGCCAGAAGGCATCCCGGCGATCCGCCAAAGCATCGGGCGCGGCATCAACATCAACGTCACGCTGCTGTTCGCGGTCGAGGCGTATGAGGCGGTGGTCGAGGCATATATCTCGGGCCTCGAAGATCTCGTGAAGGCGGGCGGCAAGGTTGACCGCGTCGCCTCCGTCGCGAGCTTCTTCGTCAGCCGCATCGACAGCCTGCTCGACAAGCGGATCGACGCCGCGATCAAGGCCGGCGGCAACGCGGACAAGCTCAACGCGCTGCGCGGCAAGGTCGCGATCGCCAACGCGAAGATTGCTTACCAGCGATACAAGAAGCTGTTCGCTGGCCCGCGCTGGGAGGCGCTGGCCGCGCGTGGGGCTAAGACGCAGCGGCTCCTGTGGGCGTCCACCAGCACGAAGAACCCGGCCTATCCCGACACGCTCTACGTCGACAATCTGATCGGCCGCGACACCGTCAACACGATGCCGCCCGCGACGATGGACGCGTTCCGCGACCACGGAAAGCCGGTCGCCGACACTGTCGAGCACGACATCCCGGGTGCCGAGGCGACGATGGCGGCGCTGGAGGCAGCGGGCATTTCAATGCGCGACATGACGACCGAGCTGGTCGCCGACGGCGTACAGCTATTCGCCGACTCGTTCGACAGCCTGCTCGGCACCGTCGCGCATCGCCGCGTGCACACGCTGGGCGGCCCGGCCGCGATGCCGCAGACGATCGCTCTGCCCGACCCGGCACTGAAGAAGGCCGTTGCGGACGCGACCGAACGTTGGCGGCATGACGGCCTGATCCGCCGCGTCTGGCGTGGCGACGCGACCGTCTGGACCAACAAGGACGAGGCGAAGTGGACCGGCTGGATGCGCGTGGTCGAGGCCGAGGCGGCCGACCTCGCCTGGGTCGCGGCGCTGGAAAAGACGATCAAATCGGCCGGGCTGACCGACGTGCTGCTGCTCGGCATGGGCGGATCGAGCCTCGGGCCGGAGGTGCTGGCGCGGACGCTTGGCGGGAAGCCTGGCATGCGGCGTTTCGCGATGCTCGACAGCACCGACCCGGCACAGATCCGCGCGGTCGAGAAGTCGGTCGATCTTGCCCGCACGCTGGTCATCGTGTCGTCGAAATCGGGCAGCACACTCGAGCCGAATATTTTTATGGCGTACTTCCTGGAGCGTGTCCGGGCGGCGGTCGGCGACGCGGCACCCAGCCGGTTCGTCGCGGTCACCGATCCCGG
>CAYSTX010000227.1:0-6372 GCA_964434035.1 uncultured Acetobacteraceae bacterium
GTGAATGCCCTCGGCGGCGCGCGCCAGGAGTGGGGATATGGCCCCCGCGCCGATGAGCAGCCCGGCCGCGATGACGTGTGTCTTCATAGCGCGTGCTCCTTCAGGTGGCGGTCACGGGGGTCGTCTCGATGACGTTGCGCATGAAGCCGGCTGGATTCCAGTTCGGGCGGTCCGGCTGCGCGATGCCGGCGCTATTGGTGCAGCGGACCATCAGCGGGTGAGGGCCGCGATCCGCCAGCACGAACGTCGCCTCCCAGTTGCGGAAGCTGTACTTGCCGGCGTCGGCGCCGAGCTTGGCCGCCTGCCAGCTCTTGCCGCCGTCCGCGGAGAAATCGACCTTGGCGACCCCGCCGTCGCCGCCGAACGCGATGCCGCGTGCCAGGGTCGGCGCTCCGGCGTGCAGCACCGCACCGGCGGTGATATTGGTGATGAACGAGCGCGGCACCATGCGGTTGATGGGCACGGTCTTGTAGCCGGTCTCGCTCGGCGTTACGCTGGCGTGCGGCGTATCGGGGATGCGATAGGCCGTCGCCGTCCAGTAATTCTGGTCGGCTGAGCTCAACACCTCGATGTCGCTCAGCATCTTGACCCAGTAGGTCGAATACCAGCCGGGCACGATCAGCCGCAGCGGGAAGCCGTTCACGAGCGGTAGCTGTTCGCCGTTCATCGCGAACGCGATCATCACCTCGCCGTCGCGCGCGTGGTCGATCTCGAGCGACTTCATGAAGTCGGGCGCCCCATCCACGACTGGCTCGTCGAGACCGTTGAAGCGGACTGCAACTGCTCCGGCCTTCACGCCGGCGCGATCGAGCACGTCCTTGAGGCGGACGCCCGTCCATCGGGCGTTGCCCATGGCACCGTGCGCCCATTGGCCCCCCGCCACGCGCGGCTGGAACAGCCCGCGGGAATTGCCGGAGCATTGATTGACGGCCGGTAGCTCGACGCGCGGCATGGCCAACACCTCGGCGAGCGACAGTGATGACGTCTGGTTGACGTGTCCGTGCACGGTCAGCCGGAACGTCGACACGTCGACGTCGCCCGGGATGACCGCCCAGTGCCAGCGCACGAAGAACTGGTCGTTGGGCGTGAAGAGGCCGCGATCGAATACCTCGAATGGTGTCTCCAGGAGCGGCGGCCGTGTGCGCTGCAGGATCATGGGCCCCTTTTGCGGGAAGTCCGTCGTCAGGGTCCGGTCTTGTGGACCGCCGGGGAGCGGCAGCTTGACGATGCTGTCCGCCCAAGCCGGGGTGGCCGCAAGGCTCAGGACCGCGGCGCCGGCATGGCCGAGGAACGAGCGCCGGCTAGGCCCTGGCATCCTCGGACCGGTATGGACGAACGTTGCGGGACCTGCTTTGTGGTGGAACATGACGCACCTCGCCATGAGCGTGGATCGTGAATCGCACTAGCGATAGATCTGCCCCTCATTCGAGAGGGATTGATTGAGATCGGCGATGCACCGCGCGGCGGCGAGGCTGCCCGGCTCCAGGCCGCCATCGGCACAGGCGAGGGCAGCCTGTTGTTCGTTGGTTCGCGTCGTGACCGTCGGCGCGGGCGGCTCGGCGACGCGCACATGGCGCTCCACCTTCGCGATGCACTCGTGGTACGGCGCTTGCGATGGATCAAGCCCGAGCACGACCGCGCAGGCGCGGTGCGCATCAGCCGCATGCGCGGCTGTCGGCCCGATGATGAGCAGGCCCATCGTCGCCACAGCGACAATTGAAACCGCGGTTGCCATCCAACGACCGTCTGCGATCAGCGCAGTGGTACCACTGATGCTTCCCGCTTTCCGTGTCATGATAGTTCTCCCGCGAAAGCGTTGAACGAAAATCTTGCTTGTTCGCAGGAAAATCTGGCGCCGATCGGACGATCGATCCAACGCATTGAATCGATCATCCTGATCGCGCCCGAAGATGGATGGCTCGACGAAACGGCTGTCAGCTCACCGTGTGCGGACGCGTTTTGCCGCCGCTTGCCCAATCAGGGTTAGGAGCGCATCGGCGACCCGGCTTCGATAGCGATCCCGATGGCGCAGCACGTGGAATTCGCGTTCGGGAAGCTGGAACGCTACCTGTTCCAGCAGTCCGGCCTCGATGCTCGGCGCTGCGACGGAGGCGGAGATGGCGGTTGCGCCAAGACCGGCTTCGACAGCTGCGCGCACCGCCTCATTCGAGGGCAGCTCCAATGCGATGCGCAGCCTTCCGGGATCGATGCCCAGATGCGCGAGGCAATCCTCGAACACCGATCGGGTGCCCGAACCGGGCTCGCGCAACACCCATTCGCCGTCCTTCAACTCGCTCGGCGTCAGTTGGGCGCGTTTCGCCCAAGGATGCCCCGGCCCGACCACGATTACGAGCTGGTCGTGCGCCACCGGCGTGCTGTCGAAGTGCTCGTTCTCGACCGCGCCCTCAACGAAACCGAGCTCCGCGGTGCCGCTCTCGACCGCTGCGGCGACCTGGGCCGTGTTGCCGATCGCGAGGCGGATCTCAATATGAGGATGGGACTGGCGGAAGGCGACGAGATGGCGGGGAAGCCAGTAGCTCGCGATCGTCTGGCTGGCCTGCACGGACAACGTGCCGCGCTTCAAGCCGGTGAACTCGCAGAGCGCAAGCTCGGCTGCGGCGGCGCGGGCCAGCACGGCGCGCGCCTCGGCGAGAAACACCTGACCGGCTTCGGTCAGCTCGATGCGGCGCCCGACCCGATTGAAGAGTTTCGCGTCGAACTGCTCTTCCAGCGACGCGATCGCGTGGCTGGCCGCGGATTGCGCAAGGTTCAGCGCCTGCGCGGCCTGCGTCACGTGCTGCCGCTCGGCAACGGCAACGAAGATGCGGAGCTGCTCGAGGGTCATCGCGCCGGACCTCGATCTATCTTAAGAGCAGATGATATTAAGCCGAAACATCTGCTGAAAGAATTGTCTCCCGGACGAGAGCTCGGCGCTCGCCGCCGGCCGGGCAGACGAGGGGGTACCGCCGCGGCGGCGCGACGCGGCGTTCCCCCTTTTTTGCCGTTGCCTAACCTTGTCCGACGGCTTTGCAGTACGCGTAGAGCGCGTCGTAGGCCGGGAACTGGCGCGCCATGTTCTCGAAATCATCCTTGCTCGTGGCCTGGAACCCGGTTGCATAAGCATACAGGCCGGCGGATTCCGGCGTCAGGTCGCGTTGCGAGGTGTCGGCGCCGCGTACGATCAGTGCCAGCCGCTGCAGCGCCGGGTCGGCCAGCTTGTATTTGAACAGGAACGCGTCGAACGAGCAGTGATTGCCGTGATGTCCGAGCTCGACGTTCGGCACATCGTAAGGGGTCGCCCGTTCGCGCTCGGCAACCGTCATCACCTGATCCGCCGGCACGAACAGGAACTCGGGCTGGCGGTCGATGAAGCGGGTGATCAGCCACGGGCAGGCGATGCGGTCGACGCGGGCTTTTTCGCGGGTGACCCATTTCATGGTGCTCTCCTTCCGTGCGAGGTGAAAGGTCAGGCGATTTGGTAGACAGCGGCGCGGTGTGTCGCGGGCAGGAACGCGTACAGGCGATCACCTGCGGGCGATAGTGCGGTCGTATGCGCGCCGGGTTCCGTCACGACCGTGCCGATCCGGCCCATTGTTGTCGTGTCGAACACATCGATGACGCCGGGTTCGCCCACCGCCACACAGAGCTGCCGGCGCTGGCGATTGAAGAAGACCACATCCGGCACGCCGCTGAGCGCCTGCTGGTCGAGAACTCTCCCGGATCGCGCGTCGACGGTGACCAACGTCTTGGCATCGCAGGCGCAGAAGAGCCGATGCGTTGCCGGATCAAGGTCGAGGCCATGCGGCCCGGCCGCTGGAATGTCGAAGATCCGGGCAATACGGGTGGGATCGTGCGCGTCCACGACCACGATCTGTGGCGGATCGGCAATATTGACGTAGAACGCCTCCGCGTCGCGCTCGTAGAGCGCCCATCGGGTCCGGCCCGCGACCGGAATCTCGGTTGCGATCGAGCCGGCGTGGAGATCGACCATGGACAGCGTGCATGAGCCCGGAACCGCCGGATCGCCGACGTTAGCGGTTAGGACAAGCGTTCGCTTCGCATCGTATGCGAGGCCATTGGGACGTAGCCCGACGGCGATCTTGCGCACCAGCCGCTCGGGGCCGGGCGCGAAAATAGCGATGGTGTTTTCGGCTCGCGCCGATGCGATGATCAGCTGCGCCTCGTCGCTGACCAGCACGCCGGCAACACCCGGCAGGTTTGGGACCGCGAAGAGAAAGCGTCCGGCAGCCGGGTCGAACACGTCGACGGCGTCGTTCGCGGTGTGAGCAACATAGACGTGCCCGCTCGCGGCATGGACAGCGGCATGGTCGAACCCGCCTTTGCCGCGATGCGGCGGAAGCGCGACATATCCGATGTGCCGCAGCGGACCGTGCGGCTTCGCGACCTTCGGCGGCGTCTGTCTGGTCATGGCACGCTTACTCCCATGAGCCGGAGGGCGTTGGCGCCGGCGATCAGCTGGGTCTCGGCTGCGTCGAAGCCACAAGATGCAAATATCGAGCACATCCGCTCTGCGACAGCCGGCTCGCTCACGATTGGCCAGTCGGAGCCAAACAGAACGTGATCGGCGCCGAGGAGATCGACTGCCGTGCGCATCACCGCCGGATGCAATCCCGTCGTATCGGCGTAGACGTGGCGCCGATGCTCGGCCGGCGTGTCTTTGCGCAATCGCCATCCATCGCCGACGCTGCCCGCGAGTAATAGGCCGCCGAGCGCCAGCGCTGTGACGACCACGCGGAGATCGGGCAGATCTTCGAATATTCCGCTGTCCAGCATGGCGAAGATCGCCGCGGCGTTTATCGTCCCGCGCGTCAGCCGCACCCCGAGGCGGCCGTAGGGCTTGAAGCGTTCGTAAAGCTGAGGGTCCTCGATAGGATGCAAGAACACTGGCACACCCAGGGCCGCGGCAGCGGCGAAGGTCGGCCTCGCCTCGGACGCGCCGGGCATGAGGTTGCCTTTGGCGCTCTCGACGAACACGCCGCGCAGCCCGAGATCCTTGACCGCACGTGTCAGCTCCATCGCTCCCGCATCGCCGCTATAGACGTCGATCGTCGCGAGCCCGTAGAGCCTGCGCGGGTGCTGGGCCACGAGCTCGGCTAGCGCATCGTTGATGCGCTGAATGACATCGGACGCGACGCTGCCATCCGCATCGGCGATGAACTCGATCGGCGTGCTGATGACCCGAGCGTCGATGCCGCTGCTCTCGATCGATGACAGTAGCGCTGCGCGGTCGCTCAGCTGGCGGTTGACGCCTTCCCAGAAGGACCGCTGCGGCTGGGGAAGGCGGGCGAGCGTGGTGAGCGGTAACGACGGGCCGACGAAGTGGTTATGGAAGTCGACGATCTGTACGGGCCATGCACATCTTGCCGCTGTGTCGGACGTCGTGGCCGAGCGCTTCGCTCGCCGTTCGGGACCGACCCGCGCCGCAGTCGTGCGTGGTGATGTACGTGGGATCGCAGCCTGGGGAGGCCGGGCGTCTGCGACGGGCCTGACGGAAACGGTCGGGTCGCGGCGGTGTTCGGCGCAACCGGCGCCGGCGCGGCGAATTTCTGCAGTGCGGACCGAATCAGGGCTCCAGAAAGACTTTGGGTCGTCCATGCGCGCGCACTCCTCTTGGACGAAGCGTCCGGATCGAGGCTGCGCAGAGCTTGGACGACCCGATGCGGCCGTCTGACGGGGAGTCTGCAATGTCCCCGTGACCGCTATCTTAGCAGCAGCGCGTCGGTTGACAAGCGCGCTGAAGATTACGGAGAGCGCCCTGCAAGGTATTACGGCGCAAGCAGCGCGACACCCGAAGCGCCAAGCAACGCGAGCACGATCTTGCGAAACCACGCCTCGTTCAACCGCCCGTACACCCGCATTCCTACCCAGACGCCAAGCAGAATCGCCGGCAAGCCCAGAATGACAAGCCATGCCGTCTGAGGTGCGATGGATCCGCTGCCGCCCAGCCAAGCGACCGTAACGAGAAAAATCGTGACGCCGACCGGCTGAAAGACGGCGCGCTGCTCGTCCTTAGGCCAGCCCCGAAGCGTGCACCACGCTGTCGGAACGATACCGGCGAGGCCGGTGAGTCCGCCGATGATTCCGCCAAGCACTCCTATCCAAGCGTCAAAAAATCGTCCGCCGGTGGCTGCGGCGCGAGGTTTAAGACCCTGCATACTGTAAAAGAAAAAAGCGATCAAAAGGACGCCGACCGTTTGACGCACGTGATGCGGATCGGTCCAGCGCAATAGTTCGACCCCAATCGGGACACCCACAAGAGCGCCGAGCAAAAATGGCCATAGTCGCCCAAGACGAAGGGCGCTTCGGAGCTTCCATACCGAATAGCCCTGCACAATAAAACCGACCACAGCG
>CAYSTX010000228.1:0-3548 GCA_964434035.1 uncultured Acetobacteraceae bacterium
TCACGGCGATCTCGGCGGATTCTTTCGCGACGAGGTCGGGGCGGTTGCCCTGCTCATAGAGCGCGATCGATTCGCGGCGGGATTTGACCATTGAGCGCAGCAGCCCGCCGATCTCCTCGTCCGTCACCTTTTCGACGCCGCGCGGCCGGGCCGCGATGTCGGCGTCCTTGATTCGGGCCAGGATCATCCGCAGCGTGGATGTGCGCGCCGTGTCCCCGGCCTTCATTGCGAGCTTCAGCCCGTCCATCACCTGCGCGCGCGTATCCGCCATCAGCCTGCCCTCTAAACCGTCGCTTCCTCCGTCATAGGCCTATTCGTGGCCGCTGTTGAGGCGGCCTCGTCACCGGCGAGGTCGCGCAGGATCGGGCAGTCCGGCCGATGGTCCCCGTGGCACGACGCCGCCAGATCTCGCAGCGCCGTCCGCATGGCGGTCAGCTCCGCGATCTTGCGGTCGAGGTCGGCGACGTGTTCGAGGGCGACAGCCTTGACCAACCGACTAGGCTGGTGCCCCTGCCACAGCCCGACGAGGCGGCGAATCCGCTCGATCGGGAAGCCGAAGGCGCGCGCCCGGTGGATGAAGCGGAGCGTGTTGACGTCCGTCTCCGTATAGATCCGGTAGCCGGACGGCGTGCGGTCGGCGGCGTGGATGAGGCCGATCGACTCGTAATAGCGGATCAGCTTGGCCGAGACGCCGGACGCGCCCGCCGCCTGTCCAATGTTCATCGCCTGCTCCTCGATGTCGGCGGCGCCCAGCCGCGCAGCAGCAGCGCGTTGGTGACGACGCTCACGCTGCTGAGCGCCATCGCCGCGCCCGCGACGACCGGGCTCAACAGGCCGAACGCGGCGAGCGGGATACCGATGACGTTGTAGGCGAAGGCCCAGAACAGACCCTGCCGGATCTTGGTGTAGGTCCGGCGCGAGATCTCGAGCGCGCCCGTAACCAGCGCCGGATCGCCCCGCATTAGCGTGATGCCGGCCGTGTGCATCGCGACGTCGGTGCCGGTCGCCATGGCGATGCCGATATCGGCGGCTGCCAATGCCGGCGCGTCGTTGATCCCGTCGCCGACCATGGCGACCACGTTGCCGCCCTCACGAAGCGCCGCGACCGCCGCCGCCTTGCCGTCCGGCAGCAACTCGGCCCGCCAATCGTCGATCCCGAGCGAAGCCGCTGCGGCCGCCGCCGCGCCCTTTCCGTCGCCGGTCAGCAGCACGACCCGCACGTGCTGGCGGAGCGCCGCGACCGCTTCCGCCGCACCCGGCTTCACCTTGTCGCCGAACGCGATCAGGCCGAGCACACGGCCGGGTTCGCCGAGCCACGAAACGCTGCGCCCGTCCGCCTCCAGCGCTTCGGCGCGCGCGGCCAGTGCGTCCGTCGCGATGCCGTTCTCGGTCATCAGGCGCTGGTTGCCGAACCATACCAGCCGCCCCTCCACGTCACCCGCGACGCCGCGACCGGCGAGCGCGCGGAAGCCGGTGGCGGGCGGGGCTGTGACGTGCTCCGCCTCCGCGCGCCGGCGCACGGCCGCGGCCAGCGGATGCTCGCTGCCAGCGCCAAGCGCGAGAGCGAGGCGCAGCACCGTCGCGGCGTCGACGCCCTCGGCCGGCGCGATGTCCGTCACCGCCGGGCGGCCCTCCGTCAGCGTGCCGGTCTTGTCGAACGCAACGATTGTGGCCGCGTGCGCCCGCTCGAGCGCGACCGCGTCGCTGATGAGGATCCCGTGCCGCGCGGCCGCACCCGTCCCGACCATGATCGAGGTCGGCGTCGCAAGCCCGAGCGCGCAGGGGCAGGCGATCACCATCACTGCAACCGCATTGAGGATCGCGGGCGTGACCTGTCCGGTCGCGGCCCAGATGCCGATGAACGTCAGCAGCGCGATGCCAAGCACGACCGGCACGAAGATCGCGGCGACCCGGTCAACCGTCCGCTGGATCGGCGCCTTCGACGCCTGCGCGCCCTCGACCAGCCGGACGATGCGGGCGAGCGTGGTTTCCGCGCCGATCGCGGTCGTCTCGATGACCAACCGCCCGTCGAGGTTGATCGCGCCGCCGGTGACGGCCGCACCGGCCACTTTGTCGACCGGCAGGCTTTCGCCGGTCAGCATCGACTCATCGACGCTGCCACTCCCGTCGGTCACCCGCCCGTCCACGGGAATCCGCTCGCCGGGGCGAACGACGACGAGGTCGCCGACCCGCACCTGCGCCAGCGGCACGTCGGTTTCGGTGTCGCCGCGCAGCCTCCGCGCCGTATCCGGCCGGAGCGCCATCAGCCCCCGCAGCGCCGCCGCCGTGTGGCCCTTTGCCCGCCCCTCGAGCCATTTGCCGAGCAGGACGAAGGTGATGATCAGGGCGGAACTGTCGAAATAAAGTGCCGGATGATGTCCCGGACGGGCGGCGAGCAGCTCATAGAGGCTGAGCCCGAACGCGGCGCTGGTGCCGATCGCGACCAGCAGGTCCATGTTCCCCGCGCCGGCCCGAACCGCCTTGAACCCGGCGATATAGAACCGCCAGCCGAGCCAAACCTGGACGGGGGTTGCGAGCGCCAACTGCACCCAGCCGGGGATCATCCAGGGCAATCCGGCGGCCTCGCCGGCCATGCTGATCAACAGCGGGGCCGACAGGAGTGCCGCCACGATCACGTGGATCAGCTCGCGCCGGCTGCGCGCGGCCTGCGGGGCGGCGTCATCGACGGTTGCGTCTTCGATCAGTGCGGCGCCATAGCCCGCGTCCTGCACAGCCTCGACCAGACGGTCCGCGTCCGGGCGACCCGCGACGGTGGTGACGCGCGCCTGTTCGATCGCGAGGTTGACCGACGCGTCGATGACGCCCGGCACCCGCCGCAGCGCCCGCTCGACCCGTCCCGCGCAAGACGCGCAGGTCATCCCCTCGATACGAAGGTCGCGTTCGGTGGCGCCGGCCGTGTCAACCGCGTGCGTGCTGATGAGCGTGTCCATGATCGTCTGTCCTCTATATCGGACACCGCACATGGGGTTTCCAACGATTGGAAGGTCAAGCGGCCGAAATTCGCCGGCGGCCTGTTGACCTTCCAATCCGGGAAGCATCCACCTCATGGCTGCTTCATCGACGAGCGGAGAATGACATGCTTCAATTGAAGGTAACCGGAATGACCTGCGGGCATTGCGTCGCGGCGGTCACTCGGGCGGTGCGGGCCGTGCCGTCGGCGGGCGAGGTGCAAGTGGATCTCGACCGCGGCGCCGTGACGGTCGGTGGCGCCCCCGACCCGGCGGCGGTCCGCGCGGCAATCGAGGCGGAGGGATACGAAGTCGCGCCGGGTTGAGGGCGCGGTCGAGCGGAGAATTTTTCCGGCCAGTCACGTAGGGGGTTCCGGCCGGAAATTTCTTCCCATATACCCGGCGCCATGCAGATCGAACCCCTTCTTGAGCGGCTCGGCGGCGTCGATGCGGTCGCGCGCCTGACCGGTGTTGGCACCGAGGCGGTGCGCAAATGGCGGCAATCGGGCGCGATCCCGTCCCGCCACTGGCCGGTCCTGATCGGAACTGGCCACGTCACCTTTGCCGCGCTGTCCGGCG
>CAYSTX010000228.1:3648-5985 GCA_964434035.1 uncultured Acetobacteraceae bacterium
GCCGGGATCGCGGGCGTCGATACGCGGGCGCTGACGGTCCGCATCCGCGACGGGCTGCCGCCGACCGGTGTGCTGTCCTACCCGGCCGACGGCAAGTTCGACCTGGCCGCGCTCACTGCCGAGGCGGCCGCGTGGCCGGGCCTTGAGGGGATGGACTTGGCGCGCGCAGTCTCCTGTACGCAGACCTATACGTGGGATGAAACGCGCTGGGCCTGGCCCGCCGGCACCGGCCGCCAGACGGCGCCGCGCCACCATGTCGTCGCGGTCGATTACGGCGCCAAGCGCAACATCCTCCGCAGCCTCGCCGGTTATGGCTGTCGCGTGACGGTGGTCCCGGCGACGGCGACTGCCGAAGACATCCTGCGCCACAAGCCGGACGGCGTGTTCCTGTCGAACGGCCCAGGCGACCCGGCGGCGACCGGCGTCTATGCGGTGCCGGCGATCCGCGGCGTGCTCGACGCCGGGGTGCCGCTGTTCGGCATCTGTCTTGGCCACCAGCTGCTCGCGCTCGCCCTCGGCGGCCGCACTTACAAGCTCGATAGGGGCCATCGGGGCGCCAACCAGCCGGTCAAGGAATTGGCGACCGGCCGGGTCGAGATCACCAGCCAGAACCACGGCTTCGCGGTCGATCCCGAGAGCCTGCCGCCCAGCGTGAGGCCGACGCATGTCAGCCTGTTCGACGGCAGCAACGAGGGGCTCGCCTGCCCCGACCGCCGCGCCTTCAGCGTTCAATATCATCCCGAGGCAAGCCCGGGCCCGAGCGACAGCACCCACCTGTTCGGGCGGTTTGTCGCCATGATGGATGGCGCGGGTTGATCGAGTTTACCGAGTTTTACCGCCGCGCCGATAAAAGCCGGTAAACTCGGTCCATGGACGAGTTGCGAAACCCCTTCATGGCGGGCGCCGGTGTCCAGCCGCGTGAGCTGCGCGGCCGGTCGGCCGTGCTCGGCGAGGCGATCACGGCGCTGAAGCGGACAAAGATCGGCAACCACGCCAAGGCCGTCGTCGCGGTCGGACTGCGCGGAGTCGGCAAGACGGTGCTGCTCCGCCGCCTCTACGATGTCGCTGAGGAAATCGGCTGCGCGACGAGCTTCATCGAGGCTGTCGAAGGCAAACCGCTGGCGGCGCTGCTGGTGCCGGAATTGCGGCGGATCATCCTCGACCTCGACCGCGCCGGCGCGGTTCACACGACGGTCAAGCGGGCGCTGGGCGTGCTTCGGAGCTTCGTCTCCGGCATCAAGTTCAAGCAGGGCGAGTTCGAGTTCGGGCTGGACATCGCGCCCGAAACGGGGACCGCTGATAGCGGCGTGTTGACGGACGATCTGCCACCGCTGTTTGTCGCGATGGGCAAAGCTGCGGCCGCACGCGGCACCGCGATCGCGATCTTCATCGACGAGATGCAGTACCTGACCGAAAGCGATCTCAGTGCGCTGATTACGGCACTGCACCGTGTGGCGCAGAACAACTTGCCGATCATCTGCTTTGGCGCGGGTCTGCCGCAGATCATCGCGCAGATGGGCAACTCGAAATCCTACGCCGAGCGAATGTTCGATTTTCCGGAACTCGGCCCGCTCGACCGCGAAGAGGCGATGGCCGCGCTCGATCTCCCGGCGCGGCAGGCGGGCGGCGAATTCACCCGTGACGCGTTGACCGCGATTGTCGATCGGTCGCGCGGCTATCCTTATTTTCTGCAGGAATGGGGATACCACACCTGGAACGAAGCCGATGGTCCGATGATCACGGCGGCCGACGTCGCCACCGCCGATCCCGGCGTGATCGAAGCCCTTGACCGTAGTTTCTTTCGCACCCGTCTCGAGCGGTCGACACCCGCCGAACGCGACTATCTGCGCGCGATGGCGGAACTCGGTCCCGGCCCGCACAAATCCGGCGACATCGCGCAGGTTCTGGGCCGCCGCACCGGCGAGGTCGGGCCGCGGCGCGGCAAGCTCATCGAGAAGGGCATGATCTACGCGCCGTCGTACGGCGAAACCGCATTCACCGTGCCGCTCTTTGACGAATACCTCCGCCGCACGATGCCGAACTGGTCCGCACCGACCGCGTACGACGGAAGAGACTGACAGGAACCGCCATGCCCCGCCGCACCGACATCAAAAGCATTCTCATCATCGGCGCCGGCCCGATCGTTATCGGGCAGGCGTGCGAGTTCGACTATTCCGGAGCGCAGGCGTGTAAGGCTCTGCGGGCCGAAGGGTACCGCGTGATCCTCGTCAATTCGAACCCGGCGACGATCATGACCGACCCGGATCTGGCAGACGCGACCTATGTCGAGCCGATCACGCCGGAGATCGTCGAAAAGATCATCGCCAAGGAGCGCCC
>CAYSTX010000228.1:5995-6353 GCA_964434035.1 uncultured Acetobacteraceae bacterium
GGGCGGACAGACGGCGCTGAACACGGCGATGAAACTCGCAGCATCCGGCGCGCTCGCGCGGCATGGCGTCGAGCTGATCGGGGCGCGCGCCGAGGTCATCGACCGTGCGGAGGACCGGCTGAAGTTCCGCGACGCTATGGCTGCGATCGGCATCGAAAGCCCACGCAGCGCGATTGCGCATACGATGGACGAGGCGCGGGCCGCGCTCGCCAGCGTCGGCCTGCCGGCGGTCATCCGCCCGTCCTTCACGCTCGGCGGCACCGGCGGCGGCATTGCTTACAACCGCGAGGAGTTTGAAGCGATCGTCGCGGGCGGCCTCGAAGCGTCGCCGACGGACGAGGTCTTGGTCGAGGAAAGC
>CAYSTX010000229.1:0-6338 GCA_964434035.1 uncultured Acetobacteraceae bacterium
TCGACCCGCTTCTCATAGAGCGTCAGGATGAAGTCGCCACCCGTGGTGCGGAGCGAGAAATTGCTGTTCTCGACCCCCTCCGCGATGCCGCGGAAGGCGACCAGACCGCCGATGTCGTAATCGGCGAGGAAAGCGGTCACCGCTTCGTCGGAGACCTCGGTATAGACCGCCACGTGCCGTGTCTCAGGAGAGCGGCGCCGGCAGCTTGAAGACCACGTCCTCTTCCGTCACCCGCCGCTCCTCGATCGCGAGCGCATAGCGACCGGCGAGGCATTCCAGCAGCTCGTCCACCAGCAACTCGGGCGCGGAGGCGCCGGCCGTGATACCGAGCGTGCGGACGCCGTCGAGCACGGACCAGTCGAGCCCGGCCGCCTGCGGCAGTAGGATCGCGCGCGGCGCGCCGGAGCGTTCCGCTACTTCGCGCAGACGGAGCGAATTGCTGCTGTTCGGGCTGCCGATGACGATGACGAGGTCGCTTTCCGGCGCGATCGCCTTGACCGCCGCCTGCCGGTTCGTCGTCGCATAGCAGATGTCTTCCCGCTTCGGCCCCTCGATCTCCGGAAACCGCGTGCGGAGGATCTCGACGATCTCCGCCGTGTCATCGACCGACAGCGTTGTCTGGGTGATGAAGGCGAGGCGCGACGAGTCTTCCGGCATGATCGCGCGGGCCTCATCGGCGTCCTGCACCAGCGTCATCGCGCCGGGCGGCAGTTGCCCCATGGTACCCTCAACCTCCGGATGGCCGGCATGGCCGATCATCAGTATGTGCCGCTGATCCGGCCCGCCGTCGGCATAGTGCCGCTCGGCCTCCCGGTGCACCTTGCTGACCAGCGGGCAGGTCGCGTCGAGATAGGTGAGATTCCGCCGCTCGGCCTCGGCCGGGACGGATTTCGGCACGCCATGCGCCGAGAAGACGACCGGCGCGTCCTGCGGCACCTCGTTCAGGTCTTCGACGAAAATGGCGCCGCGCGTTTCCAGCATCTCGACCACGGTGCGATTGTGGACGATCTCGTGGCGGACATAGACGGGCGCGCCGTGCCGACGGATCGCCTCTTCGACGACTCGGATCGCGCGGTCGACGCCGGCGCAGAACCCGCGCGGACCGGCGAGCAGGATGCGCATCGTGGGCTTGGTGTGGTCCATCGTGTCTCCGACCATCAGCATTCCATGGCGCATCGGCGTTTTCGGCATTGCCGTCAAGCGCGGGGCCGGCGAGCGGGAACCTGCTCGGTTGTGACGCTCGGCGTTTTCACGCACACCATGTGGCGCGCCTGACGCGTCCCCGCCCGACGGAGTTCTTGATGCCGCCACGCCCGCCCGTCCTTCCCACCTGCGCCGTGTTGCTGACGACGGCCGCATTGGCCGCCTGCTCGTCGCCAAAAGACGTCCAGACCTCTTTCGCGCCCCGCTGCCCCAGGGCTCAGATTCTGGCCGACGCCGCCGACCTAACCCGTTACCGGACGGCAAGCAGCCACGATCTTACCGATATGGTGCTGGATGGCAGGATCACAGGCGTGCAAGGTCAATGCGCACGTGGTGACGACGGGCAATTGAACACGACGATCAGGGCCGGCATCTCGTTGACGCGTGGTCCGGCGGCGCGGGGGCGGGACGCGATGGCGCCGATGTTCGTCGCGGTTGTCCGAAACGGTGAGGTGCTGGATAAGGCGATCTTCCGGCTCGAGGCCCAGTTCCCGTCGAACACGGACAGCCTGCAGCTCGTCAGCAACGATGTAAACCTGACGCTCCCCGTCGGGCCGAAGCTGAGCGGGCCGGATTATTCCGTCTATGTCGGGTTTCAGCTAACGCCGGACGAGCTGGCCGCGAACCGGAAGCGCGGCCCCCGCTGAAGCTCCGCCGAAGGCGCGACGCCGCTTGAAAGCGGTGGCACTTTCAGTCAGTGTCAAACCGTCCCAAGCATACCGGCGCGGGAGAGAGCGTGGGCGCTTGCCCCACGTCGCCGAAGGCGCAACCGGCCCCCGGAAACGCTCAGGCAAAGGGGACCGCGCCGGGACAGGGACCTCTGGAAAGCTGGCCTGATCGTCGCGTGCGCGGCGGCCGGGCTGCACCGACGGAGTAAGGCGCGGCGAGACAACGCCCGTGCCGAATCTCTCAGGTTCCGCGACAGAGGGGGGTCGATCCCGTGGGCGATCTCGCCGGCGGGCGACCCTGTGCGGAGCCTCCACCGTCCATGCCAGACGAGCCGATCCTACCCAACCCGCCCGATGATGCCGAAGCACCCCGGCTGACGCCGCTCGATCAGCTGCATCGCGCGCTCGGCGGCCGCATGGTGACCTTCGCGGGGTATCAGCTCCCCGTGCAGTACCCAGCCGGCGTACTCGCCGAGCACCGGCAGGCGCGGACGGCCGCCGCGCTGTTCGACGTGTCGCATATGGGACAGGCGATGATGCGCGGGGCGGATGTCGTGCCCGCGCTGGAGCGACTCGTGCCCGGCGACATCGTGGGTATTCGCCCCGGCCGCCAGCGCTACACGCTGCTGACGAACGAGGCCGGCGGCATCCTCGACGACCTGATGGTCGCGCGACTCGACGAGCAGAAATGGTTCCTTGTCCTGAACGCGAGCCGCAAGGCCGACGACGTGCGCCACATCGCCGAACATGTGCCCGAGTCGATCCGTCCGTTGCTCGACGACGCCCGCGCGCTGCTGGCGCTGCAGGGGCCGCTCGCGGCGACGGCGCTGACGCGGCTCTGGCCCGGCGCGGACGCGATGAAGTTCCTCGACGTCGCACCGAAGGCCGAAATCGCCGGCGCCCCCGCGATCGTCTCCCGCTCCGGTTATACCGGGGAGGACGGGTTTGAGATTTCCGTCGCGGCCGAGCATGCCGAGACGGTGGCCCGCGCCCTGCTCGCGCAGCCTGAGGTCGCCCCCGCCGGCCTCGGCGCCCGGGACAGCTTGCGGCTTGAGGCGGGGCTTTGCCTCTACGGACAGGACATCGACGAGCTGACGACGCCCATCGAGGCCGGGCTTGGCTGGGTGATCGGCAAGCGGCGCCGCACAGCGTGGGATTTCCTAGGCGGCGTCGCGATCCGCGATCAGGCCGAAAACGGGGCGGCGCGGATACGCGTGGGCCTGCGGCTCGACGGCGCGGCGCCCGCGCGGGCCGGCGCGCCGATAGTTGCGACCGACGGCACGGCGGCCGGCACCGTCACTTCCGGCGGCCCGTCACCGACGCTCGGGGTGCCAATCGCCATGGGCTATGTCCGCCGCGACCTCGCCGCCGACGGCACCGAACTTGCGATCATGGTTCGCGGTCGGGCGCTGCCCGCGCGCGTCGTGCCGCTGCCTTTCGTTCCCTCGCATGTTCACCGCTGAATCCCATCCCCCCCTGTTCCTCCAAAGGATCGCGCCCGATGACCGAAATCCGCTTCTCCCGCGCCCATGAGTGGGTCAGCCTAGACGGCGAAACCGCAACGGTCGGAATTACCCAGCACGCACAGGAAGCGCTGGGCGACATCGTATTCGTCGAGTTGCCCAACGTCGGACGGACGGTCGGGATCGACGAGGCATGCGCCGTGGTCGAAAGCGTCAAGGCGGCGAGCGACGTCTATGCGCCAGTCGCCGGCACGGTCGTCGCGGTCAATGACGCGATCGTCGCCGACCCCGCGCTGGTCAACGGCGCGGCCGAGGGCGACGGCTGGTTCTTTCGTTTGACAATAACCGATCGCGACGCGTTCGGCGGGCTGATGACGCGCGAGGAGTATGACCGCTTCGTCGCGGAGGAGCAGGGTTGATGAGCGCGCTTGCCGACCTCCGCGCGCTCGCCGCGACTGATGCCTTTGTCAGCCGGCACATCGGCCCGGACGAGGCCGACATCGACGCGATGCTGCGCGTGGTCGGCGTGGCCGATCTCGACGCCCTAATGGCCCGCGCGATCCCGGCCGACATCTGCACCCCGACAAGCGCGCTCGACGCACTGCCGCCGCCAATCGACGAGGCGGCCGTGCTCGCGGAACTCGGCGACCTCGCTGGCCGCAACGCGCGGGTCAAAAGCCTGATCGGCCTCGGCTACCACGGCACGCATATGCCGCCCGTGATCCAGCGGAACGTGTTCGAGAATCCCGGCTGGTACACCGCGTACACACCCTATCAGGCGGAGATCGCGCAGGGCCGGCTTGAGGCGCTGCTGAATTTCCAGACCATGATCACCGAGCTGACCGGCCTGCCGATCGCGAACGCCTCGCTGCTCGATGAGGCGACGGCGGCAGCCGAGGCGGTGACGATGGCGCACGCGGTCGGCAAGACCGAGAGCGACGTGATCGTGGTCGCCGCCGATTTGCACCCGCAGACGAAAGCGGTGCTTCGAACACGCGCGACGCCGCTCGGCCATCGCATCGTCGAGACCGCGCCCGGCGACGCCGCGGCGATTACCGCCGCAGCACCTTTCGCGGTCGTCCTGCAATACCCCGGCAGCACCGGCGCCGTCCGGTCGCTCGCCGATGAGATCGCGGCGGCGCATGCGGCGGGGGCACTCGCCATCGTCTGCGCGGACCCGCTGTCGCTCGCGCTGCTGACGCCGCCGGGCGAAATGGGCGCCGACGTCGTCGTCGGCTCCGCGCAGCGCTTCGGCGTGCCGATGGGCTTCGGCGGCCCGCACGCCGCCTTCCTCGCGACCCGCGACGCCTTCAAGCGCTCGCTGCCCGGCCGGTTGGTCGGCGTCAGCGTGGACGCGGATGGACAGCCGGCGCTCCGCCTCGCGCTGCAGACGCGCGAGCAGCACATCCGCCGCGAGCGCGCGACGTCGAACATCTGCACCGCTCAGGTGTTGCTCGCGGTCATCGCCGGGTTCTATGCGGCGTGGCACGGGCCGGAGGGGTTGGTGCGCATCGCGCGCCGGGTCAATCTGTCGGCGCGGCTGCTCGCGGGCGCGGCACGGCGCGCGGGTCTCGGCATCCGTCACGACGCGTTCTTCGACACGATCGCGATCGAGGCTGGCTCGATCACGCGCGCCGATGTGCTGATGGAAGCCGCACTCGGCGCCGGGTTCAACCTGCGGCGGATCGACGCGACCGGTGTTGGTATCGCGTGTGACGAAACGGTCGACGAGGCCGACCTGATCGCGCTGGCCTCGGTCATCGGCGCGCCGCTCGACGACGCGGCGCCGAGCCTGTCGGACGCGCTGCTCCGAGACTCTACGTTCATGCCGCAGGGCGTGTTTCACCGGCATCGTTCGGAGCACGGGATGCTCCGCTACCTCAAGCGACTTGAGGACCGCGACCTCGCGCTCAATCGCGGCATGATCCCGCTCGGCTCCTGCACGATGAAGCTGAACGCGGCGGCGGAGATGATGCCGGTCAGCCTGCCGGGCTTCGCCAACATCCATCCGTTCGCGCCCGCCGATCAGACGACCGGCTATCGCACGCTGATCGACCGGTTGCAGTCGTGGCTCTGCGCCGTGACCGGCTTCGCCGCCGTCAGCCTGCAACCGAACGCGGGCTCACAGGGCGAATACGCTGGGCTGCTTGCGATCCGCGCGTATCACGAATCGCGCGGCGAGGGGCGGCGGAACGTCTGCCTCATCCCGTCGAGCGCGCACGGCACCAATCCCGCAAGCGCGGTAATGGCTGGGATGCGCGTCGTCGTCGTCGGCTGCGACCGCGACGGCAACGTCGATCTCGCCGATCTGCGGCAGAAGGCCGAGCGCTTCGGCGACGAACTGGCCGCGCTGATGATTACATATCCAAGCACTCACGGCGTCTTTGAGACCGAGATCCGCGCGATCTGCGACATCATCCACGCGCAGGGCGGACAGGTTTACATGGATGGCGCGAACATGAATGCGCAGGTCGGCCTGACCAGCCCGGCCGCGATCGGCGCGGACGTGTGCCATCTCAACCTGCACAAGACGTTCTGCATCCCGCATGGCGGCGGCGGGCCGGGCATCGGGCCGATTGGCGTCGCGGCGCACCTCGCACCGCATTTGCCGAACCATCCGCTGCGCGGCGATGCCGGCCCCGCGACGGGCTATGGCCCGGTGTCGGCGGCGCCGTTCGGGTCGGCGTCGATCCTGCCGATCAGCTACGCCTATGTGCGGATGATGGGCGCCGATGGCCTCCGCCGCGCGAGCGAGGTCGCGATCCTGTCGGCCAACTACATCGCGTCCCGACTCAGCCCGCATTATGCGGTGCTCTACTCCGGCCCCGGTGGCGCGGTCGCGCATGAGTGCATCATCGACTGCCGCTTCTACGCCACGTCGGCCGGCATCCAGGTCGAGGACATCGCCAAGCGCCTGCAGGATTACGGCTTCCACGCCCCGACCATGTCCTGGCCGGTCGCGGGTACGCTGATGATCGAGCCGACCGAGAGCGAGCCGCGCGCC
>CAYSTX010000230.1:0-4059 GCA_964434035.1 uncultured Acetobacteraceae bacterium
CGGGTACGCTGATGATCGAGCCGACCGAGAGCGAGCCGCGCGCCGAGCTCGACCGCTTCTGCGACGCGATGATCGCGATCCGCGCCGAGATCGAGGCGGTCGCGAGCGGCCGGATGGATCGCGCCGACAACCCGCTGAAGAACGCGCCGCACACCGCCGCCGAGATTGCGGCCGAGCAGTGGCGGCACGCTTATTCGCGCGAGGTCGCCGCATTCCCGGCCGGGGCCGGGCAGGGCGACAAGTACTGGCCGCCCGTTAAGCGGGTCGACAACGTCTACGGCGACCGCAACGTCGTCTGCACCTGCGCACCGCTGGAGTCTTACGCGGCGGCGGCGGAATAGGCCGCTTCGGCGCGGAAGATCGGATCACGCGTGCGGGGCGGTTCGGCGCCCCGCCGCATCATCTGGATCTGAAACACCATGCCGTCGTCCCGCTGGAACGAGAGCTCGGCGCCGGCGAGGTAGAACTCGAACATCCGGCAGAACCGTTCGTCGTACAGCGCCTTGATCCGCGACCGGTTGGCGGCGAAGCGGGTTCGCCAGTGGCGAAGCGTGGCGGCATAGTGCTGGCGCAGCACTTCGACGTCAGTCGCGACCAGACCGCTTGGCTCGAGTGCGGCAATCACCTCGCTCAGCGCCGGGCAATAGCCGCCGGGGACGATATATTTCGCGATCCATTCGGACGTGACGCCCGGGCCTTCCTGCCGGCCGATTGCGTGCAGCACGGCGACGCCGTCCGGCTCCAGGCAGCGGAGAACGGAGGCAAAGAAGTCACCGTATTGCGGCAGGCCGACATGCTCGAACATGCCGACTGAAACGATACGATCGAATTTTTCTGTAAGTGTCCGGTAATCGGCGAGCAGAAACTGGACGCGGTCGCTGAGCCCCTCGGCCCGGGCGCGCGCATGGGCGGCCCGCAACTGCTCCTCCGACAGCGTGATCCCGGTGACCGTCGCGCCGTAATCTTTTGCGAGCGTGAGCGCGAGGCCGCCCCAGCCGGAGCCGATGTCGAGGACGCGAAGGCCCGGCCGATCGAGCGCCAGCTTAGCCGCAAGATGCCGCTTCTTCGCCGCCTGCGCTTCCTCGAGCGTCTCAGAGCCGGTCGGGAAATAGGCGCACGAGTATTGCCGGTCCTTGTCGAGGAAAAGCTCATAGAGCCGTCCGTCGAGGTCGTAATGGTGTGCCACGTTGCGGCGCGCGGTGGTGATTTGCGCCCGCTGCGCGATCCGGCGGAACGTCTCGCGCGCGCGCCTTCTGAACCGCAGGGCCGGGTGCGACGCGCCGCCGGCGGCGAGGTTCAGCATCAGGAGGTCGAGCAGGCTGTGGATGTCGCCGTCGAGCGGCTCCATCGTGCCGTCCATGTACGTCTCGCCGACCGCAAGGCTGGGATTGGCGACGATCTGCGCGACGGCGCGCCAGCTGTTCAGACGGAACCCGGCCCTTGGCACGCCTTTGTCGCCGTAAATCGTGTCGGTCCCATCCGGCCAGATGACGCGAAGACAGCCGGTTTGGATGACGCTCCGCAGGATCGCGTGCAGCGGGGCGCGGGCCGCGAGCGACAGGATGGGCGGGTGCCGCCCCCCGGATGGTTCGACGGAGCGGGTCGCGTCGGTGGGGCGGGTCGCGCCGTGCGGCGCTGTCGTGCCCATTTCAGCCGCCCTGTGCGGCGATATCCAGCAGAGCCGCACGAACGAGGGGGACGGAACGCTCTTCTGGTAGCCGAGGATTACGGTTCATTCGCGGTTTCTCCACGAAGCCATGTGGAATGACTTCGTGAAGAGAACCGCGATTTCACGAAAAAGTTTAGGGGGAAACGGTAACGAACCGGAGCGGGAAGCTGTTGTCCGGCTGTTGGACGAGCTTCACATTCTTCCGAACGCCCCAGACCACAACCTGCTGATGTAGCGGCAGGAAAGCCGCATCGTCATGCAGGATCTTGGAGGCGGCCGAGATCTCCTCCTGCCGCTTCGCCTTATCCGTCTCGACAACCATCTGATCGAGCAGCGCGTCGAACTTCGGGTTCGAGTAGCCGCCGTCGTTGAAGATCCCGCGGGTGCCGTTGCGTGTGCCGGCCAGGTTGAAGAACGAGTTGTGAGCGTCGTAGGTGTTTGGCGTCCAACCCAGCATGTAGAAGTCCGTCTGGTACTTTGGGTTGCTGATCTGCGCAAAGTATTTGAGGCGCGTCTGCGCGTTCAGTGTCACGTGGACGCCGATTTTCGCGAGCATCGCCGTCACCGCCTCGCAGATCTGCTCATCGTTGATGTAGCGGTCATTTGGGCAATCGAGCGTGACGCTAAACCCGTCCGGATAGCCGGCGTCGGTCATCAGCTTCTTCGCGTGCGCGGGGTCATACGGCCAGCGCACGTCGTCGGCCGGCAGGTAGCCGTTGACGCCCGGCCCGTACAACATCCCGGTCGGGTGCGATTGGAGGCGCATGATCCGCGACTGGATCGCCTTGATGTCGACCGCCTCATTGAACGCCTGGCGGACGCGCTGGTCCTTGAAGGGGTTCTTGCCCTTCACGTCCGACTTCAGCAACTCGTCCCGCGACTGGTCGAAGCCCATGTAGACGGTGCGGAGTTCCGGGGTCTGCAGCAGCGAGAGCCCGTCCGTGTGGGCGATCCGCTCCATGTCCTGCGGCGGCACGGTGTAGATCATCTGCACGTCGCCTGAGAGCAGGGCGGCGACGCGGGTCGCGGCGTTGCCGATGACGACGAACTCGACGTCCGTCACGTTGCCCGGCATCTTGTCCCACCAGTTCGGGTTCCGAACCATCGTGGTGCGGCGGTCGGGCTCACGGATCTTCAGGATGAATGGCCCGGTGCCGTTGGCGTGGCGGGTCGCGTAGTTCTCGGCGGACGTGGTGAGGTCGGCCGGCTGCTCGGCGTGATGCTCCTCGCACCACGCTTTGCTCAGCATGACCCAGTTGGTGATCTCCTCAAGGAAGATCGGATCAGGATAATTGGTCTCGAAATCGACCGTGTAGTCGTCGAGCTTCGTCACGGACTTGACGGCGGCGACGTAAGAGTTGAGCTGCGAGCCGGGCGCCTTGACGCGCTGATAGCTGAACAGAACGTCGTCGGCGGTGAATGGCTGGCCCTCCTGGAACTTCACGCCGTGACGGAGATGGATGCGCCAGGTCGTCGGCGTCGGGGTCTCCCAGCTTTCGGCGAGCGCCGGTTCGACCTTGAGATGCGCGTCGCGCCGCACCAGTGGCTCGTAGAAGTTCTGCGTCATCGTCAGCAGAAACGTCTCCTGCCGCGTGTACGGATCCATCGAGTTGGCGTCGCCGTCGTTGGCCCATTTGAAGGTGGCCGCACCGGCGTGCGGGGAGGCGATGGCGAGGAGGAGAGCGATCGCCGACCCGGCGAGCGAAAGATGACGCGGCATTGGGATTCCTGGCACGGTTGAGAGGCCAGGAACCGTAACGATGCCGTGTCCCGCCGTGAAGCGGGAAACGCGCGCGCGTCTCTGCTTAGGCGGCGCGCAGCGCGCCCGGGAGCTTCTGGATCGCCGTGTCGATCAAATGCCCGTCCGTCTCAGCCGACAGGGCTTGAGCGATGACGGTGCGCGTCGCGTCGGTCGCGACCTCCGCCGCCGTGTTCCGCACCTCGTCGAGGGCGGCCTTCTCGGCGGCGCCGATGCGGTCCTGCGCCATCGTCTCGCGCCGCTTCAGCGCCGCTTCCGCCTCGGCCGCAGCGCGTTCGGCGACGCGCGCTGCCTCGGCGCGGGCGCCGGCGAGCAGCGCCTCGGCGTCGGCGATTGCTTGCGTGCGGCGATGCGTCGCCTCGGCAAGCATGGCCTCGGCTTCCCGCCGCAGCCGTGCCGCTTCGTCGAGTTCGGCGCGGATGTCGGCGGCCCGCTTGTCCAGCATGCCGGTCACCGTCGCCCACAGGCGGCGGCCGAACAACACGAAGAACAGGACGAAGGCGACGCCCACCCAGGTGCGCGGGTTGGCAAAGAAGCTCTCGTTATGCATGGCGATCCCGCTCCCCGGTCCCTTGGTCAGCTACGGCCGCGCGCGGCGAGGGCGGACCCGACGGCGGTTTCCAGCACTGCC
>CAYSTX010000230.1:4159-6326 GCA_964434035.1 uncultured Acetobacteraceae bacterium
TCAGCTACGGCCGCGCGCGGCGAGGGCGGACCCGACGGCGGTTTCCAGCACTGCCGGATCGGCCGGCTGCCCGGTGAGCCGCGTGATCATCGCGACCGCAGTCTCGGTCGCGACCTGGCGCAGCGCGCCCATTGCCGCCTGACGCTGCGCATTGATGCGGGCCTCGGCCTCGGCGAGCTGCGTGTCGAGGCGCGCGTTGACTTCGGCCGCACGCCGGTCGGCCTCGGCCTTGGCGTGTTCCGCGGCCTCGTTGATCGCGCCCTGTGCCGCGGCGCGGGCGCGCTGGGTCGCGGCGTCCACTTCCGCGATCGCCGCGTCCGCGTGTGCCTTGGCGGCGCGCGCGGCATCGAGGTCACCCGCGATCGAGCGGTCACGATCCTCAAGGACGGACGCCACCTGCGGCAGCGCCCAGCGTGACAGCAGGACGTAGAACAGCACGAAGATGATCGCGCCCCAGACGATCTGGCTGGTCGTCAGCGGGTTATTGAAGTCGAGCTGCGGCATGCCCTCGGCGCGCGCCGCCGAAGCCGGCAGCAGCGCGGCGAGCGCAATCAGCGCGGACAGGTATGCGCGGCGTGTGCGCACCGACCGCGATCCGATCAGGTGAAGAGGATGAGGAACGCGATCAGCAGCGCGAACAGCGCCACCGCTTCCGTCAGCGCGAACCCGAGAATGCCGAGGCCGAACACTTCGCCACGCGCCGAGGGGTTGCGGGCGATGCTCGAGACCAGCGACGAGAAGATGTTTCCGATACCAATGCCAACGCCGGCGAGGGCGATCACGGCAATACCGGCTCCGAGAGCCTTGGCGGCAGCAACGTCCATGTGTGTCAGTCCTTCTGTGTAAGACGGCGAGAAGATGCGCGACGGAGGATTAGTGCAAATGCACCGCGTCGTGCAGGTAGATGCAGGTGAGGATCGCGAACACGTAGGCCTGCAGGCACGCGACCAGTAGCTCGAACCCGACCAGTGCCACGTTGACCACGAGCGGCGCGACCGAGATCAGCGGGCCGAGCGTGCCGAGGCCGGCGAGGAGCAGGGTGAAGGTCGCGAACACTTCGAACATCACGTGCCCGGCGACCATGTTGGCGAACAGACGCACTGACAGGCTGACGACACGCGACAGGTAGGAGATGATTTCGATCGGCACGATCAGCGGCGCGAGCGCCTTCGGCGTGCCCTTCGGGAAGAAATACTCGGTGAAGAACGCCGTACCGTTCTGGATGATGGCGACAACGGTGACGATCACGACGACCATGAGGGCGAGCGCGCCGGTGATCGCGATGTGGCTGGTGTAGGTGAACGCGTACGGCAGCAGCCCGAGCAGGTTGCCCATCAGCACGAAGAAGAACAGCGTGAAGACGAACGGGAAGAACTGCCGTCCCTCTGGCCCGATCTGCTCGGTGCACATGTTGAGGACGAAGCCGTATGCCATCTCGGCCGCCGCCTGCAGCCGGCCGGGGACGACCGCGCGCGGCTTCATGCCGTAATAGAGCAGCGCCAGCACGAGCGCCGCGCCGACGACCATGTAGAGGTTGGCCTGGGTGAAGTTGACGGACCGGCCGAGCGGGCCGAGCGCCGGCTCCAGGTGGAACTGCCCGAGGGCGTCGATCGTTGGTTCAGCCGCCACGCCGTCCGTCCTTTTCCGTCCGCCCGCCCAGGGGTCCGCCGGACCCGGGCTTCGGCGCCACCGTGCGCCAAACGTTCAACAGGCCTGCCGCGCCGCCTAGCAGGACGAACAGCGACAGGAAAGCCGGCCGCGTGTGCAGCCACCCATCCAGCAGCCAGCCGATCAGCACGCCAACAGCCAACGCCGAGACCAGCTCGACGCCCACGCGCAAACCGACGCCGAGTGCGGAGAAACCGCGACCGTCGGAGGACCCGGCGGGCGCGTTTGGCGGCGGCTGGTCGAGACCCTGCCGGGAGCGGGCTGCGCGCAGTCGTTCCTCGAAAGAACCGTCGCCGCCGTTGCTCATATCCGCCACTCCTGCGCCGGCCCGAACCCATGAAAAGACCCGAACCGAACGGCGTCGGGTTGCTACAAGCGAGGGTGGGGGGTGTCAAGGATCCGCAAGCGATCCGACGCGCGCGGGCGCGTCACGCGGCCGGTTGCGGCGGTCGTTGCGACGGCGGCCGGTCCCGCCCAGGCGGTCCCGCGCTCGGTCGGC
>CAYSTX010000231.1:0-6313 GCA_964434035.1 uncultured Acetobacteraceae bacterium
CCCAAGCCCTCCAGCAACATACGTGCCCGCCGCCGCGCGTCCGATCGCGGCTTGCCGGCAATCATCTGCGGCAGCATCACGTTTTCCTCGGCCGAGAATTCGCCGAGCAGATGGTGGAACTGATAGACGAAGCCGATCGTGTCGCGGCGGATCGTCGTGCGCTCGGTATCCGACAGCGCGCCCGAGTCGCGCCCCTGGATCAGCACCGTGCCGCCATCCGGCCGCTCGAGCAGGCCGGCAAGATGCAGCAGCGTCGATTTGCCGGTGCCGGATGGCGCGACGAGTGCCACGATCTCGCCGGCCGCGATCGACAGGTCGACGCCGCGCAGCACCGGCAGATCGCCGCCGCCGCTGTGATACGTGCGGACGACGTTGCGAAGCGTGAGACGGTCACTCACTCCGCAGCGCCTCGACCGGATCGGTGCGCGCGGCCCGCCAGCTTGGGTAGATCGTCGCGAGCAGCGACAAAATCAGCGCCATGCCGACCACCTGCATCACCTCGCGCGGATCAAGCCGCGCCGGCAGATGCGTCAGGTAATAGACCTCCGGGTTGAACACGCTCGTACCCGTGATTTCCTCGACCCAGTGCTGGATCGCCTCGATGTTGCGGCAGAAAACAACGCCGATCAGCGTGCCGAGGGCGGTGCCGGTGACGCCGACGGAGGCGCCGCACATCAGGAAGATGCGCAGGATCGCGCCGCGCCCAGCGCCGATGGTGCGCAGCACCGCGATGTCGCGCGTCTTGTCCTTGACCATCATGATCAGGCTCGAAATCACGTTGAACGCGGCGACTAGGATGATAAGCGTCAGGATCAGGAACATCACGTTCTGCTCGACCGAGACGGCCGCGAAGAAACTATCGTTCCGCTGCTGCCAGTCGACCGCGCGGGCGGGAGTGCCGGCGAGCGCGGCGCTTAGCGACGGGTAGAGCGAGCGCACATTCGTCGGGTCTTGCACCGCGACCTCGATCTGCGTCGCCGCGTTCGGCATTTGGAAGAACCCCTGCGCGCTTTCCAGCGGCAAGAACGCATAGTTGCTGTCGTACTCGTTCATCCCGACCTGAAAGATCGCGACGACCGTATAGGCGCGCACGCGCGGGACGGTGCCGAACGCGGTCGCCGCACCTTGCGGTGAGATCAGCGTGATCTGGCCGCCGATCTGCAGATCGAAGCGCCGCGCGACCCCGACGCCCACCGCGATCGCGTCCGGCGCGCGGAATGCGTCGAGCGAGCCCGCGGTGATGTGGTTGCTGACGGAATGCAGGCGGCGGAGATCGGCCTGGGTGATGCCGCGCACGATTCCGCCGGTCGAGGTGCCGCGGTTGTCCGTGAGCAGCACCTGCCCGTCCACGACCGGCGTCGCCGATGTGACGCCGGGGATCGCGGCAATGCGCTTGGCGATCTCGTCATAGTTCGTCAGCGGCCGGTCGCCCGACGCATAGATGCCGATGGCGCCATTGAAGCCGAGGATTCGGTCGAGCAAGTCGACCTTGAAGCCGCCCATCACGCTCATCACGATGATCAGCGTCGCGACGCCGAGCGCGATCCCGATCAGCGAGAATCCGGCAATGACGGAGACGAACCGCTCGCCACGCCGGGACCGCAGATAGCGCCCGGCAACCGCGCGCTCAAACGCACCGAACATCAGTGAAACCGTCGCTCGTAGATCAGGCGACGCGCGACAGCGCGGCGTCGGCCGTCATCTCGGCCCGCTCGCCGGTCCGCCGCCGCTTCACCTCAACCATGCCGGACGCGGCGCCGCGCGGGCCGACGATGATCTGCCACGGATGGCCCATCAGGTCGGCATCGGCGAACTTCACGCCTGCCCTTTCCTCGCGATCGTCGTACAGGCTGTCCGCGCCGAGAGCGCCGTAGAGGCTTTCGCACATCGCATCGCACGCCGGATCGCCGCGCTTAAGGTTCAGTATCGCCGCCCTGAACGGCGCGATGCTGTCCGGCCAGATGATGCCCGCTTCGTCATGCGACGCCTCGATCACCGCGCCGACCAGGCGGGAGACGCCGACGCCGTAGCTGCCCATCTCCGGCACTACCGGCTTGCCATCCGGGCCCGTGACGGTGAGGCCCATCGGCTCGCTGTATTTGCGACCGAAATAAAAGATGTGGCCGACCTCGATGCCGCGCCCCTCGCGCCGCTGCGCTTCCGGCACGCGGTCCCACTCGGTCAGGTCATGCTTCTCGTCGGTTGCCGCGTACGGCGTCGTCATCATCGACCAGAACCGCTCGAGGTCGGCGTCCGAATGGTGGCTGAACTCGGCGGACGTGGTGTCGATCGCCTCGAACGCCGCGTCGTAGAAGACCTGGCTCTCACCGGTGGGCGCCAGGATGATGAACTCATGGCTCAAATCGCCGCCAATCGGGCCGGCATCGGCCGCCATCGGGATCGCCCGGAGACCGAGCCGCTGAAACGTCCGCATGTACGCCAGCATCATCCGCCGATAGCTGATGACGGCGCCCGCGTAGTCGAGGTCGAAGCTGTAGGCGTCCTTCATCAGAAATTCCCGCCCGCGCATGACGCCGAAGCGCGGCCGCACCTCGTCGCGGAATTTCCATTGGATATGATACAGGATCTGCGGCAGCTCGCGGTATGACTTGATGCCCTGACGGACGAGGTCGGTGACCATCTCCTCGTTGGTCGGGCCGTAGAGCAGCTCACGCTCCTGCCGATCGCGGATGCGCAGCATCTCCTTGCCGTAATCCTCGTAGCGTCCGCTTTCCCGCCATAGCTCGGCCGGCTGAATGGTCGGCATCAGCATTTCCTGCGCGCCAGCCGCGTCCTGCTCTTCGCGCACGATCCGCTCGATCCGCCGGAGCACCCGAAAGCCGACCGGCAGCCACGCATAGATGCCGGCGGAGGTCTGCCGCACGAGGCCCGCGCGCAGCATCAGCCGGTGCGACATGATCTGTGCTTCGGCGGGCGTTTCCTTGAGCGTTGGCACGAAGCCGCGGGAGAGGCGCATCGGGCAATGTGTCCGTCGGTGCGAGGGAGAGGAAGCGGGGCCGGACCCTAGCCTCCAGCGAAGAGCCGGCCAAGCCGCCGCTGCGCCGGACGCTCAACCAAGCGGTAGGCGACCACGCCGAGCGCCAGGGTGAGCGCGAAGTTCAGGGCGGCGTAGATTGCCGCGTGCGCAGCCGGGTCGGTCCCGAGGCGACGGGCGGCGACCGACAGCATCGTCTCGGCAGGCGCGAGGCTCATGTAGAACGAATACGAAACGAGACCGAACGCCTGCAGCCCCGGCACGCGTGTCAGCAGCGGCAGCCGCCCCGCCATGCCGCGCCGCGCGAGACCCGCGAGCAGCGCGCCCAGTGGGGCGACCACGGCGACATCCGGCAGGCCGGCGCCGAGCGCGACAGCGAGGCCAAGCGCGCCCGCGAGCAGCCACCTGCCCCCGTCCCCCTCCTGTCGCGCGATCAGGCCGAGCAGCAGCATCCCGGCGATGAACTCCGGGAAGAACCGCGCGAGCGGCCCGGAAAGGCTGATGTTGAGGCCGCCGCCCGCCGCCTCGGTGGCCGAGAGCGCGGCCAGCGCGACCGCGAGGCCAATCCAGGCAGCGCGCGTCGAGAGATCCCGCAAGGTGGCGAGCAGGAACGGAAAGACGAGGTACCCGGCCCATTCCGTACTGATCGACCACGACGGGTAATTCCATGCCCAGCGCTCGGCGAACCCCCAGCCGTTCAGCAGCAGGAGTTGCAGGACGAGCGGCAGGCCCGCGAACCGGCTCGGATCCCGCGGCGCGACACCGAAGAGCGGGGCGGCCGCGACCAGCAGGAGCATGAGGCCCAACATCGCCGCATTGACGGGGTAGAGCCGAGCCAACCGGTGCCAGAGAAACAACCGCCACGCGCCGAACTCCGGCCGCCTCAACCAGTGCGCGTAGGTCAGAACCAGACCGGACAAGACGAAAAACCCGTCTACGCCCAAGAACGCTCGTTTTGTGATCGAGGGACCGATACCCAGCGGTATGCTCGTGTGATAGCACCATACGCAGAGGGCAAGTACACCCCGGGCGCTGGTCAAGTCGACCAAGCGTCCGCGAGGGTGTGTTTGGTCGCCACAGACATCTTGCTGCGTCGCAGCACGCTCTGACGAAATTTTCTCGTCGTTTCTATTCATGTTTCGACAGAAAGCACTCGACTCTCGTCTGTCGAGCCATTAGACAAAAAAAGGCCCGCGCGCTGGCGAGCGCGACGGGCCAAGTTTAGGGAGGAAACGCCAGTCACACGGCAGGTGAAGGAGAGATCCTTCACCTCCCGGGACAACGCTCGTGCGGATGCCCCTCGGTGTCCAGTGTTTTCTGACCCGGGTTTTGTCAAAATTCTCCCACTTCTTGTCTGTTTTGCCCGATTTCGCGCCATTTGACTGGTTCGCAAGCGGCGGCAGCCTAATTCGCGACCACAAACGACTATGACGGCGTTCAGTCGTTCGGCAGCGCCAGCGGGCCGGCCCGGAAGCTGATCCACCCGCTCTCGATCACCGCGAAGCAAAGTCCGAACACGATTGTCGCCAGGATGGTAGTTGCCAGGAGCCTGAGCAGGATCCGCGGCCGCTCCGGCGCGCCGCGCCAGCCCGAGTGCGGATCCGCCTCGTCGGACGGCTTCACCCCGAACGGCAGCACCACGAACAGCGAAACCCACCAGATCAGCACGTAGAGGACGACCGCCGTGACGACGTTCATCGACCCCTCCCCGGCCTAGACACGCAATAGATGGACATCGACCAGCGGCCGCTTCTGCAGCCGCTTGCCAAGCGCCCGGCGCAACGCGGTCCGCGCCGCATCGGTAAACGCGGCGTCGTCGCGCCGAACCGGCGCCGGCAGGTCGCCGAGGATCGCCAGCATCTCGTCGGCGATCTTGATCGCCTCCGGGTCGTCCGCCTCCAGCAGGCCTGGGGCACTGATACGCGGGCGGCCATGAATGCGTCCCTGCGCGTCGGCGGCGAGGCTCGCCACTGCGACCCCGTTGAACATCATCCGCCGCCGCGCCGCGAGCACGCCGCCGCCCATCGGCACCAGCCGGTTGGCGTCTAGGGCCAAGCGTCCGACTGGCGCGCTGTCGACGATCTCGGCCGCGCCAGGGGCGAGGCTCAGCACGTCGCCATCGTCAATCAGGATCGGCGTCGCGCCGAGCGAGCGGGCGAGGTCGGCGTGAGCCGACAGGTGCCGCCACTCCCCATGCGTCGGCACCGCGATACGCGGCCGCACCAGCCCGTATAGCCGACGCAGTTCGTCCCGCGCCGGGTGACCGGAGCAATGGACCGGCTCGTCGGCGTCGGTGATCAGACGGACGCCGCGCCGCAGCAGATTGTCCTGCACGATGCCGATCGCCCGCTCGTTGCCGGGGATCATGCGGCTCGAGAAGATCACCGTATCGCCCTCGCCGAGCGCGATGTTCGGGTGTGCGTCCTGGGCGATGCGCGCAAGCGCGCTCCGCGGCTCGCCCTGGCTGCCGGTCACCAGCATCAGCAGATTGTCGTCCGGCACCGACCCGGCTTCGTCCTCCGGCACGAACTCCGGCACGCCGTTGAGCATCCCGGTCGCGCGCGCCGCCGCGTCGATGTTGCGGAGGCTGCGTCCGACTAGCGCCACGCTGCGATACGCCGCGGCGGCCGCATAGGCGAAGGAGGAGAGGCGCGCCACGTTGGTCGCGAAGCAGGTGACGGCGATGCGGCCGCTCGGGATGCTGGCGATCAGCTCGGTGACGCTGCGCCGAACCTCCCCCTCCGAGCCGGACCAGCCCTCGACCATCGCGTTCGTGCTGTCGCAGATCATCGCGAGCACGCCCTCCTCGCCGAGTGCGGCCAGCGCCGCCTCATCCGTGGGCGGGCCGATCAGGGGCTCCGGGTCGAACTTGAAGTCACCCGTGTGCAGCACGGTCCCGTGCGGCGTACGGATGACGAGCGCTTGCGCCTCCGGGACGGAGTGGGTGACGCGGATAAACTGTAGGCGAAAGGGCAAAAGCTCGAACGCGCCGCCGGGCGGGACGACGTGGATTGGCACCTGTCCGTTCAGCCCGGCCTCGCCGAGCTTACGCTTCAGCACCTCGGCCCCGAACGGCGTCGCATAGACGGGGCAGCGCAGCCGCGGCCAGAGATAGGCGACCGCGCCGATATGGTCCTCATGCGCGTGGGTGATGACGAGGCCGCGCAGCCGGTCTCGCCGATCGGCGATGAAGCCGGGGTCCGGCATCATCACGTCGACCTCGGGGTTCTCCGAGCCGCCGAAACCGATTCCGCAATCGACCGCCAGCCACTGACCGCCGCAACGGTAGAGATTGAGATTCATGCCGATCTCGCCGGC
>CAYSTX010000232.1:0-6276 GCA_964434035.1 uncultured Acetobacteraceae bacterium
CCGGCTTGCTGTCGATCTCCGCCTCGGGCGAGAGCAGCAGCGCCTGGTTCATCTGGTAGCCGTCGGTCTTCTGAGCGATGCGCGCGACCTCGATCCGCCCCTGAAACACGCCGCGACCGCGGTCGTCCAGAACGGTCTTGACGGTCTGACGCGAAGCGCAGTGCGGTGCGTCGTGCGCGACGACGGAGGTGAAATCGGAGAGCCGCTCGCCGCCCACAACCTGCGCGCCATTCAGATGCACGGACGCGCGCGGGCCGATCAGACGGGCGTGAAACTCGGCACGCGCGAGGCGGGCACCCAGGTTGAGCGTGAAGGCGTCATAGGTCGCGTCGGCCGCGATTTCGGCATAGATCGTCGCGAGGTGAAACGCCGTCTCAGCCTCGTCCTGCAGCCGCGCGTGCACCATATGCGCGCCCTCGGCGACGGTGATTTCGGTCACCGGATTATGCAAATAGGCGCCCTCGCCCCGGGATGTCTCGAACAGCGTTAGCCGCGCGCCGCGCCCGAGCGTCACCGCGTGGCGCGGATGAATCGCGGTCGTGCGCCCAGGCGTCTCGGTCGCGATGCTGACGAGATGAACAACACCCGCATCGACGCCGTCCGCGACGGAGAGGCGCGCGCCGTCCTCGGCCAGCATCGTGTTCAGCGCGACCAGCCGCTCGCGCGCCGGGTCGGCGAGCGTGCCGAAGCGCGGGTCGTCGGCGAAAGCCGTCAGCGTCACGCCGTCCGGCAGGATGCAGAGATCGGAACGCAGCCGCCCGTCAATCAGGACAACGCGCGGTGCATCCGGCAGGTCGTCGGTCGTCGCGGGCCCAGTGTCGCCCTCGATCGACGACAGCGCCTCATCGAAATGCAGCGCAGCGAGCGGGCGCAGATTGGTGAAGCGCCACGGCTCATCGCGCACCGTCGGCAGACCGCCGCCGTCGCGAAAGCGCGCCGCCGCTTCGTCGCGCACCGCGCGGTCGCCCGGCAGACGCTGGCGCAGCCCTTCGTAGCGGCGAAGAAATCCCTCCGCCGCCGGGGTCATCGTGGCGACGACGTTCATGCTGCGGCGGCGTCGGCAATGACGCCCGCGTAGCCGTTCGCCTCGAGCTCGTGGGCGAGTTCCGGGCCGCCGGAGCGAACGATGCGGCCGGCCGACAGCACGTGCACACGGTCGGGGACGATGTGGTCGAGCAGCCGCTGATAATGCGTGATGATGAGCGCGGAGAAGCCCGGGGCGCGCAGCGCGTTGACGCCCTCAGCGACGATCTTCAGCGCGTCGATGTCGAGCCCGCTATCGGTTTCATCGAGGATCGCGAGGCGGGGCTTCAAGAGCGCCATCTGCAGGATCTCGTTCCGCTTCTTCTCGCCGCCCGAGAAGCCGACATTGACGTTTCGCTTCAGCATGTCGTCGGCCATCGCCAGCTGCTTGATCGCGGCGCGCGCGGTTTTGAGGAACGTGACCGCATCCACCTCCGGTTCACCCCGCGCGCGGCGCTGCGCGTTGAGGGCGGTGCGGAGAAAGTTCGCGTTGCCGACACCGGGCAGCTCAACCGGATATTGGAACGCGAGAAACAATCCCGCCGCAGCCCGCTCCTCCGGCTCCATCGTCAGCAGGTCGTGGCCGTCGAACGTGGCCGTTCCCTCGGTCACCGCATAGCCTTCGCGGCCGGACAGGACGTACGAGAGCGTCGACTTGCCGGATCCGTTCGGCCCCATGATCGCGTGCACTTCGCCAACGGGCACGACGAGGTCGATGCCGCGCAGGATTTCAGTCTGCGGCTCACCTTCGATATCGACCGCCGCGTGCAGGTTCCGGATTTCCAACATGCGCGTCAGCCCACCGAGCCTTCGAGCGACACGGCCAGCAGCTTCTGCGCCTCGACGGCGAACTCCATCGGCAACTCCTTCAACACGTCACGGCAAAATCCGTTGACGATTAATCCGACCGCATCCTCTTCCGACAGGCCGCGCTGGCGGCAGTAGAACAGCTGATCGTCAGCGATGCGCGACGTCGTCGCCTCATGCTCGACCTTCGCCGTCGGGTTGCGGCTTTCGATGTAGGGAACCGTGTGCGCGCCGCACTGATCGCCAATCAGCAGGCTGTCACACTGCGTGAAGTTGCGGGCGCCTGCCGCCTTCGGCTGGATCCGCACGAGGCCGCGATAGGTGTTGCTGCCTTGACCCGCGCTGATGCCCTTGCTGACGATCGTGCTGCGGGTGTTGCGGCCGAGATGGATCATTTTCGTGCCGGTGTCGGCCTGCTGGCAGTTGTTGGTCACCGCAACCGAATAGAACTCACCCACGCTGTCGTCGCCCTGCAGGATGCAGGACGGGTATTTCCAGGTGATCGCGGAACCCGTCTCAACCTGCGTCCAGCTGATCTTGCTGCGCGCACCGCGGCAGGCGCCACGCTTGGTGACGAAGTTATAGATGCCGCCTCGGCCCTCGGTATCGCCCGGATACCAGTTCTGGATGGTGCTGTACTTGATCCGCGCGTCATCCATCGCGACCAGCTCGACGACTGCCGCGTGGAGCTGGTTCTCGTCGCGCATCGGCGCGGTGCAGCCTTCGAGGTAGCTCACCTCCGCACCGGCCTCGGCGACGATCAGCGTCCGCTCGAACTGCCCGGTGTTGCGCGCATTGATGCGGAAATAGGTGGAGAGCTCCATCGGGCACTTCACGCCCTTCGGAATGAATACGAAGCTGCCGTCCGTGAACACCGCGCTGTTGAGTGCGGCGAAGTAGTTGTCGCCCGTCGGCACCACGCTGCCGAGATGCTTCCGCACCAGCTCCGGATGCTCGCGCACCGCCTCGCTGATCGAGCAGAAGATGACGCCCGAGCGCGCCAGCGTCTCGCGGAACGTCGTCGCGACCGAGACGCTGTCGAACACGGCGTCCACCGCGACCTGACGCGCTTCCTCACCATCGGCAGGCGCCTCGACGCCGGCCAGGATCGCCCGCTCCTTCAGCGGGATGCCGAGCTTCTCATAGGTGCGAAGCAGCTCGGGATCGACCTCGTCGAGCGAGCGCGGGCCGGCCTTGCGCTTCGGGGCCGCGTAGTAGTGCAGCGCCTGATAATCGATCTCCGGATAGCTCACGAGCGCCCAGCGCGGCTCGCTCATCCGCAGCCAGGCCGTGTAGGCGCGGAGCCGCCATTCGAGCAGCCACTCCGGCTCCTCCTTCCGCAACGAGATTAGGCGGATGATGTCCTCGTTCAGCCCGCGAGGCGCGAGGTCCATCTCGATGTCGGTCTCGAAGCCGTATTTGTAGCCGCCTTCGTTCAGCGACTGGACGGTATCGAGCGTTTCAGAGGCGACGGGCATTCTCAGTGTCCTATTCGGCGGCGGCGGAAAGCGTGAACGGTGAGGTGTGGGTGATTGCGCGCGGGGGAATGGGTGCCGCCTGCATATCAGCCAACGTGATGGCGGCCAGCGCGTCCCGGATGGCGTTGTTCACCGGGTCCCAGCGGCCACGCATGGCGCAATGGCCGTCCTGTTCGCAGCCGCCCACGACGCCATCGACGCAGGCGGTCAGCGCAATCGGGCCGTCGACGGCGTCGATCACGGCGGTGACGGGGATCGCTGAGAGCGGCCGGGCCAGCCGGTAGCCGCCGCGGGCGCCGCGGAGCGAGGTCACTAACCCGCCACCGGCGAGCGCCTTCAGCACCTTCGCAACCGTCGGTTCCGGGATCCCGGTCGCGATCGCGATCCCGGGCGAAGTCTGCACCGTGTTGTCCTGCTGTTGCGCCAGCCGGACGAGCACGACGACCGCATAGTCCGTCAGTTTGGATACGCGCAGCATGACGCCACCTGAGGTTATTCGGACCCATCTGGTCCTGATTACTGGCAAGTGGGCTATCGAGTCGCGCGCGTCAAGGCGTTAACGCGGGTTCACAGCAGTCTTACGACCGCTACAGTGGCCGAAACCGCGACGCAAGGGGGGCGAGATGACCGCAACAGACGCAGAGGGCCGCCAAGCGAGCCGGATGCTGGCCGGCAAGGTCGCGGTAGTGACCGGCGCGGGCGGCGGTATCGGCCGGGCGATCGCGGTCGCGATGGCGGACGCCGGGGCGCGGATCGTCATCAACGACATCGGCGCTTCGCTGACCGGCGAGGGGCTGAGCGAGACGCCGGCCCAGCAAACGAAGCAGATCATCGAGCAGGCCGGCGGCGAGGCCGCGATCAACACCGACAGCGTCGCCGACTGGACCAGCGCCCAGCGGATCATTCAGTCGGCCATGGATCATTTCGGCCGCATCGACGTCCTGGTGAACAACGCCGGAATCCTGCGCGACACGATCTTCCACAAGATGACGCCGGACGACTGGAATAGCGTCATCAACGTCCACCTCAACGGCAGTTTCTACACGAGCCGTGCGGCGGCCGAGCATTTCCGGAAGCAGGAGAGCGGCGCGTACGTCCACATCACCAGCACGTCCGGCCTGATCGGCAATTTCGGGCAGGCGAACTATGCGGCCGCGAAGCTCGGCATCACGGCGCTGTCGAAATCGATCGCGCTCGACATGAAGCGCTACAACGTCCGCTCCAACTGCATCGCGCCCTTTGCCTGGAGCCGGATGACCAACTCGATCCCGGCCGACACGCCCGAGCAAAAGGCGCGGGTCGCGCGCATTCAGCAGATGACGCCGGACAAGAACGCACCGATGGCCGTCTTCCTCGCCTCCGAAGCGGCCGCCGGCGTGACGGGACAGGTATTCGGCACCCGCTACAATGAGCTGATCCTGTTCAGCTCGCCCCGCCCGATCCGCTTCGTCCATCGCGCCGAGGGCTGGACGCCAGAGACGATCGCGGAACACGCGATCCCGGCGCTCGCGTCCAGCTTCATGCCGCTCGACCGCAGCGGCGAGGTGCTGTCGTGGGATCCGATTTGAGAGCCCGTCCGAGCGTCGGGTCAGCGAGCAGCAGGCCGAGATCACCCGCTGATCGGCGGGAGCACATCGGTGAACAGCACCTGGATTAGTTGCTGGCCCTCCGGGGTGGACCAGTCCTGCGCCAGCTCGGCGATCATCGTATTGGTCGCGGTGAGCACGACACCTGCGTCCTGCATCCGGCGGCGCGACATGTCCTCGGAGAGTTCGTAGGGAGAACCCGAAGCGTCCATCACGGCCTGGACGTTGTAGCCTGAACCGACGGCGTGGATCGCAGGGAAGACGAGGCAGACGTCGGTAGTGACGCCAGCCATGATGAGGTTCTTGCGTCCGGTCGCTTCGACCGCGGACCTGAAGTTGGGGTCGGTCCAGGCGTTGACGATCCCTTCGCGCTTCACGCGCCTTGCAAATGCGTCCGGCAGGATCTCCTGAAGCTCGGGAAGCAGCGGACCTTGTAGGCGGTCTTCCTGGCTGGAGGTCAGCACGACCGGAATGCCGAGGATGCTGGCCGTCTTCGCCAGAGCCAGAGCCATCTTCTTGGCTTGGGCGACATCGATGTTCCTGATGAGCTGCATCGTGCCGACTTGATGGTCAATCAGCAGCAGGGCGGAATTCTCTGCGGTGAAGTTGGCGGACACTTTATCCTCCTTTCACTTGGCGTCCTTGCGCTTGCTGAAGAACTTACTGATGAAACGATAGCCGAGCGGTCGGCGCGGGGCTAGAGCAACCAGGGCGCGCCGCAGGCCTCCGTCAGCGACCGCACCTGAGCGAGTAGGCCGGCGCCAACCGGGACGCCGTCGCGCATCCGTGCGGCCGCCGTTGCCCGCTCCTTGTCGCCCGCGACCTGCACCGGCACGACCGGATCGGCGGGCGGCGTTGCGCGCAGCGCCTCACAGAACCGCGCGATGTCTTCGATGACTGCATCGCGGTAGCGGAAGACGCCAGGGTCGATCACCAGGAAGAAATGCCCGAGATCGAGGCTGTCCGCCTTCTTCCCGTGGTCCGGATCGGTCGGAACCGTCGCGCCGATCAGGCAAGCGGCGAGGATGTTGACCATGACGGCGAGCCCATAGCCCTTGTGGCCGCCCGTCTCCGTCGGGCCGCCGAGCGAGGTCAGGAAGCCGGGCCGCTCCACCACGTCCAACGGGTCCGTGGTCGGCTTCAGGTCGGGGGTCAGCACCCAGCCGGGCGGGCAGGCGACACCCTCGTTCGCCTTGTTCCGCACGCGGCCATAGGCGACCGTCGTCGTCGCCATGTCGAGCAGGAACGGCCGTCCGGGCGTACCGGGTGCGGCGAAGGACCACGGGTCGGTGCCGAGCCGAGGCATCGCGCCGCCGGTTGGGGCCACGCGCACGCCCGAGGCGCTGGTGGCGGCCATGCCGATCATGCCCGCCTCGGCCGCC
>CAYSTX010000233.1:0-6243 GCA_964434035.1 uncultured Acetobacteraceae bacterium
TGATAGGCCATGCGATGCTGCTCGGCGATGCCGCCGCCGAGCGCAGCGATCCGGTCAATCGACTGGTCGGAGATCGTCTCCGCATGGTCGAAGAACCAGTTCAACCCCTCAAGTGAAATATCCTGGTTCACGCGTTCGAACACATCGAGCGCCCGGGAAATCGTCTCGTCGTAAGTCGCATGAAGCCGCCACGGCCAACGGTTCTCGGCCAGGACGCGAACGACACCTTCGAGTTCACCCTCCATCTCCGCCGGCATGTCGGGACGGGGCTGCCGGAAGTCCTCGAAGTCCGCCGCCGAAAAGACGAGCATCTCGCCCGCGCCATTGTGGCGGAAGTAGTCGTCTCCCTGCTTGTACTTGGACGTTTTGGCCCAGTTCAGAAAGTCGTCCTTTTCGCCCTTCGGCTTTTGGGTGAAGAGGTTATAGGCGAGCCGGATCGTGAGCAGTCCTTCGTCGGAAAGCTTCTGAATGACGGCGTAGTCGTCGGGATAGTTCTGGAAGCCGCCGCCCGCGTCGATCGCTCCTGTCACGCCGAGGCGGTTGAGTTCGCGCATGAAGTGGCGCGTCGAGTTGACCTGGTAATCGAATGGAAGCTTCGGTCCCTTGGAGAGAGTCGCATAGAGAATGGCGGCATTCGGCTTCGCCAGCAGCAGGCCCATCGGATTTCCCGACGCGTCGCGGATAATTTGGCCGCCCGGAGGCTCGGGGGTGTCTTTGGTGTAGCCAACGGCACGCAAGGCCGCAGCGTTCAGCAAAGCCCGATCATAAAGATGCAGCAGGAATACCGGCGTATCAGGCGCAATGGCGTTGATCTCATCAATGGTTGGCAGGCGCTTCTCGACGAACTGATGTTCGGTGAAACCACCAACGACACGTACCCACTGTGGCGGAGGCGTAATTGCCACCTGACGCTTTAGCATGCCCATCGCGTCGGCAAGGCTGCGCACGCCGTCCCACCGCAGCTCCATGTTGAAATTGAGACCGCCGCGGATGATGTGAAGATGGTTGTCGATCAGGCCAGGCAGGATCCGTCGCCCCTTCATGTCCACGACCCTCGTGTCCGGGCCGGCCAATGGCATGACGTCCTCATCGCGACCAACCGCGATGAATTTCCCGCTCTTGATCGCGACCGCATTTGCGGTCGGGTTGGAGCGGTCGAGGGTCGTGAAAAGTCCCCGATGCAAGACGATGTCTGGAACCTGAACATCCGTCATTGAATCAATCTCCATGGACGTTGAACACTGTCGCGTGTGTCTTTCCGACCGAAACTTGATCGGATCAGACCTGAGCGGCTTGAGGTTGGGCCAATGGGGGCACCGGAGGTGTCGCGGGAAGGGTCTCGCCGTTAGCCCTGCGTCTGAGACTCCGCCACCGCTTCATCACCCACAGACTTGCCTGCTCGCGTCTGCCCTTTGGGGAGAAATCCAAACACATGCGGTCGCAACACATGCGGTCGCACTTGATGGAGCCAGGACAGCGCCAAGGGCTCCTTGTGCCATTGGCTTTTGGCGACCGACGGAATCTGCTCGCCCACCAGAATGCCAAGAAGACCAATCAAGGCGATCATTGGCGGCGCGGGCGAGCGTACATTGAGCAGACTGTAGATCACGCCAACCAGCAGGCCGACGGCGAGTGATATGAGATAGGCTTTCATCGACCGCCCCCGGCGCTGGCAGGATGACGTGCTGCCTATTTCAGGAGCGTTTCGCTACCGGACCGGCCTCGGAAGCGTGCTCACCCAACGCCCACTTCGAGAAGCGAACCTGAATGCCATAGGGCGAGTGGGCGCGTAGGATTTCCATCACACCTTCGTAGGTCTCGGTCCGCGCCCAGTCCTGTTGGAGTTCGAAAAGATACTGGAGAGAGGTGACCGGAATCACGCCCGCCTGGATAAGGCGATCCATGGATCGCTCGTGGGCTTCCGGTGAAATATCGCCGCAAGCGTCGGCTGCGACATAAACCTCGAAGCCTTCCTTCAGCATATCCAGCGCTGGGAACATCACGCAGGCCTCCGTCCAAAGTCCTGCAATAAGAAACTTCTTGCGCCCGGTGGCATGAACAGCCTTGCGGAAATTCGCGTCGAGCCACGAGTTCATCGACGTGCGGTCGATAACGTCAATCTCAGGAAACAGGCTGGTTACCTCAGGCATGAAGGGGCCTGAGAAGGACGCCGCGGCCACTGTCGAAATCACCGTCGGTATTTTGAAGAGCTTGGCCGTCTTCGCCAGCACCTGAACGTTGTTGAACGTTACGAGGCGATCGTGCGACTGCACACCCTGATACATGGCCGGCTGATAGTCGATCAGCGCAATCGCGCTGTTCTGCGGCGTCAGCATTTCCAGTTCAGACATCACGTGGCTACCTTTCGTCGGTCAACGATCCGCGCACCGTACCGTCAGTCTGATGCCGGGTATTGTCGGTAACTCCCGTGATTTGGACGATAGAGCGCACGCACGTGGTGGTCGTCGCCGACTCGTATCAAATGAGACCGAAGCTGCTAACGTGTTTGCGCCACATCGATCGAGAGTCTTGTCGCAGGTCGCTTGACCCCGGCATCGTTTCGGTTGATGCGCACATGCGTATTGGCTGCAGCGACGTGTCGAGCGTGCGATCGACGCTTTATCTTCAAAGGTCGGCACTTCTCTTGAAGACACCCAGGCCAACATCGGTCAGATCGCCGTGGACAGCATGCCGTATCAGAGCGTCAAGCAGCCGCAATGGGGCGTCTTCCTGAACTTCGAGTGGCCGCTCTACCAAGGCGGGCTGCTGCAGAACCGGCTCCGGGAGGCGGAATCCCGGCAGGCAGAAGCGGCGGATGCCGTTCAGGAAGCGCGTGTTCAGACGCTGCGGGAAGTTGCACTCGCCTATGACCAGCTTGACACCGGCCTGCAGCAATACCACGCGGCCCAGGCGTTGCTGACTGCCGCGCGGACCGCTTTCGGCGCGGCCAGAGACTCCTACACGCATGGGGTGGGCACATTCACCGATGCCGCTACCGCCGAGGCCGGGCTCGCTGGGGCACCAGCGACCGTGGCTCGGGCGCACAGCCAGTCGCTGGTCAATGCCGCCGCGCTGGCATTTGCGACGGGCGCCCTGAGTGCGAGCACGGCCACCGGACTGCCTGAGGCCGGCAAATAAACCCGGCCGGCGCTACCGGCGCCGGGCTCGCGCGAGGCCGGTGAGCGGCCGATCAAGCCCGATGAGGCCGAGATCGTCCGGCGGATTTTCCGGGCGTATGCGGCGGGCCAGTCGGCGCGGACGATCGCCCGCGACCTCAACGCGGAGAAGGTCCCCGGCCCGGGCGGTCGGCTGATCTGGAACCGGATGCGCTTCATCACGGATCCCGCGGGCGGATGCCGGGTTTCGCGCATGAACGACCCTTCGGCCTGGATCGTTCGCGAGGTCCCGCACCTCCGCATCGTCGACGACGCGCTGTGGGATCGGGTGCAGGCGCGCCTTTCCCGCATCCGCGACTCAACGCGCGCCGACGACACGGACCGCCCGCGATTCTGGGAGAACCGCCGGGTCGTCCATCTGCTGACCGGCAAGGTCGTGTGCGAGCGCTGCGGCGGCCCGATGACGAACATCGGCCGGGAACTGCCTCGGCTGCAGCGCGGCCCGCCGGCAGGGCGTGCGCGACAACCGTCGCGGGCTCCGCCGTCAGTCCCTCGACACGCTGGTGCTCGACGCGCTGCGGATGCGTCTCATGGCATCGGAATACACCAAGACTTTCATCGAGGCGTTCATCGCGGAATGGAACCGGTTGGCGGCCGATCGGTCGGCGGGTCAGGCCGACGTCCGGCGGCAGCTCGACGCCGTCGAACGCAAGCTCGCCGGATTGATCGATGCGATCGCCGACGGCCTGCGCGCGCCTGGGCTGCAGGCGAAGCTCGAGGGGTTGGAGCGCGCCTAAGCCGACCTCACGGCGAAGCTCGATGCGCCTGCAGCACCGCCGCTCCGGCTGCACCCGAACCTGGCCGAGGTGTATCGGCAGCGGGTTGCCGATCTGCAACGCGCTGGCCGGCGGTGATGCGTCCGAGACGCTGGAGCTGGGGCGTGGCCTGATCGAGCAGATCACCGTGCACCTGGCCGACGAGGAACGGGGCGTTCGGATCGAGGTTTGCGCCGCCGGCCGGCGCCGATCGGTTGGTGATGCAGGCGACGGGCGGACGGCCGACCGGCGCCACAGGCGACGGCCTGCCGCCGCTGAACGGCGCGACGGCGCCGTAGCGCGTCCGGGCATATCGCGGCATCACGCCGTTTCGTGGAACCCCATTGGAACCCCGGTCGGGGAATTTGATTGCGGGGGCACGCAACCGACGATCCCATTGTTCCACGGTTTCGATTTTCCCGTAGCCAAGCCAAGGGGCGCGGAAGCGCGTTGCCGTTGGACAGCTTCGGTCGCGGCTTGTTCGTGGGTTCGGTGAAAGTGGTTGCGGAGGGATGCAACCATCTTGATGGGGTGGACGGCCCCCGCTCCCGGCATCGATGTGCCAAAGGTGGTCGTTGCTGCATGCCACCAACGAGGGGAGCCGTCCGCCATGAAGACTGCCACGATCGGCCTGGGGTCACGCTTCTGTCCGCGGTCGTTGTTGCGGCGTGAACCCGCGCGGTTGGGAATCGCAAGCTGGGCGAGCAGGAGCAGTGATCGACCGCATGAACTTCGGTCTCTGTTGCGACGACGGTGCAGGGAACACCTACAGGGTTTGCGGCTTTTTTGCACGGCCTTACTCGAACCCTGCGATGGGAGCCGATAAGAGCGTTTCGGGGCCGGTGCTGCTGAACGATGTCGTTCATCGTCAGACCGGGGCGAGTGACGAAGGTCTGCATGCGGTCATTCAAGCAGGAGCAATGCATGGGACATATCGAAGCACAGCGGTGCTATAACGTGAATCAGGTATGGCCCTGCGGGGTCTGCCATGCGCGATCCTCCGGCGTCTGCAGCGCCGTGCCGCAGGCTGACCTCGGCCACCTGGCGGCACTCGCGACCGCGATTAATGTCCGTCGTAACCAGACCTTTACCCATGAGGAGGCACCCGCGGAACACTACCACATCATCACACACGGGAGCGCGCGACTGTATAAGCAGTTGCCGGACGGTCGCCGCCAGATCGTCTGCCTTCCGACATGCCGGCAGCTTCCTGGGCCCGACAGCGTCGCTGACCTATGGAGTCAGTGCCGAGGGTATGGAGCAAACACGTGTGTGCCGACTGTCCCGTCGTCGTCTCAGCATCGTGTTCGCGAAGATTCCGTTGCTTGAACGCCGCAGGCTGCTTGCTGCCGCGGATGATCTCGCGCTCGAGCACCGCCAGATGCTGTTGCTCGGTCGAATGAAGGCAACCGAGCGCGTTGCGTCCTTCCTGCTCGATCAGATGACACGCGTGCAGCCGCGCGGGATCCAATGGCCGCGCGTTTACCTTCCCATGTCTCGGAGCGATATCGCGGACCATCTCGGCTTGACCACCGAGACGGTGAGCCGCGCGCTGGGCACGCTCACCAGGCTCGGCATAATCGCTGCGCCCAATCTGCATGAGATCACCATTCTGCAGGAGGAGCGGCTGGCCGCGCACGCCCACCGGATGTCTCCGCACAGGGAGCGCGTCAGCGAGGCCATTCGGTCTCGCCCATCAATGTCGGTGGGCGTGTGCACGAAAACTGCATCCTGAGCCCGGCAAGACGGCACTCCGGCTGGATGGGCGGTTGCTCAATTTCACAATGTTGGGGGTAATCTGATGCGATCGAACTCTGCCGTACGGCTGGTCGAACTGCTGGCCAGCGCCGATGCGGGCCAGGCGGCGAGCATAGCCCCGAGCCGGGCGCCGATCGCAGACGAGCGGCCAACGCAACGCCGCGGCGCGATGCTGGCGGTGCTATTCGAGGCGTCTCGTCCGATATGCCGCGGCGGGCTGGACGGACCGAGCCCGCTCTGGGCCGAAGAAGCTATGCACCGGGCGGTCAATCTTCTGCAACTTGTGATGACGCTCGAGCAACGGACATGGCATAGCGACGAAAGCGCCATAAGCGCGCAGCTCGAACTCGCACTCGCCCGGAACCTCGCCAACGCACTGAGCGGGCTGGAACTGAAAGAGCCTGATGCCGTTCTGCCGTGCTCGGACGCGCTTCGCTCGGTGACATCGAATCTCGTTGCGCTGTTCGGCCCGACCGCCGGTGATATCAGATTGCACACCAGCCTGACGCGCTTGGCGCTGTTGGCCAATAAGAGAAGGGCTCTGGTGCTTGCGG
>CAYSTX010000234.1:0-6204 GCA_964434035.1 uncultured Acetobacteraceae bacterium
CAGCGCCTCGGCGCGGCCGATCTCGACCATGAGGTTGCCGTACTCGGTACGCTTCACGACGCCGTTGATGATCTCGCCGACGCGGTCTTTGTATTCGTCGTACTGCTTCTTGCGCTCGTATTCACGGACGCGGCTAACGATGACCTGCTTGGCCGTCTGCGCCGCGATGCGGCCGAAGTCGATCGGCGGCAGTGGGTCGATCAGGTGGCCTCCGACCTGGATGTCCGGCTTGAACTTGCGGGCGATGTGGATCGGGATCTGGGTCTCTTCGTTCTCGACCACCTCGACCGCCTCGGTCCAGCGCGACAGGCGGACATCGCCCGTTTTGCGGTCAATGGTCGCGCGGATGTCCTTCTCGTGCCCATATTTGGCGCGGCCGGCCTTCTGGATCGCCTGCTCCATCGCCTCGAGCACCTCGTCGCGCTCGATCGACTTCTCGCGCGCGACGGCCTCGGCGACCAGCAGCAGTTCGGGGCGGGATACGGCGGTGTCCATGGCTCGGTGGTCCTCGGCGAATTTCGGTGCGGGCGTCTTGTCTTGTTTCGGGCGTCAGTTCTGGGACGTCAGTTCGGCCGGGCGGCGGTTCGGGTCGCGGCGATCAGTTTATCGGTCAGCACGAGGCGGGCACGGCGCAGATCATCGAGTGGCAACGAAACCTCCTCGCCGGTTTCGAGCCGCATCCTCGCATGCGTCTCGTCGGCGCCGAGAACGATCCCGGAGAACCGCTTCCGCCCATCGACGGGCACGCCCACCTCGGCGCGGCCGAGGTGGCCAGCGTAGCGGTTCCAGTCGCGGACCCGGGTCAGCGGCCGGTCGATGCCGGCGGAGCTTACTTCGAGCGTCCAGGCGCCGGGGATCAAGTCTTCGACGTCAAGCACGGCGCCGATCGCGTGGCTGATCGTGGCGCAATCCTCGACCGTGATAGCGTCGCCGCCGGCACGGTCGGCCATGATCTGCACCGTCGGGCGCAGCTCTTTGCCGGAGATCGCGATCCGGACCAGCTCGAACCCCATGCCCTCCAGCGAGGGGGCAACGACGTCCGCGACCCGCGCCTCAAGCCCGTGGTGACGCGGCCGGTCGGCGCGCGCCGGCCTGGAGCCTGGATCGTCCGATCGTGTATGGTCTTCGCCCAATGCAAATAAGGCGGCCGGTCAAGGCCACCCCCCGAAGTCCCGGTGATGTCGGTGTAACGTCGATGTAGCGTTCACAACAGGCCTTGGCAAGGGCAAGCAACCAGTGTCCGTATGGTGGCACAAAAGCTGCTCCGCGGCTTGCGGATTTCCAAAATGTGGAGGGTAGGATGATTCGTCGCGTAGGCTTGGCGTGCGTCGTTCTGGCGGGCATCGCGGGGTCCGTCGCGGGTGGCCGTGATGGCAAGGCGGCCGAGGGCCCGGTCAAAATCGGCGTTCCGGTCGGGCTGTCGGGTGCGAACAGCGTCGTCGCACCGTCCGTCGTGCAGGCGGCGCAGTTGGCCGCGGCTGAAATCAACGCCAAGGGCGGCATCCTGGGCCGGAAGGTCGAGCTCGAGGTCGCGGACGACAACAGCGGCGCCGATGGCGCGGTCAAGGCTTACAATTCGCTGATCTTCCAGAAACATGCCGATAGCATCGTCACGATGGAAACCAGCGCGGCCCGCAACGCCGGGCTGCCGGTCGTCGCGCGCGGCAAGACGCCCTTCATCTACACCTCATACTACGAGGGTCGTTCGTGCAGTCCGTATCTGTTCGTCGATGCCTGGGTGCCGGACCAGCAGGTCGCGCCCGTCGTCGACTACTTCATGAAGGAGAAGAAGGCTAAGACCTTCTTCCTGATCGGCAGCGACTACGCGTTCGGCCGCGGCATGCTTGGTTTCACGCGCCAATATATTCTCGACCATGGCGGCAAAGTCCTCGACGAGGAATACCTGCCGATGGATGCGTCCGACTGGACGCCGGTGTTGAGCAAACTGCGGGCCGCCCATCCCGACGCGCTGATCAGCTCGACCGCCGGCGGTGCGCCGAACGTAACGCTGACGAAGCAGCTGCGTGCGGCCGGGATCGACGTGCCGTTCGGTAACCTTGCCGTCGATGAGGGGACGGCAAAGTCGATCGGGGCGGACGGCGCCGGCGTATACATTGTGCAATCCTACCTGACGAGCATCGACAATCCGCAGAACGCGGCATTCAAGGCGGGGCTCCAGAAGATGTTCGGCGCCGACATGAAGACGCCGAACGACCTGTCGGAGCCCGAATACGATGGCATCTACCTCTACAAGGCGGCGGTCGAGAAAGCCGGCGGCTTCGACGAGGCGAAGGTGTTGAAGGCGCTGCCGGTTGTCTCGTTCGACGGTCCCCGTGGCGTGATCAAGATGGACAAGGAGCATCACGCCCCGCTCACGATGTATCTCGGGCAGGTGCAGCCCGACGGCAGCGTGAAGGTGATCCAGACGTTCAAGGACGTCGATCCCGGCGCGCAGTGCCCGAAGCTGAAGTAATCCCGTGGTCAGTCTGCTTCTCGACGTCGTGTCGACGGCGGCCATCCTGTTCGTGGTGGCCGCCGGTTTGCTGATTGTCTTCGGCGTGCAGAAGATCATCAACTTCGCGCATGGCGGTTTCCTGACCATCGGCGGCTATGCCGCCCTGGTGGTCACGCAGCTCGGGTGGAGTCCCTGGCTCGGCGCGCCGGTGGCGCTGCTGGCCGGACTGGTGCTCGGCGCGCTGGTCGAGGTGTTGATCGTTCGTCCGCTCTATAACCGGCCGCTCGACGCGATTCTGGCGACCTGGGGGCTCAGCATCGTTGTCGTGCAGTTGATTACGATCGGTTTCGGCCGTGGCACGAATTTCGTGCAGAGCCCGGTCGAGGGCGCCGTGCCAGTGCTCGGCAGCGAGTATTCCCTCTATCGGCTGCTGATGCTTCTCGTCGCCGTCGTGCTGGCTGCAATCCTGGTTGCAATCCTGCAGGGCACGCGCCTTGGCCTCACCGCACGCGCCGTCATCATGAACGAGACGCTGGCGCAAAGCCTCGGCATCAACAGTGCCCGCGTGCGGTTCGCGACGTTCAGCATCGGCGCGGGCCTCGCCGCGACGGCGGGCGCGCTGATCACGCCGCTGCTCAGTGTCGATCCGCTGATGGGCGTGCCGTGGCTGCTCAATGCCTTTATGCTGGTGATGGTGTCCGGTACCTCGCTGTTCAGCCTCTCGCTCGCCTGCCTTGTGCTAGGCGGGGCGCAGGTCGTCGTCAGCACCTACGGCAATCCCGTGCTCGGCGCGCTAACGATCGTCGTGCTCGCCGCGATCCTGCTGCGCATTCGTCCGTCGGGGTTTGCCCGTGTCTGAGATACCGCTTCCAGCCGACGCGCCGTCGGGCGCAACGGCGAGCCGCCTCCCGTCGGAGCAGTGGCATAGCGAGCGCCGCAGCATCGCCGGATTTGCACTGCTGGCGCTTGCGATTGTGGCGCTCGGGCCGGTGCTGCTCGACACCTATTCGGTCAGCATCCTGATCCGCTCGTTCCTCTACGGCGCGATCGCCGTCACCGTCGACATCCTGTGGGGCTACGCCGGCATCCTGTCGTTCGGGCAGGCCGTGTTTTTCGGCATCGGCGCCTATGCGCTCGGGCTCGCCTCGACGCACATGGATTTCACGACGCCTGTCGCACTCGGGGCCTTCGTCGCAGGGCCACTCGTTGCAGCGGCGGTGGCGGGACTCGTTGCCTGGCTCGGCTTCGGGCCGCGCGTGACACCGCTCTATATCTCCGTGATTACGCTGGTGCAGGCGGTGATCTTCGTCCAGCTGATCTACACGGGCGGCGACTTCACCGGATCGAGCAGCGGGCTATCCGGTTTCGATACGTTCGATATCACCATGGAGACGTGGTTCCGCATCGCCGGTGCCGCGTTGGTCGTCGTGACCGCGCTCGGCTGGATCTTTGTTCGGAGCGATTTCGGGCGCCTGCTCGTCGCGATCCGTGAGAACGAACAGCGCTGCCGTTACTGCGGCATCGGCACGGCACGGGTGAAAATCTGGCTCATGGTTGGCGCCGCTGTCGTCGCGGCGATGGCCGGGTACGGCTATGCCGGCTTCAACGACGTGATCGCGCCCGATCTCGGCAATTTCCAGTTCGGCACTGTGCTGGTGATCTGGGTCGCTCTCGGCGGCCGCGGCACGCTGCTTGGCCCGGCGCTGGCGGCGGTGCTGATTGACTTCGTCAGCGCCTATCTCAGCGGCTCGCTGCCGTTCGTCTGGGAGTTGTTCGTCGGCCTCGTCTTCATTGTCGTTATCGTGCTGATGCCGCAGGGCCTCGGCCCGGCGCTGGCGGGCGGCGTGCGGCGGATCGCGCGTGCGGGAAGACGGTCGGCGTCGGTTGCGCCGCGTCTCGCGCCGCTGCCGGACCCGGACGTTGGCGAGGCCGCGCACGGACCCGTCGTCGACATCAGCGGCGTCGCCCGCCGCTACGGCAGCCTGAGCGTGCTGACCGACATCACCTTCGCCGCCCGCTCGGGCGAGCTGGTGAGCCTTGTAGGGCCGAACGGCGCCGGCAAGACGACGCTTATCCGCTGCATCAGCGACGGGCTGGAGCGCACCGCCGGCACGGTGAAGGTCGCGGGCACGTCGATCGGTCGCTTGCCGCCGGAGGGCTGTGTGCGGCTCGGGCTCGGGCGGAAGTTTCAGGCGCCGAACGTGTTCGACGCGCTGACCGTCGCCGACTCGCTCCGCATCGCGCGTGCCCGGCAGGAGCGTCTGTCACCCTGGCGGCGCGCCGACGAGGTGCGGCTGCCGGCGGCGGCGATGCGCGTCGTCCGCGCGACCGGGCTTGAGCAGCAGCTCGCGACGACGGTCAAGCACCTGTCCCATGGCAGCAAGCAGGCGCTCGAGCTCGCGATGGTGCTGGCGATGGAGCCGCAGGTGCTGTTGCTCGACGAGCCGACCGCCGGGCTGACAAAGGGCGAGCGCGCGGCGATCGGCGCTATCTTGGTCGAACTCGTCCGCGACCATGGCTTGTGCATCCTGCTGGTCGAGCATGACCTCGATTTCGTCCGCGACATCAGCTCGCGCATCATCGTGCTGCATCAAGGAAAGATCGTGCTCGACGGCAGCGTTGCCGAAGTCACCGGCTCCGAACTCGTCCGCACGATCTATGCCGGCGAGCCGGCGGCAGGGGTGGCGTGAGGCGCTAATGACCGTTGCAATGGAAATCGAGAGCCTGACCGCCGGTTACGGTGAGGCGATGGTGCTGCGTGACTTGAATCTTGGCCTTGGCGCGGGCGAGGTGCTGGCGGTGCTGGGCAAGAATGGGATGGGCAAGAGCACGCTGCTCAAGACCGTCATGGGCTTGCTGCCGGCGCGGCGCGGCCGCATTCGCCTGCTTGGTCAGGACGTCACCGGCTGGCCGCCGCATCACCTTGCGAGCTGCGCGGTCGCCTATAGCCCGCAGGACCACGCGATCTTTCAGGATCTCACCGTCGAGGAGAACTTGCGCCTCGGCCTCGTGCGTGGCGAGCGGTTCGCGCCGTCCCTCGACCGCGTTGCGGCGTTCTTCCCGTTCCTGGCGCAGCGTCGCCGCCAACGCGCGGGCACGCTCAGCGGCGGTGAGCAGAAGATGCTGATCATGGCCCGCGCGCTAATGGCGCGGCCGCGCCTGATGCTGATCGATGAGATCACCGAGGGCCTGCAGCCATCCGTCATCCTGCGGTTGATCGAGGTGTTGCGGACGCAGAACAAGGTGGAGGGATCGGCGATCCTGCTGATCGAGCAGAATGTCCGCTTCGCGCTTGCGGTCGCGGACCGCTACGCTGTGCTGACGCGGGGCGAGATCGTCGAGGCCGGGGACGCCCGCGCGCCGGGCGTCGAGGCGCTGATTGCCGAGACCATGGCCGTGTGAGGCAGCGATGCAGCTCAATACATTCTCCATCGTCGCACGCTGCCCAAAGACCGCGATGCTCGGCGTCGCGGTTAGCACGGCGGTGCCGGCCGTGGGCGCGCTCTGCCCACGCATCGTCCCGGGCGTCGGCGCCGTGTCCACGCAGGCTTGGGTCAATCCGTATCTCGCCGTCACCGCGCTCGACCGCATGCGCGCGGGCGACGCGGCCGAGGCCGCGCTGGCCGCGGCGATGGCAACCGACGATGCGCGCGACGTGCGCCAGATCGGCGTTGTCGACGCGGCGGGACGCGCGGCGTCGTGGTCGGGTGCGGACTGCACGCCGTGGTTCGGTCATCGCACCGGCGACG
>CAYSTX010000235.1:0-6174 GCA_964434035.1 uncultured Acetobacteraceae bacterium
GCCTATGCGCGGCGAGGCTCTTTGCTGAGAGATCGGCCTCAATCGCGTCGATTTCGTCCACGGTGGCACGGATGCTGTCTCTCGTGGTCCTGCCGGCCCGTGAGCGCATCAGGGCGCGCGCATCCTCGCGCGTCGCAGGATTCGCCATGAGCGCGATCTCCCGCTCGGCGATCCCCCGCCACTGCGTCGCCAGGTCGGTCAGCTTGTCGAGCCGGCTCTCCTGGGTCGGGTTGGCCGCAGTAAGGCCCTTGGCTTTTTGGACCGCCACCGTAAAGGCATCACCGCCCCTATGATAACGCGCAAGAAAGCTCTCATCGCCGGTCGCCAGATAGCCGCGCAGCCCGGCTTCCTCGTCCGCCAGCGCCAACGGTATCGCGTCTAGCGTGTCCCTCATGAGGTCGGTGTGGAGATGCCGGTCTAGGCTCTCCTGGAGGACACCAAGCCTGCTGTAGATGATGGCGCCGCTCAGAAATATGACGGCGACAACGGCCGCAAATGCGACCGTGAGCTTGCGCGAGATTGGCATGTTCGCGAAGGCGGACATATGGGCCTCGAAAGCCGGGTTAGGTCACACGCTAGGGTAAGAGACCGCTAGGACAAGACTGGCCGCTATGCCTTGATGAAGTCGACAAAGGCGCGGAGCGGCGCGGGCAAGTGGCGGCGGCCCGGATAGTAGAGAAACGGCCCAGGAAAGCTCTGCCACCACGGCTCAAGCACCGGCTCCAGCGCACCGGTATCGAGATGCGGGCGGAGCCAGTCCTCGAACAGGTGAATGATCCCCGACCCCTGCACCGCGGCACTCACCGCCAGATCGACCGCCGCCCCCGCCCGCACCAGGAGCGGGCCGGACGGGTCGACCCGCACCACCTCGCCGTCGCGCTCGAATTCCCAGGTCGGGATGCTACCGCTCGCGAACTGTCCGCGCAGGCAGGCATGGGCGAGCAGGTCGCGCGGATGCCCGGGACGACCACGCGCGTCGAGATAGCCGGGCGCGGCGGCAGTCGCGAAACGCTGGACGCGCGGGCCGATCGGCACCGCGATCATGTCCTGCTCCAGCCGCTCGTCGTAGCGGACCCCGGCGTCACATCCCGCCGCCAGCACGTCGACGAAACTGTCCTCGACCACGACCTCGAGCCTGATGTCCGGATACGCCGCGAGGAAAGGCGGCACGATCGCGGGCAGGATGAGGCGCGACACGGTCGACGGCACGTTCAGCCTGAGCGTTCCAGCTGGCCGGTCGCGGAACGCATTCACCAGGTCGAGCGCCGCGTCGACCTCGCCCAGCGCCGGCACCAGTCGCTCGAACAGGCGCGCCCCCGCCTCGGTCGGCGCGACGCTGCGCGTGGTCCGGTTCAGCAGCCTGACGCCGAGTTTGGCCTCAAGGCGGCGTACCGCCTCGCTCAGGCCGGAGGCAGATACGCCCGTCTTCGTGGCCGCATCGCGAAAGCCGCCCGCCTGCGCCACGGCGACAAAGGCTGAAAGATCCTGCAGGTCGGCTGCCATTGTCCGCCTTTCCGTACAGCCCGTGCTGATTGCGCAGGATTATCGCACTGCCGGGCCGTGTCCATATCGCGGGCATCACAGACTTAGGGGAGACACCGCATGACCGACCTTACAGAAGCCGGGACCGTCCGCCTCGGCGACCGCACCGTGAAACGGATGGGCTATGGCGCGATGCAGCTCGCCGGCCCGGGCGTGTTCGGGCCGCCCAAGGACCCCGAGACGGCGCTTGCCGTGCTGCGCGAGGCGGTCGCGCGCGGCGTCAATCACATCGACACCAGCGATTACTACGGCCCGTACGTCACCAACCGGCTGATCCGCGAAGCGCTGCATCCCTATCCGAACGATCTGGTAATCGTGACCAAAGTCGGCGCGGTGCGCGGCGCTGACGCGTCGTGGAACCCGGCACTGGCGCCCGCCGAGCTGACGCGCGCGGTACACGACAATCTGCGCAACCTCGCGCTCGACGTGCTGGACGTCGTTAACCTTCGCATCGTTGGAGACGTCCACCGCCCGAGCGAAGGCTCGATCGAGGCACCGCTCACGGCGCTCATCGAGCTTCAGCAACAGGGACTGATCAGGCATCTCGGCCTCAGCAACGTCACCGCCGCGCAGATCGAGCAGGCACGCAAGCTCGCCCCGATCGTTTGCGTGCAGAACCACTACAACCTCGCCCATCGCGAGGACGACGCGCTGATCGATACGCTCGCGGCCGAGGGCATCGCCTATGTGCCGTTCTTCCCGCTCGGTGGTTTCACCCCGCTACAATCGTCGACGCTGTCAGACGTCGCGGCGCGGATCGGCGCGACGCCAATGCAGGTGGCGCTCGCTTGGCTACTACAGCGCGCGCCGAACATCCTGCTGATCCCGGGCACCGCGTCGCTCGATCACCTGCGCGAAAACCTCGCGTCGGCGGGAATCGCATTGTCGAGCGAGGTGGTCGCCGCGCTCAACGGCATCGCAAAGACGGGCGGCTAATATCCACGCCACGGGGTGCCGTCTCACACCGCCCGTCTTTCGCCGGTGCGCTCAGCCGGGACGTACATGTCTTGCGCTGCTGGGTAGGTGAACCGAAAGACGGCACCCCGCGGTTCATTGGCAGACGCCCACAACCGTCCGCCGTGCGCCTCGATGATCGAACGGCAGATGGCGAGGCCCATGCCCATGCCGCCAGGCTTCGTCGTGTAGAATGCCTCGAAAAGGCGGTCCAAGCTCTCCTGGTCCAGCCCTGGGCCGGAATCCTCCACCGTGACGAGAACGCCCCCTGAGGCATTTCTCTCGGTGCTGATTCGCAGCTCACGCGCCTCGACGTCGGTGCCGCTCATGGCCTCGATGGCGTTGACGATCAGGTTGAGGATCACCTGTTGCAGCTCGATACGATCGCCGGCCACTTGCGGTAAATCCGTCGCGAGCCGGGTCTGGAGCGACACGCGATTCCGCAGGACTTCGCTGCGGGTCAGTGAAAACACGTCGAGGACCGCGTCGTTGAGGTCGAACCGATCCTTGCGCGCTGGTGCCTTCTTGATAATCGCCCTGATCCGGCCAATGACGTCGCCAGCCCGTCGCCCATTCTCGACGATCCGGCGGATAGCTTGCCGGGCCTCGTCCAGATTGGCTGGTTCCGCACCAAGCCAGCGCAAGGCCGCGTTTGCGTTTGTAACCGATGCGGCGATCGGCTGGTTGACCTCATGGGCGATGGAGGCCGTCAGCTGTCCCATCGTTGCGACGCGGTTGGCGTGCAGGAGCTCCGCCTGCGCCTCGCGCAACGCCTCGGAGGCGAGCATATGATCCGTGAGATCGCGGGCAATCACGAGCGCCGCCTCCACCCGCTCGGAGCCCCGCCGCAGAGGCGAGTAAGTAACCGCCACATAGCGCCGACCGCCGGCGTAGGTAAACCAATCCGCATAATCGACCTCTGCTCCAGCGAAGCAACGGTCCAGGTTTGGCTTGATAATGTGCTCGAAAGCATCGGTCCCCAGCAGATCAGGGATGTGCTTTCCGATGATACTTTCGGCCGGCACTCCCAAGTTCCGCGCGTAACTCGGGTTAACGCGTTGCCACCGGTAGTCCCTTCCGACGAGGGTGATCCCGTCAGGCGAACTCTCGAACACGTGCGTGGTGAGGTACTCGGCCCACTTACGGTCGGTAATGTCCTCGCACACAATCAGAACGACTGGGCGCTCCTCGATCAGCGTGGCTTTCGCAGTTTCGCGAACCCAAAGCATCGAGCCATCCTTGCGGACCTTGCGCAGCTCCCAGCTTATGGCTCGGCCGGGTTGCTCGAAGCATTTGGCCGTATTCTGCTGCGCCGTGGCTCGATCTTCTTCGTGAAACACTTTCAGCACGGAATCGCCCGTCAGCTCGTCGACGGTGTAGCCCAGATGCTCAGCACCGAAGGGATTGACTGAGAGGACGGTCCCGGCGGCGTCGACCATGAAGTACATTGCTGGATTGTTTTGGAATATGGCGCGCCACTTTTCCTCGCTCTCTTGCAGCGCCGTTTCCGCCCGCTCCCGGTTGACAATGCTGTCCCTAAAGGCCCGGACCGCCGTCGCCATCGCGCCGATCTCGTCGCTCCGATCAGCCCCGGGCACGTCGATGCTGGTTTCGTCGTTGGCGAGGGCTGCCAGGGCGTTCGTCATGCGCGTGATCGGCACCGTGACGCCGCGCTTGAGAAGATAGCCCATCAACATCGCGACGATGAGCGAGGCCACGCCGCCGAGGATCGCGACGGTATAGGCGGTTGCGTACGCCCGTTTCTGCACGGCGGCACGTTTTGCTAGCAGACCGGACTCAACCGTTGCGATTTCGTCGACTTTGGCGTGGAGGAGACTCACTGCGTTGCTAGCGACTGTCGAGAGCTCCAGGGCGCGCGCTTCGTCGCGCGTCTCGGGTTTCGCCGAAAGCGCGATCACCCGTTCAACGACAGCCCGCCACGCCTTCGCCAGTTCGTTCACTTCGTCGAGCCGGCCCTCCTGGGCCGGGCTGTCCGCGGTTAGCCCCTTGGCGTTCCGGAACGCAGTCGAAAAGGCATCGCTACCCGTTTGATAATGACTAAGATAGCGCTCGTCGCCGTTTATCAGGTAACCGCGCAGGCCGGCTTGCTGGTCCAGCAGCGCCTTTGACATCGCGTTGAGTGTCTCCAACACCTCGGCGGTGTGGATACGCCAGTATGTAGCTTCTTCGATGACGCCAAGTTTGGCGTAGATGATGGCGCCGCTCAGAAATATGACCGCGATCACGGCCACAAACGCGGCCGTAAGCTTGCGCGAGATCGGCAGGTTCGCAAAGGCGGACATCGGGCCATTACAGCTCAAAATCCATGGGATAATCAATTAGTTGAGTTTACGGGCCTCAATTCAGGCGTCGTCATCCAGAACGGAGAATCCAGGATCATGCGACATGACTCCCCACACGAGGTCTGGGCGGGCGCACGCGATATTTCTCCTCTTGCCGTCGGGGTGGCGATCTACGGCTTGGCTTTCGGCCTGCTCGCCGCGCAGGCGGGTTTCGACACGCGTCAGGTGGGCGTGATGGGCGCCATCGTATTCGCCGGAGGCTCACAGATCGTCGCCGCCCAACAGTTGGCCGCAGGTGCTGGAGCCGTCGCGGCGATGGTGGCGGGTCTCGCTCTCAACCTGAGACTGCTGCTGGTCACCGCCTCGATCCGCGAGATCTACGCCAGTCGGCCCAGGTGGCAGGTTGTGCTGGGCGCGCATCTCACGACAGACGAAAACTGGGCGCTAATGCTGGCGCAGCGCGCCAAGGGCCGGGATGTCGGCTATTGGTATCTCGTGGGCGGAGGCCTGTGTCTCTTGCCTGTCTGGTGCCTCGCGACCGTTGCGGGCATGATCTTTGCTGGTGCCATCCCTGAGCCGAAAGCACTTGGGATGGACTTCGCGTTTACGGCCGCATTCATCGCGATTGCGCGATCCTTGTGGAAGGGCCGAAGCGATCTTGTCCCCTGGCTGACAGCGATCCTTGTCGTTACTGCCTCGATTCGGCTGGCCGGGCTCGCGCCGTCATGGGCACTGATACTCGGCGGCATCGCTGGGGCCGGAATGGCAGGCGTAATCCGCCATGACTGAGACGTGGTCTGTCATTCTGGCCCTGACAGTCGGGACGATTTCGATCCGGCTTTCCGGTGTTCTGATCGGGCAGCGGATACCCAAAGAAGGCGCCTGGACGCGCGGGTTACGCGCATTACCCGGATGCCTGATTGTTTCCCTCGTCGCGGTCTCACTGCTTTCGGGAGGACCGAGAGAGTGGAGCGCGGGGATATTCGCAACCGTCATTGCAATCGTAACGAAAAACCTGCCGATAACCATGGCCGGAGGTATTGCTGCGATTTGGCTGCTTCGCCACTTTAGCTAAGGTCGGTCAGACCCTGGCGCCTCAAGCACGAAACGATCGGCCGCGGCCGGCGTATGCGGACCGCGGCCTCTTCGTTACTCGGCGGCCTGCGAGGGTGCGGTCGCCGTCGCGCGACGCACCGCGTCAGCCACGCCCGCGCCGTAAGCGGGATCGACCTGCCGGAACAGCGCGATCTGACGCTCGATGATCGCGGCCGGCACGCCGCTCATGGCCGCGGCGAGGTTGTCGAACAGGCGACGCTGCTGGTCCGGCCCCATGAGCTTGAACAGCGCGCGCGGTTGACTGAAATCGTCGTTGCCG
>CAYSTX010000236.1:0-6146 GCA_964434035.1 uncultured Acetobacteraceae bacterium
CCGGTCGCGGCGAGGTCGACGACGTGACCATGCTCGCGCAGCCCGCGCGCGACGTAGGCGGACGTTTCTTTGTCGTCCTCGATCAGCAAGACCTTCATCCGCCGCCTCCGTCGCGCGCCCGTCGTTCAGTCCGCCTCGCCACCCGCATGGGTGCCGACGACCTGCCCGGTCTCGGCGTCGATAATGACGGTTTGGACGCCTTTCGGGCCGTTCGTCTCGATCGCCAGGCGCGGCTTGCCCTGATCGACCTGCACGCCCGCATCATAGGCCTTGCCGCCCGTGTGCCCCTCGGCGGTCGTGATCGCCTGCGACAGTGTAATCTTGCTGTGGGCCAACAAATCCTGCTCGCCAACCTCGCCGGACTCGACGGCGAAGGCCGTCCCGGCCAGCGACACGGCGACAAGGCCGCACGCGAGCGTGATCAAGCGGAGTTTCTTGCGCATGTGACTTGGATCCTGGTCCGTCCCTACGCGGCGGCGGGATGCCGCCTGCGGATCTATAGGATGCGGTCAGGGACTTTGTCGCGGGCGGGACGGCGCTATACCGCTTCCCAATCCCGCCGCCCAATCCCGCCGCGCGGTCCGGTCCGGTCCGTTCAGGCGCCCGGCTGGTCCATGACTTTCACCAGATCCGCCAGCGTCTGCTTGCAGGTCGCCTGATCCGGCGTGCTCGCGCGGAGTGCAGCGAGAGCGCGGTCGATCGCCTTGTCGACGCGGTGCCACTCGGCCGGCGCGCGCGGCTTCAGCGACGCCTCGGCATCGTCCCACGACGTTTCGAGATCCTTGATGCGCGTCTTCGCGGCGGCGAGGTCTCCCTTGTCCACCAGCGCCGACGTGTCGACGACGATCGCGCGGAAGGAGGAGAGATCGCCGAGTGGCGATGCCGTTGCCGCGTCCGCGTGCGTGATTGGGCCGATACCGGCCGGCGAGACCGCGAAGCCGGCGAGGGCGAGGGCGAGGCAGCAGATCGCGGGGAGCATCAGCGTCTTACGGTTCGTCATGATCAGTCCCTGATGTCACGAGTTCGTTAAATGGCAGCGATCCGGACGGTTCACCCGCCATCCGCCGCCTGGACCGGGGCGGACCGGCCGCTTTCGCTGACCGTCAGCCAACTGACCAGCGCAACGATCACCGCGAGGAACGCAGCGCTCGTGATGATCGTTCCGAGACCGATGCCGCCGTAGGTCTGTGCCTGCGAGAGCATGTCGCCGAGCGAGGCGCCGAGCGGGCGCGTGAGGATGTAGGCGATCCAGAACGTCAGGACCGGATTTCCCCCAAGCCAATAGGCAAAAGCCGTCACCGCGATGAGCGCGCCGAACGCAAGCACGCCGAGCCGGAACCCGAGATGCAGGGCCTCGGTCGCGAGGTCGCCGGCCGCCGTTCCGAGCGCGAAGGTGAACAGGATCGCCGTCCAATAGAACAGCTCACGGCGGCGCGTGTAGATCGTGTGGATCGACAGCGTTCGTTCGACGCCGTACCAAATGGCGAACGTCAGGGCGAGCGCCGCGGCGAAGACGGCGGTGCTGACGTAGAGGCTGATCTCGAGCTTGTCGGTGAGGAAATCCGTGATCTGCGTCCCGACGACGCTGATCAGCACGACGGCCAGCCAATAGCGCCAGGGCACATAGCGCCGCGCCCGGACCTGCAGCACCATCGCGATCAGCAGGAGCGTGACCATGATTGCGTCCGTGATCGCGGTGCCGAGCCCTACATGGACGGCGAGGTAGTCCGCGCCCGTTTCGCCGACCGTCGTCGACATGACCTTGATGACCCAGAAGGCGAGCGTGACCTCGGGAACCTTGTTCCACAGGAAAGCCAAACGGTCGTTTCGATGATCGCTCAGCATCGGTGATCCCCGGTCCAACAGCCGCGCCTTCACGGACAGCAAAGTGCCGCAAGCCGGCTTGGACCGGAATGGATCAATGATTGGGATTTCCCAATGCTGGGCGGCGTGACGCTCCGCGCCGGTCAGCGTCCGCCGAGGTCGGTAGCCGGAACGGCGAGCGCGGACAGATCGAGCGAGGACCGCCGGCCGAGTGCATGGCGGTTCGCCGCCAGCCATTCATCCGTCGTCGAAAAGCCGATCGCGTGCATCTTCTGCAGGAATGTCCAGGTCGGATACGGATGCGTATCGCCGAGCGCGCGAAACTCTTCCTCGGCGCCGATCATGTGCAGGCGCGCGTCGCGAATCCGGCGGAGCACGCCTGATACCTCCAGCTGATCGGCAAGATGGTGCTGCGCAACCGCGATGGTACGCAGTTCCTGACGCAACGGACTGCCGAACGCGATCTCGGCGATGCGGTGGTGGATGCGCGCCGCCCCGCTCGGTGCGTCCTGGCGCGAGGCGGGTGTCGCGCGGATGATAATGACATCTTCCGGCACGCCAGCCTCGATCAACATGCGGAGTGGCGGATTGCTGGTGAAACCACCGTCCCAATACGGCTCGCCGTCGATCTCAACGGTCGGGAAAAGCTCGGGCAGACACGCGGACGCGAGCAGCACATCTACCGTCACTTCAGCGTCGCGAAACAACCGCGGATCGCCGGTGCGAACATTGGTCGCGGAGACGACGAGCGCCGGCACGCCCGGCTGTCCGAAAACACTCGGGTCAAGCAATCCGTCGAGCACGCCGCGCAGCGGATTGATCCGAAACGGGTTGATCGCGTCCTTGTAGTGTCCATGCTGACGGAGTGCCGCGACCATCGGCGCCATCAGACCGGAGAACGCGCTGAGCCAGTCGACGCCGGGCAGATCCGGCGATCCGGCGGCGACTGCGACGCGGCGCCAGAAGCGTTCGAGCAGACGCTTCGCCTCCGCGGGGCCGCCCGTGGCGAGACCTTGAACAAGCATCGCCGCATTCATCGCACCGGCGCTCGCGCCGCTCGCGACGGCGATGCGCAAATCGGGCTCGTCGAGCAACCGATCGAGCGCGCCCCAGGCGAAGGTGCCAAGCGAACCACCGCCTTCGAGCGCGACGGTGATCGGCAAAACCTCTTGTTCAGTCATGCTGTATGACGACTTCAATCCATTGAACCCCATGCCCGTGAACGACGGCAGCTCGCCGGACTCTCATCCGGCAAACCGGTCGAACCCTACCAAGTGTGTCGAGACGGCACGGATTCCAGTATCGAGGGATCGCGATGGCTGATCCCTGTGCTATATCGGTAACAGCCTGTTCGTGGCCGTCTTCAATCCTATCATTCGGCCAAGGGATGCGTCATCTCTTCCGGGCGCACCCACTCATCGAACTGGGCTTCCGTCAGAAACCCGAGCTTCACCGCCGCCTCGCGCAAACTTATGTCTTCGCGGTAGGCGGTCAGGGAAATCTTTGCGGCTTTTTCATAACCGATGTGCGGGTTGAGCGCGGTCACCAGCATCAGCGAGTTGTCCAGATGCTCGGTAATGCGCTTCACGTTCGGCTCGATCCCACGCGCGCAGCGGGCATCGAAGGATTGAATGGCTTCGGTGAGGAGTTGCGCCGACTCCATCACGTTATGCAGCATCACAGGCTTATAGACGTTGAGCTGAAAATTACCCTGCGATCCGGCGAAAGCGACGGCGTGATCGTTCCCGAACACCTGCACGCACACCATCGTCAAGGCCTCGCACTGCGTCGGGTTGATCTTGCCCGGCATGATCGAGGACCCCGGCTCATTTTCCGGGATCTTCAGCTCGGCGAAACCGGCGCGCGGCCCGCAGGCGTACCAGCGGACGTCATTGGCAATCTTTATCAGCGCGCCGGCGAGCGTACGCATCGCGGCACTTGCATTCACCATCGCGTCGTGCGCCGACAGTGCCGCGAATTTGTTCGGCGCGGAGACGAACTTCTTTCCGGTTTCTTCCGCCACCTTGCGCGCGACGGTCTCACCGAAGCGCGCATGCGCATTGAGCCCGGTGCCGACGGCCGTGCCGCCAATCGCGAGTTCGAGCAGCCCGGGCATTGCGCGCTCGAGCGTCGCCATCGCGTCGTCGAGCTGCGCAACCCAGCCGGAGATAAGCTGCCCGACCGTGAGCGGCGTCGCGTCCTGGAGATGCGTTCGGCCGATCATCACGATGTTCGAATACGCTTGGGACTTCGCGTCCAGCGTATCGCGCAGCTGTTTCACGGCCGGCAATAGACGGTTGCTGATCTCCTCCACGGAGGCGATGTGCATTGCGGTCGGGAACGTGTCGTTGGACGACTGGCTGTGATTAACGTCGTCGTTCGGATGCACCGGCTTCTTCGAACCGAGCTCTCCGCCCGCAATCTGGATCGCGCGGTTGGAAATCACCTCGTTGGTATTCATGTTGGTCTGCGTGCCGGAACCGGTCTGAAAGACGACCAGCGGAAACTCGGAATCGAGCTTGCCGTCGATCACGTCCTGCGCGGCGGCCACGATCAGGTCGACGGTCGGCTTCTTCAGCTGCCCAAGCTCGAGGTTCGCGAGCGCCGCGCATTTCTTGAGAATGCCGAGCGCCCGGATTACAGGCCGGCCCCAGCGGAAGCGATCGACCCCAATCGGGAAGTTCTCGTGCGACCGTTCGGTCTGTGCGCCCCAGAGATGGTTGGCCGGCACGCGAACGTCGCCGAGCGCGTCTTCTTCCACTCGAAACTGCTGCTCGGTCATGCTGTCCTCGCTGTCGAATTGGTCGTATCGCTGTCACGGCGCGGCGCGATCAGCACCGTCAGGGACCGTACGCCCTGCGCCCCGTGGATCAGGACACCCTCAATGTCTGCTGTGGCCGAGGGGCCGGTGTGAAACACGGCGTAATGGGCGTGCCGAAACTCAGGGCGGGCGTAGGCGTGATGCAAGTTGATAACGATGTCGGCAGGGTCGAGCAGAACAATCAGGTGTTGCGGCAAGTAGCCGAGCGCGTTCACGCCGAGGTCGCGATCCGTCAGGCAAACCGAGCCCGTCTCAGCGACCGCGAAGGACGCGCGCACGACGCCGATGTCGACATCGGAGAGATCGCGCGGCGCCTGCACGTCGGACAGCGCGCGGTTTCCCGCCACCTCCGGCGTTGCGGAAGCCACCACCTTGGCGTCAGCGAGGCGCTTTCGGATCAGGTCGAACGGATCCTGGCCCAGGGCGGGCTCCAGCAGGTCGCCGCCCATCGCCGGCAGCGAGGTCCGGAACGCCTCCAGCAGCGATGCCGGCGCCGCGCTGTCGAACATCGGCACGTCCGGCAACGGGCGGTCAAGCGCGGGACGATTATCCCGCACCGACGCCAGAATAGCGTCTCGACTGCTCATTTCGTGCTCCGATTCCTCTTGTACCAAGCGTGAAAGCTCTCGCGCGGCGCGTGCGGCACTTCGCGCTGTTTGCCCCAGGCGTTGAGTCGATTGTAGATCGCGAAGCGCGGCAAAGCATTGAGCGCCGTATCGGCCGTCGCGATCGCGGCCCGGTACAGCCCGGGATGTGCCAGAAGCTTGCCCGCCGCAACCATGGCGGCCTTTTTAATCAAGGTGAGTTCGTGGTTCTCGGCCATCACCTGACGCCAAGCGGCGATCTGTTCGTGGATGTTGATCTTGACGGGGCAGACGTTCGAACAGCTGCCATTCAGCGACGATGAGAATGGCAGGGCGCTGTATTTGTGTCGGTGGAAGGTTGGGTCGATGATGAGGCCGATCGGCCCGGAATAGGTCGCACCGTAACTAAGCCCGCCGCTGCGCCGATAGACCGGGCACATATTCATGCACGCGCCGCAGCGGATGCATTTAAGGGACGTCCAGAACTCCTCCATGCCGAGCCGCTTCGACCGGCCGTTGTCGACGAGCACGAAGTGCATCTCACCGCCCGCGCGGGGGCCGCGGAAGTGGGACGTATATTGCGTCATCGGCGAGCCGAGGGCGCTCCGCGACAGCAGCCGGACGAAGACCGCGAGGTGCTCGAAGCGCGGGATGATCTTTTCGATGCCGATCGACGCGATATGCAACTTGGGCACGTTGGCGGAGAGGTCGGCGTTGCCCTCGTTCGTGCAAACGGTGACCGTTCCGGTCTCGGCCACGGCGAAGTTGCACCCTGTCATGCCCGCGTCGGCGTCGAGGATCAGGGGTCGTGTTGCTTCGCGCTGCGATTCAGCGAGGTAATGGACGTCGGAATTGCCGGGATCGGTGCCGATCGCGCGCGCGAAGACTTGGGCGACATCCGTCCGCAGCTTGTGAAC
>CAYSTX010000237.1:0-6110 GCA_964434035.1 uncultured Acetobacteraceae bacterium
CGATGGCCGGGATCTTGTTGTTCGGGCTGATCTCCAGGAAGTCCGGCCGAAATTGCTCGTCCCTCGAAATGTTCACCGTCTTGACCGTGTACGGCAGCTCCATTTCCTCGAGTGCCACGCTGATCTTGCGGCCGTTCGGCGTGTTCCAGGTGTGAAGCTCGATCGGGCGGGCCTGGCTCATGGCGCGGTCTCTCCTGCGTTTGTTCGCCCGCATGTAGCCCGGTCTACAGCGGCCGGGACAGGGGCGGATCTGGTCAACGGGCCGGCAACATTTGGTCCGTTATTTGCAAGCGCGAAGCGACATCCGCCGACCGACCCGCAGGAGCCTCACGCATGTCTGCCTCCGCCACCGCCGCCGGCGCACCGGCCACGACCTCGTCGACCCGCTGGGTACAGCTCGCGCTTGGCCTCGTCTGCATGATGGCGATCGCCTCACCGCAATATGTCTGGGCGCTGTTTACCAAGCCCCTCGGCGCAAGGCTCGGCGCGGCGGCGGCCGCCATTCAGGTGACATTCTCGCTGCTGATCGTCATTCAGACGTTCCTCGCCCCGCCGCAGGGCTGGCTGGTCGACCGGTTCGGCCCGCGGCTGCTGATCTCGGTCGGCGCGCTGCTGAGCGGGCTGTCGTGGGTGTTAGCGGGGCAGACCAGCTCGCTCACCGGCCTCTATTTGAGTTACGGGCTGATCGGCGGGATCGGCACCGGCATCGTCTATATCGGCGTTGTCGGGCAGATGGTCGCCTGGTTCCCTGAGCGGCGGGGCTTCGCCGCCGGCGCGGTTGCCGCCGGCTATGGCATGGGCGCGATCGTGACCACGTTCCCGATCGCCGGCAGCCTTGCGGCGCGCGGCGATCAGGCGACGCTGACGATGTTCGGCATCATCTTCGCGGTCGTCGGCGTTCTAGCCGCCCAGGGGCTGAAGCCCGCGATGACGCGCACCAGCACGGTCACTGTGGACGCCGCCGCGCCTGGCACGAAGACGCGCGACATGCTGCGCCACCCGATCTTCTGGCTGATGTTCGCGATGATGACGATGATGTCGACGTCGGGCCTGATGGTGACGTCGCAGCTCGGCAACATCGCCAACGAAATCGGCGTCGCGAAGATGAACTTCCTCGGCTTCGCGGTGCTGCCGTCCGCGCTGTTCATCGACCGACTGACCAACGGGCTGACGCGGCCATTCTTCGGCTGGGTGTCCGACCAGATCGGGCGCGAACCGACGATGGCGATCGCCTTCACGCTCGAGGGCGTCGCGATGGCGCTCTGGCTCAACTCGCTCGGCGACCCGGTGCTGTTCGTACTGTTGTCAGGCATCGTGTTCTTCGGCTGGGGCGAGATCTTCTCGTTGTTCCCGAGCACGCTGACCGACACGTTCGGTGCGAAGGACGCGACGCTCAAATACGGCTGGCTCTACATCGCGCAGGGCGTCGGCTCGGTGCTCGGCGCGCCGCTCGCGAGCCTGCTGCACGGCGCGGTCGGCAGCTGGGGGCCGGTGTTCTGGATCGCGATCGCCGCCGACCTGCTGACCGCGACGCTGGCGATCGTGGCGCTGCGGCCGATGCGGCGGGCTTACGCGGCGCGGATGACGGGAGCCTGAGGCGCGCCCCTACCCCGCGTCGAGCGCCCGGCGCAGCGCGTCGTTGACGAGCGCCGGGTTGCCCTTGCCAGCCATCGCCTTCATCACCTGGCCGACGAAGAAGCCGAACAGCTTGTCCTTGCCGCCGCGATATTCGGCGAGCTTGTCGGCGTTCGCGGCGAGGACGGTGGCGACCGCGCTGTCGATCGCGCCGGTATCGGTCACCTGACGCAGGCCCTTCTGCTCGACGATCGTCGCCGGGTCTTCGCCGGTTTCGACCATCGCCTCGAACACCTCTTTCGCGATCCGGCCGTTGATCGTCCTGTCGGCGATCAGGTCGAGCAGGTGGCCGAGGGCCGAGGCTGAAACGGGGCTGTCCTCGATCCCGCGTCCTTTTCGGTTCAGCGCCGCGAACAGATCGCCCATGATCCAGTTCGCCGCCGCCTTCGCGTCCCGTCCGCGCGCGGCGTCCTCGAAATAAGCGGCGACCGCCTGTTCGGCGACCAACACGCCCGCGTCATAGGGCGGCAGGCCGTATTCACTGACAAAGCGCGCGCGCTTCGCGTCCGGCAGTTCTGGCAGTTCGGCGCGCAGCCGCTCGACCCAATCCGCGTCAAGCACGAGCGGCAAAAGATCCGGGTCTGGGAAGTAACGATAATCGTGCGCGTCTTCCTTGCTCCGCATGCTGCGCGTTGCACCGCGCGCGGGGTCGAATAGGCGGGTTTCCTGCTCGACCGTCTCACCGCTCTCCCACACCGCGACCTGCCGTCGCGCCTCCGCCTCCACCGCCTGCATGACGAAGCGGACGGAGTTGACGTTCTTGATTTCACAGCGCGTCCGAAACCCCTCGCCCGCGCGGCGAACGGAGACGTTGACGTCGGCCCGCATCGAGCCTTCGTCCATGTTGCCGTCGCACGTGCCGAGGTAGCGGAGGATCGTGCGCAGCTTCGCCAGATACGCGCCCGCCTCCTCTGGCGAGCGCATATCCGGCTCGCTCACGATCTCCATCAGCGCGACGCCGGAGCGGTTGAGGTCGATCAAGGACCGGCGCGGGTCCTGGTCGTGCATGCTCTTGCCCGCGTCCTGTTCGAGATGCAGGCGCGTCACGCCGATGCGACGTACGCTACCGTCCGACAGAGTGATTTCGACCGCGCCCTCACCCACTATCGGGTGCTGGTACTGGCTGATCTGATAGCCCTGCGGAAGGTCGGCGTAGAAGTAATTCTTTCGGTCGAAACGACTGGTCAGGTTGATCTGCGCGCCGAGACCAAGCCCCGTGCGCACGGCCTGCGCGACGCAATGCTCGTTGATCACCGGCAGCATCCCGGGAAAGCCCGCGTCAACGAAGCTCACCTGCGCGTTGGGCGGGGCGCCGAACGCGGTTGCGGCGCCGCTGAAGAGCTTCGCCTGGCTCAGTACCTGCGCGTGGACCTCAAGCCCGACCACGACCTCCCACGGCCCGGTCTCACCGGTGATTTCATAGGTCACGATACGGCTCCTCCAGCATGGATCGTCGGCCGCGCCGTGAACCCGGCCGCCCGCTCCAGCGCGGCGGCGGCGGCGAGCACGCCTTCCTCATCGAATGCACGGCCGATCACCTGTAGCCCGAGCGGCAATCCGCCGGCATCGAGCCCGGCGGGGACCGAGATCGCGGGCAGGCCGGCGAGGCTTGCCGGCACGGTGAACAGGTCGTTCAGATACATGGTGACGGGATTGTCCATGTTCGCACCCTGCGCGAACGCGGCGGACGGCGTCGTCGGCGTCAGCAGCACGTCCACGTTCGCAAACGCCTGCTCGAAATCACGCAGGATCAGCGCCCGCACCTTCTGCGCCCGCAGATAATATGCATCGTAATAACCGGCGGACAGAACGTAGGTGCCGATCATGATGCGCCGACGAACCTCGGTGCCAAAGCCGGCGCGGCGCGTCCGTTCGTACAGGTCGCGCAGATCGCTCCCGTCCTCGCGCGCGCCGAACCGCACGCCATCATAGCGCGCGAGGTTCGACGATGCCTCGGCGGGGGCGACGATGTAGTAGGTCGCGAGGCCGTAGCGCGTGTGCGGCAAGGAGACCGGCACCGCCTCGGCCCCCGCGTCGCGCAGCCAGTCGAGCCCGCGCTGCCAGAGCGCGCGGATGTCGTCCGGCATTCCGGGGTCATCATATTCGCGCGGCACGCCGACGCGAAGCCCACGCACGCTGCGGGCGCAAGCGGCGGCGAAATCGGGCACCGGGCGGTCGGCGCTCGTGCTGTCCTTCGGGTCGAACCCGGCCATCGCGCCGAGCAGGATCGCGCAATCCTCGACCGTGCGGGCGAATGGGCCGGGCGTATCAAGCGAGGACGCGAAGGCGACGACGCCCCAGCGGCTGGAGCGGCCATAGGTCGGCTTCATGCCGACAATGCCGCAGAACGACGCGGGCTGCCGGATCGAGCCGCCCGTGTCCGTGCCGGTCGCACCCATCGCGAGCCCGGCCGCGACCGCTGCGGCCGAGCCACCGGACGAACCGCCGGGAACGAGCGGCACGTTGTCACCATGCCGCGTCCACGGGTTCGCGACAGGACCGAAGGCGGACGTCATGTTCGACGAGCCCATCGCGAACTCATCGAGATTCGTTTTGCCGACGAAGACGGCGCCGGCGCGGAGCAGGTTCGCGGTCACCGTGCTCTCATACGGCGGCACGAACGGGCCTAAGATGTGGCTCGCGGCCGTCGTACGGACGCCGGCCGTGCAGAACAGGTCTTTGATCGCGATCGGGACGCCCGCCAGCGCGCCCGGCGCCTCTCCCCGCGCCCGCGCCGCGTCGATCTCGGCGGCCCGCGCGCGCGCCGCGTCGTCGGTCACGGTGATGAAGGCGTTCAGCCGCGGCTCCAGCGCCGTAATCGCGTCGAGATGCGCGCTCACGAGCTCGGTTGCGGAGAAGTCGCCCTTGGCGAGGCCGCGCGCCGCATGGGCGATTGTCAGATCGGTCAGCATCACTCGACCACCTTCGGCACGGCGAAATAGTCGCCGACACGCTCGGGCGCGTTCGACAGCACCGCGTCCGGCGTCCCGCCATCGGTCACGATGTCTGGCCGCATCCGAAGGCGCGCGGCGACGGCGGCCCCGGCCAACGGCTCGACACCCTCGACGTCAACCTCGTTCAACTGCTCGATCCAGCCGAGAATCGCGTTCAGCTCGGCCCCGAGCGGGTCGATTTCCGCCGCCTCGACATGGATGCGGGCGAGCGACGCAATGCGGCGAATAGTCGCGGGATCAAGCGACATTATGCTGGATTTCCTTGGTGGGGGACGGCCGCCGGACCATAACCGCCGGCATGGCGGTGTTCAACATGACTGACCTGCGGGCGCGACTCGGGCGCGATCAGCGGCTGATCGGGATCGACCTCGGCAGCAAGACGATCGGCCTCGCGCTGTCGGACGTACGGCTGATGCTGGCGAGCCCGTACGGCGCGCTGCGGCGGGCGAAGCTGTCGGCCAACGCGGCCGAGATCGCGGCCATCGCCCGGAAAGAGGACGCGGGCGGGCTGGTCGTCGGGCTGCCGCTGTCGATGGACGGGTCGCTTGGCCCGGCGGCGCAGGCGGCGCGGGACTGGACCGGCGCGCTGTCGGAGGCGACCGGGCTGCCGGCGGCGCTGTGGGATGAGCGGCTGTCCTCTTCCGCCGTCAACCGCGTGCTCATCGAGCAGGCCGACGCGAGCCGGGCGCGCCGGGCCGCCATCTTCGATCAGATGGCGGCCGCCTACATCCTGCAGGGCGCGCTCGATGCGTCCGCCGAGCGCGCGACGGGGTAGGCCGAACCGGTCAGGACGACGGGAGCCATTTCGCGATCAGCGTCGCCCGCTCGCCGTTCTCGGTGGTCAGGTGCAGCCACTGATCGACGTATTCCTGCCAGACGACGTCGCGCGGCAGCAGGTAGGCAAGCTCGCCGAAGTCGAACGGGTGGTCCGGATGGATCGCGCAGAGCGTCCCCTTATGCAGCGCCGATTGCAGCCGCGTCTCGACCGCGTCGGTGATCATCACGTCCGCCTGCCCGGCGGCGAGCGCGTCGAAAATGCCGGTGTTGTTCGGGAACGGCACGATGGTCGCGGCGTGCAGATGCGCCTTGTCGAACGTCTCGTTCGTGCCGCCCGGGTTGACGATGACCTTCACGCCCGGCTTGTCGATCGCATCCAGGCTGCCGAACCGATCCGCCTCGGCGCAGCGGGCGATTGCCGCCTTGCCCGCGCGCATCACCGGGGTCGAGAACAGCGCGGATTTCTGCCGCACGAGCGTCACCGAGATGCCGCCCATCGCGATGTCGAATTTCTGGGCGGAGAGATCGGTCAGCAGATCCTTCCACTTCGTCGGCACGATCTCGAGTTTGACGCCGAGCGAGTGGGCGAGGCTGTCGGCCATGTCGACATCGAGCCCGGTCGTCTCACCGCTCGCCGGGTCGCGCGAGGAAAACGGCTTGTAGTCCCCGGTCAGCCCGACGCGGAGCGTGCCGCGCGCGACGATCTCGTCGAGCCGCGAGCCCGGCCCGTCGGCGCGCGCGATC
>CAYSTX010000238.1:0-6053 GCA_964434035.1 uncultured Acetobacteraceae bacterium
GCCGCTGCACTCTTCATGGAGAATCTGGACAGCACCGTCATCGTGACGGCACTCCCGCAGATGGCGCGATCCTTCGGGAGCGATCCCGTCGGTTTGAACATCGGCATAACGGCCTACACGCTCGCTCTGGCCGTCCTCATTCCGATCAGCGGCTGGATGACGGATCGCTTCGGTGCACGGCACGTATTTGCCGTCGCGATCGCGGTGTTCACCGGTGCCTCGGTGCTGTGCGGGTTCAGCCACGGGCAATGGAGTTTCATCGCCTGCCGGGTCCTGCAAGGCACCGGCGGCGCCATGATGATGCCGGTGGGAAGATTGGTGATGCTCCGTGCGACCGAAAAACGTGATCTCGTACGCCTTATCTCCTATGTCACGCTGGCGGGCTTGGTCGCGCCAGTACTGGGACCGCCGGTCGGTGGGGCCATCACCACATATCTCGGCTGGCGCTGGATCTTCTTCCTGAATGTGCCGCTCGGCCTGATCGGCATCCGGTTTGCGCTGGCGCTGATCAGCGATGATCGTGCCGCCTCCGTACCGCGCTTCGACCTGTCCGGCTTCCTGCTCTGCGGCGGCGCCTGTGTTTCCTTAACCTACGGGCTCGAACTGCTGGGCCGGGCGCCGACGCCGTGGGCGGCGATGACAGTGTTCATCGCAGCGGGACTGCTGCTGGGCGCGCTTACGCTGCGTCACCTCCGTGGCACCGAACAGCCGCTGATCCCTCTCGCTGCATTGCGCATCCCCACCTATGCAATGACGTTGCGAGGTGGGTCATTGTTTCGAGTCTCCGTCACCATGGTGCCGTTTCTGCTGCCGACGATGTTCCAGCTCGGCTTCGGGCTGAATCCATTCGCCTCCGGCCTGCTTACCCTACCGCTGTTCGCAGGCAGTGTCGGCATGAAGATCGTCACGACGCGAACGCTGCGCCGCTACGGCTTCCGTCGGGTGCTGCTGGTCAATGGCGCACTGACGACACTGACCATATTGGGTTGCGCTGCGCTGACGCCATCGACGCCTTACGCGGTGATAGCGATAGTCCTGTTCGCCAGCGGGCTGACCCGCTCGCTGCAGTTCAGCGCCCTCAACTCGCTGGCATTCGCCGACGTGCCGCCCGAGCAGACGAGCGCCACGAACACCCTGGCGAACCTAGTTCAGCAGCTGACATTGGGGTTTGGCATCGCCGCCGCAGCCGCGGCTGTGCATCTCGCCGCGCTGCTGCATCGTGGAGCTGCCATGGGCCCGACTCTGATGGATTTCCGCACCGCTTTCGTGGTAGCCGCGATCATGGCGGCGGTTTCGACATTGGATGCGCGGGCCCTCTCGCAAGACGCCGGCTCGCTCGTCAGCGGCCACCGTCCGTTGGGGTCGGCGCGCGAGAACGACCTCGCCAACTCAAAGCCTGAACGCGGTCGGTTCGATATCGCTTAATTCGGGCGGGCGGGTCCCCCGTGGCTAATGCCGGGGACCTACTCCGTGAGCGTGGATGTGGTCGTGCGTAGGGTTTCCGGACAGGCTTTCGTGGATAATGCGGAGTTCCGCAACTACGACGGCCGCGCGCTTTGGATCGAGGATGCCGCGCGGACACGCGCCAGGAGCTCGCGCAACCCAAACGGTTTGATCAGATAATCGTCAGCGGCGAGTTCCTCTGGCGCGGTAGCGTTTTACGTAGGGAACCGGCAACAGGGTCATCGTCTAATAGATCATCCCCAGCCTTTGTCAACGAGCCGCGTTGGTACCGTATCGGAACCAACACGCGGGCGGGCGTCAACCCAGTTGTCGAGGTGCTCAATCACCCAGCCGACACGTCCTGGCGACAGCTGAAGCGGCGGCACATGCGGCCGCACCACGCGCTGAAACCCAGACACGGTCAAATCGACATATTTAGCCGACAGCGGTTCGGACAGAACTCGAGGTCATCTCGTTACGCTTCCAACTTCGGCTAATTTCCGCTTTGCACCCGTGTCGGCCGTAGGCCGCCAAGCTGCCGTCGAATAGTCTCCGGGCCTTCGCCACCTCGCCGAGGTGCTCGACCGTCCCCGCGTAGAGCGCCCGGATGGGGGCTGGAGCGAGCGGCCGAGCGGCGTGATCTCGTACACGACCGCGACGGGCGAGGTCGGGATCAATAGCCGTCTCAATGAGCGTCACGCATCCGGGGGCGATGAGCCACCTTCTTTCTTGCCCTGGCCACCTCCGTCATCCGATGAAAAGAAACCCTCTCCCCTTACGGGGGAGAGGGCCACTCGGGAAGCCGCGTCCGAGCCGACTTGGTTAGTCCTGGTCCGCGTCGAGGTCGAAGTTCGGATGCGCGAGGCGGCTCGCGAACTCCGACGGCGGACGCACCATGGTCTCACCCGGATACGGCCGCTGGAAGTTGGTGGCCGAGTACCAGATGTAGTGGTTCAAGGTGTAGGGATCGACAGAATCGGGCTTCTGCATCTTACCCTTGAACATCTCGACCTTCGCCGTCTCCCACGCCTTCTCCAGCGGGCTCATCTTGTCGTTCCTCGCTATGATGCCCTGGTTCAGCGGGATCTGGTTCGGCACGTGGTTCCACGGTTCGAAGTTCGGCGTGTTGGTGAACGCCGTGTACATCGGCGAGGCCACCATGTCGTACTGATTGAGCGGCGGCAGGCCAAGGATCTGCTCGATCGTACGGAGGACGTTAATCTGAGAGTAGTAGGTGTGGTCGGCACTCGGTGCGTTCTGCGCCGCGTAGGGGCTGACGACATAGCCCGTGCTGCGGTGGCCGTCGACGTGGTCAGTGCCACCCTGTGCATCGTCTTCTTCAATGAAGATCGCGGAAGTCGACCAGACGCTGCTGTGGCTGATGTAGTCGATGATACGGCCGACCGCCAGGTCGTTGTCGGCAATCTGGGCGAGAGCGGTCGGCGGGCCACCGGTGTGGTCATCCGGAAGGTACAGGATGCTCAGCGCCGGCACGGTGCCCGCGGCCAAGTCCTTGTTGAAGTCCTGGACCCACCAGTCAACGCGCCACTGGTCAGGGACGTTCAGGTCGAACGGCGGGTAGTTCGTTACCAGGTACTTGGACACGGACGGCACGGTGGCGGTGGTAATCTCGGCCGTCTGGTATTTCAGCGTCGTCTCCTGGCCAGCCTCGAAGGCCTGCGCGTCAGCATAGAGCTGCGACCAGCTCGGTTCGCCCGCCGGCCAATTATAGTACTCAAACCCTTCGCCATAGAGCTTCACTTTCAGCCCCGCCTGCGCGACGGACTGGGGTATGTAACCCTTCCTTGTGTAGACCAGTGCGTCGTCGGTGGGGTACGGATAGCTGCGGTTCCAGTCCGGGGACTGGATGTCGTCCGCATACGGCGCCATCGCTTGCATCAGCCAAGGATGGCCGTCAGCCGACTGGCGGCTCGGATCGTAGAAGTTGTCGAGCAGCGGGAAGCGCTGCACCAGCGCGTGCGCGTTCGGTGTCACCCGGGCGCCGAGCCCCAGCGACGGATCGCCATCGCCCTTGTCGACGTCGCCCAAGATCTGGTCGTAGGTGCGATTCTCCCGAACGAGCAGGAAGACGTGCTTGATCAGCGAAGGATCGCCGATATGGGCCGGGATGGCGACCGGCGCAACGTGATGATGGTCGCCTTTCCACTCGTCACCGGAACCCTGAGCAGACTCGATGTTTTGCTTCAGGTCCCAGTGGTTGTTCTCGACGACCTGAACCGTCCACTTCGCCAGCTGCGCAAATGTCGGCAGCATGATGATGTTAACGGTGCCGGTGTCGTAGTGGCTGTTGTAGGAGCTGGGCGGCGAGGACAGCACGCCCCGCGTGCCGACACCCTTGTCGCTGGAGACGATGATCTGCTTCTCAGCCTCGTTGAGGACGACGGAAGCCGGAGCGAAGCCAACCGGAATGTAGCCCAGCACCGGCTTCGCCGCGTCACCGGCGAGGTCGACAACCGCGACCGCGTTGGCATTGTACAACGTCACGTAGGCAAGTCCGGTCTTCTCGTCGACCGCAATGCCGGTCGGCCCGGCGCCATACGGCTTGCCGCTCACCGGCACCGCGAGGCTGATCGTTCGCTCGACCCTGTTCGTCGTGGTGTCGATGACGGAGATCGTGTCGCTATAGGTGTTGGCGACCAGCAGCCTGCCGCCATAGACGGCCAGGCCGGTCGGATGCAGGCCGACATTGATCGTGTTCACCAGCTGCCTGTTCGTGATGTCGACCACCGAAACCGTGCCAGTGATCGAGGCGCCGCTCGCCTTGTCGGCAACGATCGGCGTACCAGCCGAGACATTGGTGAAGTCCTTCGGCGTCGCGACGCGGCCACCTTCGTTGCTGACAAAGGCATAATTGCCGCTTAGCACGATGCTGTTCGGCGCGTTGCCAACGCGAATCTGTTTGGTGAACACTGGCGGCGACTGCGTCAGGTCAACGAAGCCCAGCGTGTTATTCTGGTTCAGCAGAACCAAGGCGAGGCGGCCATCCTGAGAAACCGCGATGCCGCCCGGGATGGCCCCGTTGGAGTAGAGATGGCCGCAGGACGAGTCGACCGGCGGGGCGACGTTACAATCGATATATGCATTGGTCGCCGGCAGGCTCACATGCGCGTAGTCGCTCAGTTGGCCGTTCTGGCCCACCTTCGCGATCGCGAGATTGCTGCTGTCCTGGCTAAAGAACAGAAACTGGCCGTCCGGTGAGTAGGTGATACCGCCGTAGGAGCCGCTGTGGTCCCCGAACGGCACGTAGCTCTGTACGATGGCGCCTGTCAGCGTGTTGAACACCTGCACCGGGGCGGGAGAGGCCATCTGCAGCACGGCGGCGGTGTGCGAGGCAGTGATCGGGTTCAGTGCGACGGCCTTGGCGCGCACCGGCGAGCCCAGATCCACCTGGATGCCGGCCGGCGTAATGATCTGGCCGGTGGAGACGACCCAGGAGCCGTCAGCCTGCGGGCCGACTGAATAAGTCGGGAACGGAACCGAGGGGTCAGCGTGGGCGACCGGGGCGGCGAGCCCAAGCGCCAACAGACCGAACAACGGGCCGTACAGAATAGCCGATTTCATCTATTGTTTCCCTAGACCTCAACGACATCAGGCTGCTTACGTCGCGTAAGCAGCGCATGCGCCAATTGCGAGGCGTTTGCCCAAAGTGCCCGCTCCTGACAGGAAGATTCCATTGCAATATCGAGAAAATTCCTGCAGTGATCGGACAAAGCCACTCTATCGTCGCCCCCGCGCGGCAACCTGCACGATACGATGACGGAATCGTTAAAGTTAAAACCCTTTGCTGGGAAATACCGTTCTGACTTCACACCGGCAGCGGTGAGTATATATGCCGTGACTTCCTTCAGCAGGGCGTGCTGGTCTTATGCACGTTCCGAGAGGTCCGTTGAGGTGATGACGCGCAATGGTGGCCTGACGGCGATGCCGTGCAGCAAGATTCGGGCGGCCAAGCTCTATTGCGATCCGTTCAAACAGGTTGCTTGGACTCGACCTGGTCGACCCGACGGCCAAACGGTTAGCCAAAAAAGCTTGCCCCGGGTGCATGCCTTGCGGCAGAGGCGGACCCGGGGCCAGTACATGATCGGTGAGGACTAGCCACCTCGCTTACTGAAGCCTCGGTCTTCATTGCATTGCGTGCGGCATTCCGGAATCTGCGACCTGAGCGATTTTGGTGGACACTCGATCTCCAAGGAAGTTCCCGTCGCCCAGCGCGAAGCTCGAACCCTCGAATGTCAAAGCGACCGCAAAGCGCTTCACTGATTCGTCGTCGCTGAGTTGAGCGTCTGTCCAGTGGCGGGTCTGGACGCCACCGTCCCCCGCCAGGTCTGCCCAGTGAAACAGAAGACGTTCGAGGTGCGGGTGCCGCGCGAGCGTGCCCGTCCGGGCAGCGTTTTGAATGGCGTCCAGCGTTAAAGCTTTCAGCCGTTCCACGCCATCGAGAGTGACAAACGGTTCCTTCTCTGGGTGACTGTCATCCTGCCCCGGCTCATAATCCGTGCGGCACAGGGTGGTGAACCACGACAACCACCGCGATGACCAAATCTATCCATACGAGACCGATAAAGGACTCGTATGGGAGAGGATTATGT
>CAYSTX010000239.1:0-5988 GCA_964434035.1 uncultured Acetobacteraceae bacterium
GCAACGGGAACCGACGAGCAACTCACGCGCGTGACGAGATTTTTTCTGGAGAATCTGACGCTGGTGAACGTGAACAGTTCACCGGCGGACGAGCTGAAGTGGGTGCTCGGCGTGCGCGACGATGTGATGCAGACGATTCTGGCGCGGCGTGAGCATCAGCCGTTTCGGGATCTGGAAGATTTGCGCAGCGTGCCAGGAGTTGATGGGCAGCTGCTGGACCAGAGGAAGAACCGGATCTCGTTCTGAGGAAATCGAAAGCCCGCGCCTGCTTCTCAACAGCGCCTCGAACATGTTCCCGGATGGTCTTGCCAACTCATCCGGCCAGGTCGGGCGCAATTACATGCGACACATGACCGGCAGCGTCTATGCGGCATTCGAACAATCGGTCCACATGTATCGCGGCACGACCATGGCGGGCATCGTGCTGGACGAGGCGCGGAACGATCCGAAGCGCGGTTTCGTCGGCGGCTATGAGATGGAAACGCTATCGATCGGCGTGCCGTTCATGGCGGCCTTCGTCGACCCCGGCGCGTGGGGCCGCAGCTTCACGTCGATCATGGACGACTACAGCAACATGGCCGGCATGTGGCTGGTCGGCGAGGACATGCCGCGCGAAACCAACCGCGTGACACTCGACCCGCATGTGAAGGACGCGAACGGGCTACCGGTCGCGAGCGTGCACTACGACGACCACGAGAACGACATCGCGATGCGCAACCACGCCTATAAGCAGGGCAGCGCGATTTACGAGGCGGTCGGCGCCACGCGAACGATCCCGACGCCGCCGTACCCGAGCACGCACAACATGGGCACCAACCGCATGAGCGAGAATGCCCGCGACGGCGTGGTCAACAAGTTCGGGCAGACGCATGACATCAAGAACCTGTTCGTGTCCGACGGCAGCCAGTTCACGACCGGTGCTGCCTGCAACCCGACGCTGACGATCGTCGCACTGGCGATCCGTCAGGCGGACAATATGACGGCGATGATGAAGCGAAACGAGATCTGACCCGCCGAGGCGGGAGCGTGGCGCGAGCCGCACTCCCGCCGTTCAGATCGGACGGTTCCGCCCCGCGCGCCGCGTGTGATAGTCCGCCCGATCCGCCGTCCCGGCGGTGCGGAGATACTTGATCATGTCCCTCTTCGACGCGCTCGCGCCGCAATCGCTTGACCCGATCATGGCGACCTTCGCCCGGTTCTCGGCCGATACGCGGCCGGAGAAGCTCAACCTCGCGGTCGGCATGTACTATGACGAGTCCGGCCGCGTGCCGATCCTCGACGTCGTGCGGACGGCCGAACAGCAGACCGCGGGCGCGGTCGACAGCTGGGGCTACCTGCTGCCGACGGGCATGCCGGCGCTCCGCGACGCCGCGAAGCGCCTCGTGTTCGGCGACGCGCTCGCCGCGTCGGACGGGGAGCGGATCGTCACCGTGCAAAGCCTCGGCGGCACCGGCGCGCTGAAGCTCGGCGCCGACATGATCGCGCGCATCGCACCCGGCAGCACGGTCGCGCTGAGCCGCCCGACCTGGGGCAACCATCCGAGCATTTTTCAAGGCGCGGGGCTCAAAACTGTCGAGTATCCGTATTTCGATCCCGAAACCGGCGGCGTCGACTGGCCCGCGATGCACGAAGCCGTCGCGGCGATGGCGCCGGGCACGGTGCTGCTGCTGCACGCGTGCTGCCATAACCCGACGGGCGCCGACCTCAACGCCGCGCAGTGGCGGGAGCTTGCGGGGCTAATCGCCGAGCGGCAACTCGTTCCGTTCATCGACATGGCGTATGCCGGCTTCGCGGACGGGCTCGAGCCGGACAGCGCGCCCGCACGGCTGCTCGCCACCGCCGGCGTGCCGGTGTTCATCGCCACGTCGTTCAGCAAGTCGTTCGGTCTCTACGGTGAGCGCATCGGCGCGCTGTCGGTCGTCGCGAAGGACACGGGGCAGGCGAAGCTCGTTGCCGATCAGATCGCCGTCGCCATCCGCGCCAATTACTCGACCCCGCCGACGCATGGCGCCCTACTCGTCAGCCGCATCCTGAACGACGCAACGCTACGGGCGCAGTGGGTGACGGAGCTGGAGGCGATGCGCCAACGGATCCGCCGGATGCGCGAGGGACTGGTGCAGCGCCTCGCCGGCAGCAACGCGCAGGATTTCAGCCGCCTCGTGCGTCAACGCGGGCTGTTCAGCTACTCCGGCTTGTCGGCGGCGCAGATGGACCGGCTGCGCGACGAGTTCGCGATCTATGGCGTGAGCGACGGACGCTTCTGCATGGCCGCGCTGACGGAAGCATCGCTCGACCGCGTCGCCGAGGGCATCCGCACCGTCTCGGCGTCCTGAACGCGGCGGGCTCAGCCGGGCAGGAAAGCTTCGCTCAAAACGTCCTCGGCCGACCAGGCGCAGGAAGCCGGAAACGCGCTTTCGGGCAGCCCGGACTCACGCTGCGCCATCAGCAGCGCGTCGCCGTGGGCGTCCACCATGGCCGCATCGAGCAGCGGCGTCAGGCTCGGGTTATCCCGCAGATGCCGGGCCAGCCGGCGGCGCTGCTCGCGAATCGTCAACTGCCACGACACGCCGCGCAGCGCCGGTTGCGTCTGCCATTTCAGCAGATGCGCGAGCAGCACGCCGAGGCGGCTGACCAGTTCGCGCCGCTCGCTCCGCCCCATGCTCTCGATTTCCTCGGCGATGTTCGACAGATCCGCGTCGCCGACCCGCCCGGCGCGGAGCAGGCTTGCCTGCTCCATCGCCCAGGCGTGGAAATCGCTGTCGTGTGCGGTGGTGCCCAGTGTCGTCCCCGCAGTGAGGCCCGTTACGCGCTCTTCGCCATGATCTCGTCGGCGATGTTACGCGGCACCGGGTCGTAGTGGTGGAACTGCATGGTGAAGGACGCGCGGCCCTTCGTCATGCTGCGGAGGTCGGAGATGTAGCCGAACATCTCCTTCAGCGGCACGTGCGCGCGCACCGTCACGGTCGAGCCGCTGCTCTCCTGGTTCTGGATCATGCCGCGGCGGCGGTTGAGGTCGCCGACGACGTCGCCGACATGGTCCTGCGGGGTCGTCACCTCGACGTCCATGATCGGCTCGAGAATGATCGGCCCGGCTTTCTTCATGCCCTCACGGAAGCACGCCTTGGCCGCGATTTCGAACGCGAGCGCCGACGAGTCGACGTCGTGGTACTTGCCGTCGACCAGCGTGTAGGTGAAGTCGACCGTCGGGAAGCCGGCGAGCACCCCGGTTTCCGCCTGGTTCTTGATGCCCTTCTCGACCGCCGGGATATATTCCTTCGGCACCGTGCCGCCGACGACCTTGTTCTCGAACGTGATGCCCGCGTTCCGCTCGGCCGGCGCGAAGATGACCTTCACCTCGGCGAACTGACCCGAACCGCCCGACTGCTTCTTGTGCGTGTACGTTTCGGTGTGCGACTTGCTGATCGTCTCGCGATAGGCGACCTGCGGCGCGCCGATGTTCGCATCGACGCCGTACTCACGCTTCAGCCGGTCGATGATGATTTCGAGATGCAGCTCGCCCATCCCGGACAGGATGGTCTGGCCGCTCTCCTGATCGGTGCGAAGACGCAGCGACGGGTCCTCGCTCGCGAGCTTCTGCAGGCCGATCGTCATCTTGTCGACGCTGTCCTTGGTCTTCGGCTCGACCGAGATGTCGATGACCGGAACCGGGAACGCCATACGCTCCAGCACCACCGGATCCTCGCTGCTCGCCAGCGTGTCGCCGGTGCCCGTGTCCTTCAGACCGACGAAGGCCGCGATGTCGCCCGCCTCGACCTCCTTGATCTCGGCGCGCTTGTCGGCGTGCATCTGGAACATCCGCCCGATGCGCTCACGATGACCCTTCGTCGTGTTCATCACCGTGTCGCCGGACTTCAGCGTGCCGGCATAGACGCGGACGAAGGTCAGCGTGCCGTATTTGTCGTTGATGATCTTGAACGCGAGGCCGGCGAACGGCGCGCTCGGGTCCGCCTTGATGCGGCGGCGATCGGAGAACTCACCGTCCTCCTCGCCTTCCTCGGCGGCGATCGAGATGCCAGGGACGTCGATCGGGCTCGGCAGGTAGTCGAGCACGGCGTCGAGCAGCGGCTGCACGCCCTTGTTCTTGAACGCGGTGCCGCACAGCACGGGGCGGAAGGCGCCCGAGATGGTACCGGTCTTGATCGCGCGCTTCAGCGTCGCGACGTCGACGTCGCCCTTCTCGAAATATTCCTCCATCGCCGCGTCATCGACCGCGAGCGCGGTGTCTAGCAGCGTCTGACGGTGCTCCTTGGCCTGCTCCATCATGTCGGCCGGGATCGGCTCGTCATGGAACTTCGCACCGAGCTCACCGCCCTCCCAGACGATCGCCTTCATCTCGACCAGGTCGACGACGCCGACGAACTGATCCTCGATCCCGATCGGCAGCTGCAGGGGCAGTGCGACGATGTCGAGCTTTTCCTTCAGCGTCGCGAACGCGCGGTAGAAATCGGCGCCGGTCCGGTCGAGCTTGTTGATGAAGATGATGCGCGGAACGTTGTAGCGGTCAGCGAGACGCCAGTTGGTCTCACTCTGCGGCTGCACGCCGGCGACGCCCTCGATGATGAACACCGCGCCGTCAAGCACGCGCAGGCTGCGGTTCACCTCGATGTTGAAGTCGATGTGGCCGGGGGTGTCGATGATGTTGATGCGGTGGTCTTTCCACGCGCATGTGACCGCGGCGGAGGTGATCGTGATGCCGCGCTCACGCTCCTGCTCCATGTAGTCGGTCGTCGTATTGCCGTCGTGGACCTCGCCGATCTTGTGCGAGACGCCTGTATAATAAAGGATCCGCTCCGTCGTCGTCGTCTTGCCCGCGTCGATATGCGCGGTAATGCCGATGTTTCGGATCTTTTCGAGCGGGGTCGCGGACACGGTGGTAGCCTCCGGATGGGTGACCGGCGCCCCGCTGGGTCGCCCAGGGCGGGACCCCTGTCCCGTGCGCCCGGTCACGCAGGACGGCGTCGCACCCGTGGGGCGCGGCGCTGCCGTTCAACATGTGCTGGAAATGGACCGGACGCGCCGGATTTGCAAGCGCGGTTTGGCCCGGCGCGGGATCGCGCACTGAGACGCTGGCGCGCGCCCGGACGTTCACGCTTCGTCACATCCTGTCACCGGTCCCTGGGCTATGCCGTCTGTCATGCAGACCAGCGCGCTGATCGCCCTTGATCGGTTTGGCCTCGGACGGCGTGGAATGGAGCCGGTTCCATCCGATCCGCGCGGCTGGCTCCACGCGCAGCTGCGGGGCGCGGACCCCGGGCCGGACGGCCCCACACCGACCACCGCTGCCGGTTTGACGGCGTTCCGGAACGATCGGGACAACAAGCCGCCGCCGGCCGAACGACAGAGCCGCGCCCTGTTCATCGCGGAGTCCGCCGCACTCGGGCGGCACGCGATCGAGACGACGATGCCGTTTCGCGAAAGGCTGGTTCGATTCTGGACGAACCACTTCACGATCAGCGTACGCACTCCTGCCTGTGCGCCTGTCGCCGGGGCCTTCGTCGCAGAAGCGATCCGCCCGCACGTGACCGGCCGCTTCAATGACATGCTGCTCGCCGTCATGCGCCACCCCGCGATGCTGCTCTATCTCAACAACGCGGGCTCAATTGGGCCGAACAGCGTAGCCGGACAGCGGACGCATCGCGGGCTAAATGAGAACCTCGCCCGAGAGTGCATGGAACTACACACGATCAGCCCCGCGGCAGGATACACGCAGGCGGACGTGACCGCGTTCGCGGCCGTGCTCACCGGCTGGTCGATCGACCTGAAGGCCGATCCGCCCGGCTTCAAGTTCCGCCCCTTCGCGCATGAGCCGGGCACGAAAACGATGCTCGGCCGCACGATCCCGGAGGGCGAGGCGGGCGGCGTAGCGGCGCTCGCGATGCTGGCCAACCATCCGGCAACGCACCGGCACCTCGCGACCAAGCTCGTCCGCCACTTCGTCGCCGACGACCCGCCTCCGGACGCGGTCGC
>CAYSTX010000240.1:0-5981 GCA_964434035.1 uncultured Acetobacteraceae bacterium
CGGTGCGGACCGCCGGTTGCCGGCGGATCGGAGTGGGACGAAGTGTGTCGAGCCATGCCGCGAATGTGGCGTGTACCTGAACAGAATGAAAGGCGGCCCGAGCAATGAACGTCGCGGACCTAGACGGCTTCCTGCGCCATGTTCGCGCGTGCAACAACGCGGTTTTGCCAGGCGAGCGCTTGCTGCTGCGGGTCGGTGGCGCATCCGTCGGCTATGTCCGGCCACCCGTCGTGAAGGCGCTATCGGACCAGCAATGCGTGCGAACGGAAGACGGCGTGGTCGTCGTCGATCCGCCGTCGGCGCTGCCCGGCCTCGCCCGCGTGATGGCTGACCGCAAGCTCTGCCGGTGGCGGAACGAGGCGTTTGATGTGCGGGCGACCCCTGGCGGTCCGTCGCTCACCACCGTTGATCGCGGCGCGCTGCCGGTGCTTGGGATCGAGGCGGAAGGCGCGCACATGAACGGCCTCGTCCGCGGCGCAGACGGGCTTTCGGTGTGGGTTGCGCGACGCTCCGATGATCGGCCGCTCGACCCCGGCAAGCTCGACAACATCGCGGCGGGTGGTATTCCCGCGGGACTCGACGCGATGACGACGCTGGTGAAGGAAGCGGGCGAGGAAGCCAGCATTCCGGCCGATATCGCCCGCACTGCTCGGGAGGCTGGCATGGTCCGCTACGCCTGCGACCGAGACGAGGGCCTCCGCCGCGACCGGCTGCATTGCTACGATCTGGAGCTACCGGCCGGCTTCACGCCGCAACCACATGACAAGGAAATCGCCGGTTTCGAGCTGTGGCCGATCGCGCGCGTGTACGAGACGGTGCGCGACACCGACGATTTCAAATTCAACGTCAACCTCGGGCTGATCGATCTCCTGATCCGCACAGGTCTGATTACGGGCGACGCCGCGGCGACGCTCCGCGCAGGGCTCAAAGGCCCTGACGCTTAGCTCTCGGAGGGCGCCACCGCCGCGATCGGAATGTCGCGCCCCGTCTGGGGCTGGTCGCCGAGGCCGACCGGAACCTCGCCCGGCTGCTCCTGATCTTCGCCCTCGAACCCGTTCGGGGCCGGACCGTTCGCCTGCCCTTCCTCATTCGTATAGGCGCGGCGCGGGTTGTGCTGCGACGGGTGGCCCCCGCCCGCACCCTGGCCCGCCTGTGCCTGCGACTGCTGGGCCGCCTGGTTCATGGCGTTGATGATGCGGAAATAGTGTTCAGCGTGCTGGAAGTAGCCTTCCGCCATCACCCGATCGCCGCTGCTGGTCGCGTCGCGGCCGAGTTGGAGGTACTTCTCAAACAACTGCTGGGCGGTCCCGCGGACGCGGATGTCCGGACCGTTGCTGTCGAAGACATGGTTCCGGTTGAGCGGAATGTTCCCGGCATTGTGCCGGATCCCGCCGCCACCACCACCGCCGTTTCCGCCACGATGGTTCCGTCCGCGCATGCGCTTCATGTTCATCAGATTTGGTCGCACTTTCCTGTTGCCGTTGGACAACGCCGCTGGTTGCGGGGCAGGACGGCGACTGTTTCCACAGTACTGCAACGTCCGGCGGATCGGGGCATCTCGGGAGCCGATTGGCTACACCCCGATCTTGAGACTGAGAAATAGTCATCCGCGGGCGCGTTGCCAAACGATTTCTGCGGATCAGGCCGTTCGCAGCACGACGGCGCGAGCGATTCCGGCCAAATCGGCCCGCGTTTCGGCGCAAAACCCGGCCGCGACGCCAAGAGAAGCGACCGACTCGGCCTGCCCCTCCCCCACCTCCAGTACCGCGCGGCCGCGGGGGGCGAGCAGCCGGACGAGGCCGGGGATGATCGCCCGATAGGCGTCGAGCCCGTCCGCCCCGCCGTCGAGCGCGGACGCCGGCTCAAACCGCGCCACCTCCGGCATCAACGTGCCGAGTGCCACAGTCGGGATATAGGGCGGGTTGCTGATGACCCGATCGAACCGCCCGGCGACCGACTCGGCCCAGTCCCCGGCGATGAACGCGGCCCGCCGGTCGAGGCCGAGCGACCGCGCGTTCCGGGCGGCCAGCCTCGCCGCCTCCGGTGACCGGTCAACGCCAACCCCGGTCGCCTCGGCCGCTTCGCTGAGCACCGCGAGCAACAGACAGCCAGTGCCGGTGCCGAGGTCGAGCACGCGACGGATGGGCGGCGCGCCCCGCTCGCGCTCAAGGGCCGCCGCAACCACCGTCTCGCTGTCCGGGCGCGGCACGATGGTCGCGGCGGAGACGGCAAAGTCGAGCGACCAGAATTCCCGCCGGCCGAGGATCAGCGCCACCGGCTCGCGCGCCGCCCGCCGCTCGATCAAGGCCACAAACGAAGCGGTCGGCACCGCCTCGCCCAGCGCCCCGACCAGCGTGTCCGGCGAGCGTGACAGTGCGTGCGCGAGCAGCAGCCGCGCATCGAGCCGGGCGGACGCGATCCCAGCCGCCTGCAGCCGCGCGGCGCCCCAGTCGAGTGACGCCGATACGGTGACCAGTTTGGCGAGCTCGCTCACACCTCGGCCGCGAGTCGCGCCGCCTGGTCTTCCGCGATCAGCGCATCGATGAACGGGTCGAGCTCGCCCAGCAGCACGCGGTCGAGCTTGTAGAGCGTCAGCTCGATCCGGTGATCGGACACGCGGCCCTGCGGGAAATTGTAGGTTCGGATACGTTCGCTGCGGTCGCCGGTACCGACTTGGGCACGGCGGTCGGCGGCGCGGGTCGCGTGCAGGCCGGCGCGCTTCTGTTCATAGAGCCGGGCGCGCAGGATCTTCATCGCCTTCGCGCGGTTCTTGTGCTGGCTTTTCTCTTCCTGCATCGCGACGACGATCCCGGTCGGCATATGCGTGATGCGAACCGCGCTTTCGGTCTTGTTCACGTGCTGACCGCCCGCGCCGGATGCGCGGAAAACGTCGATGCGCAGGTCCGCTTCGTCGATCTGCACGTCCACCTCTTCCGCCTCCGGCAGCACGGCGACGGTGACGGTCGAGGTGTGGATGCGCCCCTGGCTCTCGGTCGCAGGCACGCGCTGCACGCGGTGCACGCCGCTTTCGTATTTGAGCCGGGCGAAGACGTCGCGGCCGGTAACCTCGGCGATGCCCTCCTTAAGGCCGCCGAGTTCGGTGTCGCCGTATTCGAGGATCTCGAACCGCCAGCCGCGCGCGTCCGCGTAACGCTGATACATGCCGAACAGCTCGGTCGCGAACAGCGCCGCCTCATCGCCGCCCGCCGCGGGGCGGATTTCCAGGATCGCCGAGCGCGCGTCCGCCTCGTCCTTCGGCAACAGCGCGAGCCGGATTTCGTGCATCAACGCGGGGATCGTCTCCCGCAGCAGCCGCAGTTCACCCTCGGCGAGGTCACGCATTTCAGGGTCGGTGAGCATTGCTTCCGCGTCCGCCCGCGCCCGCTCGGCCGCGCGCAGTTCACCAACGCGCGCAACGACCGGCTCGATTTCCGCGAGCTCCCGCGACGCCTTCACATACGCCTCGCCCGTCGCACCCTCGCTCAGGCTCGCGCGCAGTTCGTCGGCGCGGGCGACGATGCGGTCGAGGCGGTGGTCGAGCGTCGCCGAAACCTGGCTGCTCATCGCAGCCGCGCGGCCAGCTCCGCGGTGGTCGACTCGACCTGCTCGCCGGTCACAAGGTCGCGGAGCTGCACAACGCCACGCGCGATCTCGTCGTCACCGATGATGATGGCGGCGCGCGCACCCGCCTTGTTCGCCCGCTCCATGCGGCGCTTGAGGTTTCCGCGGTAACCAATTTCCGCGCGCAGCCCGTCCCGACGCAGCGCGCGCAGCACGGTGATCGCGTGCGCCTCGGCGGCGTCGTTCATCGGGATGACCACGATCGGCGCGACTGGCGCGGGCGCCGCCGGCAGCAGCATCGACAGCCGCTCGATCCCCGCCGCCCAGCCGATCCCGGGCGTCGGTGCGCCGCCCATTTCGGCGACCAATCCGTCATACCGCCCGCCCGCCATCACCGTGCCCTGCGCGCCGAGCCGGTCGGTTACGAACTCGAACGCCGTGTGGCCGTAATAGTCGAGGCCGCGGACAATCGCCCGGTTGACCCGGAACGGCACCTCGAACCGCGCCAGCCCTTCCAGTACCCGTTCAAAGAACGACGCCGCTTCGTCCGTCAGGTGGTCGACCATCGCCGGCGCGTCGGCGAGCAGCGCACGGTCGCCCTCGTCCTTGCTGTCGAGGATGCGGAGCGGATTGCGCTCAAGACGCGCCTGGCTGTCGGCGGACAGACTGTTGCGGTGCGCCGAAAAATAATCGACCAGCGCTCTGCGCCACGAGGCGCGGCTTGATGCGTCGCCCAGCGTGTTGATCTCCAGCACCGTGCCGTCGTCGACACCGAGCGCGCGCAGCACGTCCCAGCCGCAGGCGATCACCTCGGCGTCCGCCAGCGGCTCGGGCGCGCCGAGCAGTTCGACGCCGATCTGATGGAACTGCCGATAGCGCCCCTTCTGCGGCCGCTCGTAGCGAAACATCGGGCCGGCGTAGAACACCTTCTGCGGCAGCGATTGCGTCAGCCCGTTGGTGACAAGCGCACGGCAGACGCCGGCGGTGTTTTCCGGCCGGAGCGTAATGCTTTCGCCTCCCCGGTCGAGGAAGGTGTACATCTCCTTGCTCACCACGTCGGACGTCTCGCCGAGTGAGCGGGCGAAGACGCGCGTGTCCTCGACCACGGGCGTGATCCATTCGTCGAAGCCGTACGTCGCGGCGACCGCGCGTGCGGTTTCGATCACGTGGTGATGGCGACGCTGATCCTCACCGATGATGTCGCGCGTGCCGCGGACGGGCTGTAGCGGGGTCGTCAACGCGGGATCATTCGGCGGCGATCGCCCCGACAGGGGCGGCCCCGGCCTCAGCGTCGGCCTTCGCCTTGGCGGCCGCGTCGGCGGCCTGTATGGCGGCAACCCGCGTTTCGACCAGCTCGACGATATGCTCGATCATGTCGCCGCCGTCGATCGTGTGGTCGGTCTTGCCGTTGGCATAGACCATGTGCCGCCCGCTGCCGCCGCCGGTGACGCCGAGATCGGTCATCAGCGCCTCACCCGGCCCGTTGACGACGCAGCCGATGATCGAGAGCGTGAGCGGCGTCTCGATATGGGCGAGCCGTTCCTCGAGCGTCTGGACGGTCTTGATAACGTCATAGCCCTGCCGCGCGCAGGACGGGCAGGAGATGATCTTGACGCCGCGGTGGCGGATACCGAGCGCCTTCAGCATGTCCCAACCGACATGCACCTCTTCCTCGGGGTCGGCCGAGAGGGAGACGCGGAGCGTGTCGCCGATGCCGGCCCAGAGCAGCGAGCCGAGCCCGATCGAGGATTTCACCGTGCCCATGCGCCGGCCGCCGGCCTCGGTGATGCCGATATGGAGCGGGTGGTCGCAAACCTCGGCGAGTTGCTGATAGGCGGCGACGGAGAGGAACACGTCCGACGCCTTCACGCTGATCTTGAACTCGTGGAAGTCGTGGTCCTGCAGGATCTTGGCGTGCTCGAGCGCGCTTTCGACCAGCGCCTCGGGGTTCGGTTCGCCGTATTTTTCCAGCAGGTGCTTCTCGAGCGAGCCGGCGTTCACGCCTATCCGCATCGAGCAATTGTGGTCCCGCGCCGCCTTGATCACCTCACGCACGCGCTCGGGGCTGCCGATGTTGCCGGGGTTGATGCGCAGGCACGCGGCCCCGCTCTCGGCCGCCTCGATCGCGCGCTTGTAGTGGAAATGGATGTCGGCAACGATCGGCACATTGACCTCGTGCACGATCTCCTTGAGTGCCAGCGCGCTTTCCTGGTCGGGGCAGGAGACGCGGACAATGTCGACACCGGCGAGTTCCGCCCGGCGGATCTGCGCAATCGTGCCTTCGACGTCGGTCGTCAGCGTGTTGGTCATCGTCTGGACAGTAATCGGCGCATCACCGCCCACGGGCACGCGTCCGACATGGATCTGGCGGGACTTTCGGCGCGTGATCTGCTGATAGGGGCGATAGTTCATCGGATCGG
>CAYSTX010000241.1:0-2213 GCA_964434035.1 uncultured Acetobacteraceae bacterium
AGAACGCGCTGATCTTCTGCAACCGCAAGCGCGACGTCGACATCCTCTACAAGTCGCTCAACAAGCATCAGTTCAGCGTAGGCGCGCTCCATGGCGACCTCGCGCAGTCGGTCCGTTTCGCGACGCTCGAGCGGTTCAAGGCGGGCGAGATCCGGCTGCTTGTCTGTAGCGACGTCGCCGCGCGAGGCATCGACATCGGCGGCCTCAGCCACGTGTTCAACTTCGACGTGCCGATCCACGCCGAAGATTACATCCACCGGATCGGCCGCACTGGCCGCGCGGGCCTCGAAGGCCACGCGTTCACGATCGCCGAGCCGAACGACCGCATGGCCGTCGAGGCGATCGAGAAGCTGACGGGCGCGCCGATCCCGGTCATCCAGGTTCCAGGCCTCGACCCCGTTCTGTGGGCCGACGGCGATGGCCGCCGTGGCCGTGGTCGCGGGCGGGGCGGCCGCAGCAGCAGCGCCGAGCCGAAGCCCGCGCGCGCGAAGGCGCCGCCGAAGCCGAAGGCCGAGCCGAAGCCACACGCCGAGCAGAAGCCACGGGCGGAGCCAAGAGCGAAAGCCGAGCCGCGCACCCGCGCCCCCCGCGCGTCGCACGCGCCCGACGCCGCCGCGCCGCTGCCGGAGGCTCCCGCCCCGCAGCCGCGCCGGTCCGAGCCGCAGCCCCGTCGCCGGGACGAACGCCCGCGCCGCGACGACGAGATCGGTCCCGCCGTGCGCGGCTTCGGCGAGGACGTGCCCGCCTTCATGAGCCTGCGGCCCCGCCGCCGCTCGGCGGAGATTGCCCCGGCTGAGCAGGAGATAGACGCATGAGCGCCATCGCCGAGCTGAACACCGACCGGCCACGCTTGCCCTTCACGCCGTTCGCATGGGACGACGCGCTCCGTCTGGATAACCAGCTCAGCGAGGATGAGCGCGCCATTCGCGACGCGGCACGCGCCTACTGCCAGGACAAGCTGTTCCCCCGCGTAATCGAGGCCGCCCGCCATGAGCGGTTCCACCGCGAGATCATGAACGAGATGGGGGAGATGGGCTTTCTCGGCGCGACGCTCGAGGGCTATGGCTGCGCCGGCGTCAATTACGTTTCCTACGGTCTGATCGCGCGAGAGGTCGAGCGCGTCGATAGCGGCTACCGCTCGGCGTTCAGCGTTCAGTCGTCGCTGGTTATGTTCCCGATCCACGCCTTCGGCAGCGAAGAGCAGCGCACGCGCTACCTGCCGAAGCTCCGCAGCGGCGAATGGGTCGGCTGCTTCGGCCTGACCGAGCCGGATGCCGGGTCCGACCCCGCGTCGATGCGCACGCGCGCCCGCCGCGACGGCGACGGTTTCATCCTCAACGGCTCGAAGACCTGGATCACCAACAGCCCGATCGCCGACGTGTTCGTGGTCTGGGCGAAGGACGATGCAGGCGACATCCGCGGCTTCATCCTCGAACGCGGCATGCCCGGCCTGACCGCGCCGAAGATCGAGGGCAAGTTCTCGCTCCGCGCCAGCACCACCGGCATGATCATGATGCAAGACGTGCGGATCCCGGCCGAGAACATGCTGCCGAACGTGCGCGGCCTGCGCGGGCCGTTCTCCTGCCTCAACAACGCGCGCTATGGCATCGCCTGGGGCGCGCTCGGCGCAGCCGAGTTCTGCTGGCACGCCGCCCGCGACTACACGATGCAGCGGATGATGTTCGGACGGCCGCTCGCGGCGACACAGCTGATCCAGAAGAAGCTCGCCGACATGCAGACGGAAATCACGCTTGGGCTGCAGAGCGTGCTCCGGCTCGGCCGGCTGATGGACGCGCATGACGCGGCGCCGGAGATGATCAGCCTCTGCAAGCGCAACTCTTGCGGCAAGGCGCTCGATATCGCGCGAGTGGCTCGCGATATGCACGGCGGCAACGGAGTTTCGGACGAATACCACGTCATCCGGCACACGATGAACCTCGAGGCCGTCAACACCTATGAGGGGACGCACGACGTGCACGCCCTCATCCTTGGCCGTGCGCAGACAGGGATCTCCGCGTTCGGCGGCTGAGCCGGCGGCGTTCGCGACCAGCATCGACCGGGTCGGCGCGGACGGCGACGGTGTCGGCCGGGATCGGGACGGCGCGCCCGTCTATGTGCCGTTCACGCTGCCCGGCGAGCATGTCCGCGTCGAACAAGCCGGACGCGGCCCCGCGACTGTGCTCGGGATCGAGACGCCGAGCCCGGATCGCGTC
>CAYSTX010000241.1:2313-5933 GCA_964434035.1 uncultured Acetobacteraceae bacterium
CACCCCGCGTTGCTCGCGCTCATCGCGCCGCTCCGCACGTTGCTGGCCGGCACGACGCTGCTGCGGCGGCAGGGCTCGGCGGTGCTGAACCTGCTCGACACCGGACCCGACCTGCTGCTCCGCACTGACGCCGCGCCCGATACGCCAAGCCGCGCGCGAATCGCCCGCTTCGCCGCCGAACACGCGCTGCCGCGGATCACCTGGGCGCTCGGCGACGGGCCGACCGAGCCGGTCGCGACGCTCGGGCCGGTGTCGCTGAAACTCGGCGGCATCGACGTCGCCCCGCCGCCCGGTGGGTTCCTCCAGGCATCGTCGGAAGGGGAGCGCGCGATTGTCGACGCCGTGCTCGCCGGGCTGCCGCGCCGCGGGACCGGACGGCTCCGCGTCGCCGACCTCTACGCCGGCAGCGGCACGCTGACCTTGCCGCTCGGCGGGGCCGCGGCCGTCACCGCCTACGAGGGCGACGCGGCGGCTTCGGCCGCGCTGCGCGACGCGGCGAACCGCGGCGGCCTAGCTGGGCGTGTGACGGTGGAAACGCGCGACCTCGCCCGCCGTCCGCTGCAACCGGCGGAGCTAGCCCGCTTTGACGCCGTCGTGCTCGACCCGCCGTTCGCGGGCGCAGCGCCGCAGATCGGCCCGATCGTCACCGCCGGCGTGCCGCGCGTGATCTATGTAAGCTGCAACCCGGCCGCACTGGCCCGCGACGCGGCGGCGCTGCACGCGGCCGGCTATGCCCTGCTCGCGGCGGCGCCGATCGATCAGTTTTTGTGGTCGGCGCGGTTGGAAAGCGTTGTCGTGTTTGACCGGGCGAAACGTCGCGCGCGGCCGGTCTGACCGCCGCAGCCGCTCAGACGTGAAAGCTTTCGCCGCAGCCGCAGCGGCCCTTCTCGTTCGGGTTGGTAAAAGTGAACCCAGACTGTAGCGCCGATGTCTCGTAGTCCATCACCGTCCCGATCAGGAACAGCGATGCCCGCCGGTCAACCAACACCGTGAGGCCCTGGTCCGTCACCGTCTCGTCGCCCGGACCGGCTTCGTCCACCCAATCCATCGTGTAGGACATGCCGGAGCAGCCCTTGGTGTTCACACCAATCCGCAACAGCTTGCCCGCCTGCCCGCTCGCGTAGAGCCTCCGCAGCCGCTCGGCGGCGGCCTCAGTCAGCGTCATCAGCGGCGGCAGGGCGCGGCGAGGCTTCGGGGAAGCGGTGGTCGTCGTGCTCATTTATCGGCACTCCATCAGAACATGTTCAGCGCGAGCCGCGCCTCGTCGGTCATCCGGCTCGGGTCCCAAGCCGGTTCCCACACCGTCTCGACGGTGCAATCGGCGACGCCCGGCACCGCCATGATCGCCTCCCGGACCTGCTCGGGCAGTTCCTGGGCGCTCGGGCAGCCGGGCGCGGTCAGCGTCATCTCAACCCGGACGCGCCGGTCGTCGTCGACCTCGACCGCGTAAATCAGGCCAAGCTCGTAAATGTTCACCGGGATTTCCGGATCGTACACGGTGCCGATCGCCGCAATCAGCGCGTCTTCGGACGGCGGCGGGGTGGTCTCGCCCTCCGGGGTCCAGCTTGCGTGCGTCGGCGTCAGTTCATTCACGACCTGTCTCCTGCCCGGCCGGCACAGCATCAAGCGCCGAGACGAGCGCCGACCAGGGTAGCGTCACACAGGTGATCCGCGATGGATAGGTATGCACCGCCGATAGCGGCTGCAATGCCGCGACTGTCGGGTCGCCCGGATGGTCCGGGCAGGCGCCGGTGCGGGCCATTGTCGTGACCTCGGCGGCCAGCGAGCGCACCGCGTCGGGCGAGCGGCCGGCGACCGCCTCGGCCATCAGATCGGCCGACGCGATGCAAACGGCGCAGCCACGCGCGACGAACCGCGTGTCACGGACGGCGCCGGCGGGATCCACGTTCACGAACACATCGACACGGTCGCCGCACATCGGGTTGTCGGCCCGCGCGGTCGCGTCGAACGCATCGGGCCGGCCCGCATGACGCGGCGCGCGGCCACGATCCATGATCGCGGCGTCGTAGAGATCCCGAACGGTGTCGAACATGTCGTGCATGCGCGGCTCATTCAGCGGAAAAACGCGCCCACGCGGATGAGCGCATCGGCCAGCGCGTCGATTTCCTCGACGGTGGTGTAGATGCCGAAGCTCGCGCGCGCGGTGCTGTCGAGGCCGAGGCGGTGCATCAGCGGCTCGGCGCAGTGATGGCCCGCCCGCACCGCGATCCCCTGCCGATCGAGCAGCGTCGCAACATCGTGCGCGTGCGCGCCGTCGAGCGTGAACGACACGACCCCGCCGCGATCCTGCGGCCGGCCGATGATGTGCACGCCCTCGACGGAGGACAGCCGCGCGAGCGCATGCTCGGTGAGTGTGCTTTCGTGCGCGGCGATCGCCTCGTAGCCGATCGACTGCACCCAGGTGACCGCCGCGCCGAGCGCGATCGTCTCGATGATCGCGGGTGTGCCGGCTTCGAATTTGTGCGGCACCTCCGCCCAGGTCGCGCGGTCGAAGCCGACGGTACTGATCATGTCGCCGCCGCCGAGGAACGGCGGCATCGCGTCGAGCAGACCGAGCCGCGCCCAGAGCACGCCGATGCCAGTCGGCCCGTAGAGCTTGTGGCCGGTGAAGACGTAGAAGTCGCAGCCGATCGCACGCACGTCGACCGGGCGGTGCACGATCGCCTGGCTTCCGTCGAGCAGCACGCGGGCGCCGGCCGCATGCGCCATCGCGGTGATCCGCTCGACCGGCGTGTAGGTGCCGAGCACATTCGACATGTGCGTGATCGCGACCAATCCGACGCGCCCGTCGGCGAGCAGCGCCTCGAACGCGTTCATGTCGAGCTCACCGGCATCGGTGATCGGCGCGATCCGCAGCTCGATCCCGTGGGCGTCGCGCAGCATCTGCCACGGCACGAGGTTGCTGTGGTGCTCCATCTCGCTGACCACGACCGCCTGCCCTGGCCGCAGAATGCCGCGGCCGTAGCTGTGGGCGACGAGGTTGATCGCCTCGGTCGAGTTGCGCGTGAAAACAATCTCGCGCCGGTCGGCGGCGTTCAGCAGATTCGCGACCAGGTCGCGCGTGCCCTCATAGGCGTCGGTCGCCCGCTCGCTCATCCAGTGCAGGCCGCGATGCACGTTGGCGTAGCGATGCTCCATCGTCTCGCGCATCGACTGGATGACCGCGTTCGGCTTCATCGCCGAGGCCGCGCTATCGAGGAAGACGAGCGGCTTGCCGTGCACCGTTTCCGACAGGATCGGGAACTGCGCGCGGATCGCGGCGACGTCGAAAGGCGCGCGCGACTCGGCCTGCGTATCGGGGCGGGTCATGATGTTCATGCGGCTTTTCTTTCCCACCAGCCGGCGACGGCTTCGTCGAGCGTCGCGCGGACCGTATCATCCGTTACCGCATCCAGCGCCTCGGTCAGGAACGCGCGGACAAGGATCGCGCGCGCCTCGGCCGCCGGTACCCCGCGGCTCCGCAGATAGAAGAGCTGCGTCGCGTCCAGCTCGCCGACCGTTGCGCCATGGCTGCACTTCACGTCGTCGGCGTTGATGTGGAGCTCCGGCTTGCTGTCGATCTCCGCCTCGGGCGAGAGCAGCAGCGCCTGGTTCATCTG
>CAYSTX010000242.1:0-1157 GCA_964434035.1 uncultured Acetobacteraceae bacterium
GAGCGCGGCGCCGTGCTGGCCGCGCACACCGATGCGGTGACCGCGGAGTCCGATACCGTCATCCGCTTCCGGCTGAAGAAGCCGTTCCCGCTGCTGCCGTCGGCGCTCGCCGTCACGAACAACATGTGCGCTATGATGCCGGAGCGGCTCGCCAAGACCGACCCGTTCCAGCAGGTTACCGAAATGGTCGGCAGCGGCCCGTTCCGTTTCGTCGCCAACGAACGGGTGACGGGCTCGCGCGTCGTCTATGAGAAATTCGCGGGCTACGTGCCGCGGCCGGAGGGCGTCGCGCAGGGTACGTCGGGGCCGAAGACAGTGCATTTCGACCGCATCGTCTGGACCGTCGTGCCCGACCCGTCCACGTCTTCCTCGGCGCTCATGGCAGGCGAAGTCGACTGGTGGGAGCAACCGCAACTCGACCTCGTGCCGCAGCTGAAACAGGACAAGTCGCTGACGGTCACGGTGAAGGACCACACCGGGGAGATCGGCTGCCTGCGGTTCAACGAACTCTATCCGCCGTTCAACAACCCGCAGATGCGTCGCATCGTCGCCGAGGCGGTCGATCAGGCGATGTTCATGGAAGCGGTCGCCGGCGCGACGCCCGAGCTGATCAAGACCGGGGTCGGTATCTTCGTGCCCGGCACGCCGATGGCGAGCGATGTCGGCGTCGACATGATGAAGGGCTTGAAGGACCCGGCGGCGATCAAGAAGGAACTCGAAGCCGCCGGCTACAAAGGCGAAAGGATCGTGGTTCTCGCCGCGTCGAACTACCCGACGATCACCGCGATCGCGACCGTCGGGGGCGACATGCTGAAGCGGATGGGTTTCAACGTTGACTACCAGTCGATGGATTGGGGCAGCGTCGTGCAGCGGCGGGCGAGCCGGGAGCCGATCGACAAGGGCGGCTGGAACATTTACTTCACCTTCCTCGGCGGCACCGGCAACGTGATACCCGCGTCGCACATCGCGATCCGCGCGAGTGGCCTCGACGCATGGTTCGGCTGGCCGAACATCCCATCGCTCGAGGCGCTGCGGCGGTCCTGGTTCGACGCGCCCGATCTCGCCGCGCAGAAGGCGATCTGCGAGAAGATCCAGGAGGAGTTCTGGAAGGGCCCGACCTATGCGCCGCTCGGCATGTATTTTCAGCCGACAGCGTT
>CAYSTX010000242.1:1257-5928 GCA_964434035.1 uncultured Acetobacteraceae bacterium
CGGAACAGCGGCGCGTGGTCCGGCTGCGTCGTGACGATGGCGGCCGGTACCGGCGGGCGCTGATTGGGCTCGGCGAGCGTGACGCGATAAGCGGTGAGCAGACGCGCGGCGACCAGCGTCGCCTCGGCGAGCGCGAACTGCGCGCCGACGCAAACGCGCGGCCCGGCGCCGAACGGCATATAGGCGAAGCGTGGCGGCGGTGGCGCGCCTGGGGCGAAGCGGTTGGGGTCGAAGGCGTCGGGTGATGACCACAGCGCGCGGTGTCGATGCAGCACCCAGGGCGCGATCATCACCACCATGCCGCGCCGGATCGGCGTGCCAGCGGCAACGTCTGGTGCGAGCGCCTGGCGCACCAGCGTGAACGCGGGCGGATAGAGCCGCAGCGTCTCGTCCACCACGGCGCGCGCACGCGGCAGGTCGGCCGGCCGCTCTGTCGGCCCGGCCTTAATGGCCTCATCGGCGACGCGCGCCTGTTCGCCCGGCGCGGAGGCGAGCAGCCAGAGCATCCAGAACAGCGTGATCGCCGTCGTTTCGTGTCCGGCGACCAGCATCGTCGCCGCCTGGTCGCAGAGCTGCGCGTGGTCAAACGCCGCACCCGTCTCCGGGTCGCGTGCGGCGCGTAGCATGTCGAGCAGATCGCGCGGGGCGTCGGCGGCCGGCGCCGGGGCGGCGAGGCGGGCGGCGATCACTTCGTCGATCAGCGCCATCCAGCGTCGCCGGAACCGCGCCCTCCCGAAATCGCCCGGCGCCTTCACGCTCGGCGGCAGCAGCATGTCCAGCAGATGCGGCCGCGCGTGATGGGTGGCGTATTCCATCAGCGTCGCCCGCAGCGCCGGGCCACGCTCGACGAGATCGACCGAGAACATCGACCGCGCCGCGATGTCGAGCGCCAGCGACTGCATCGCCGACAGCAAATCGACTGGCGTTCCTGTCCGCGCCGCATCGGCGAAGCGAAGAACCGCATCGTCGGCCGCCGCGACGATGTGGCGGCACAGGACGGGCAGGGTGCGCGGGGCGAGCGCGGGCGCGATGGTGCGCCGCTGATGCCGCCACGCGTCGCCCTCGCTCAGCAGCAATCCATAGCCTGTGATCGGCCGCAATATCCGGATCGACGCCGGCGAGCGGCGGTAATTGGCGGCGTTGCCGATCAGAACGTGATGGATCGCGTCCGGCGCGTTGAGTAGCGCGAAGGGCCGGAACAGCATCCGCTGGATCACCGCGTCCTGCTCATACGCCGCGCGTGGCCACATCATCGTCGCGTTCGACCGCACGGCGGCGAGGAACGCGAAAAGCCCCGGCGCCCGCTCCGGCGGTGGCGGCACGGGTGGGACGAAGGGCGCGTGTTCGAGCATGACCCAGGAGCCTAGCGCCGCCGACCCTGCCGGGTATAGTCGCCGGGGACCACGGGGGGCGGTGCATAAAACATGAGCATCAAGGGCAAAGCCTACATCGCGGGCGCGTATGAGCACCCGACACGGAAGGCGCCGGATAAGTCCGTCGCGCAACTGCACGCGGAATGTGCCGCCGGCGCGCTGGCGGATGCGGGCCTGACGAAGGACGACGTCGATGGGTATTTCTGCGCCGGCGGTGGCGACGCGCCGGGCATGGGTCCGCTGTCGATGGTCGACTACATGAACCTGCGCGTCCGCCACGTGGATGCGACCGATACTGGCGGCTCGAGCTACGTGCTGCATGTCGGCCATGCCGCCGAGGCGATCGCCGCGGGCAAGTGCCGGGTCGCGCTGATCACGCTCGCCGGCCGCCCCCGCAGCGAGGGGCAGGCGACTGGCACCGCGCCGCGCGCCGGCAACCCGGCGCAGCCCGATTTCATGTTCGAGTATCCGTACGCGCCGACGGTCGTGAACATGTACGCGATGTGCGCGGCCCGGCACATGTACGAGTTCGGCACGACGCTCGAGCAGCTCGCTTGGATCAAGGTCGCCGCCTCGCACCACGCGCAGTACAACCCACACGCGATGCTGCGCGACGTGGTGACGGTTGAGCAGGTGATGGCCTCGCCGGTCGTCGCGAGCCCGCTGCGTCGGCTCGATTGCTGCGTGATCAGCGACGGCGGCGGCGCGCTGGTCGTCGTGCATCCGGACGTGATGAAAAGCCTCAACCGTCCGCGCGTGAAGATCATCGGCGCGGGTGAGGCGCCGAAGGGCCAGATGGGCGGTATGGTCGATCTGACCTACACCGGCGCCCGGTATTCGGGTCCGGCGGCCTTCGCCGAGGCGGGGGTGAAGCCCGCTGACATTCAGTACGCATCGATCTACGACAGCTTCACGATCACGGTGCTGATGCAGCTCGAGGATCTCGGGTTCTGCGAGAAGGGGCAGGGCGGTCGTTTCGTTGCCGATGGCAACCTGATTTCGGGGCAGGGCAAGTTGCCGTTCAACACCGATGGCGGCGGCCTCTGCAACAACCATCCGGCCAACCGCGGCGGCATCACCAAGGTGATCGAGGCGGTGCGGCAATTGCGGCATGAGGCGCATCCGAAGGTGCAGGTGCCGGGCTGCACGCTCGCCCTCGCGCATGGCACGGGCGGCTCGCTCGGGACGCGCCACGGCAGCGCCACGCTTATCATGGAACGGGAGTGACCGCGATGACCGACCGTACGATCGCCTTCATCGGCGCGCCCGACACCAACCCCGAAATGAAGCCGTATTGGGAAGGGCTCGCCGAGGGAAAGTTTCAAGTGCGCCGATGCAATGCGTGCGGCAAGACGCATTGGTATCCGCGCGCCCTCTGCCCGTTCTGCTTCTCCGACCGCACCGAGTTCGTGCCGGCGTCGGGGCGCGGCACGATCTATTCGCTGAGCGTCATGCAGCGGGCCGAGGTGCCGTATGCGATTGCATATGTAACGCTCGAGGAGGGGCCGACGATGATGACAAATATCGTCGATTGCGATTTCGCGTCGCTCAAGATCGGGCAGGCGGTCAAGGTCGTGCTGAAGCCGACCAACGGTGGCCCGCCCGTTCCGATGTTCACACCGTCCTGAGGCTCTGGCGCACGCCCGATGGACGCGATCGACCGGCGTCTGCTCGCCCTCATCCAGCAGGACACCACACTTTCCATCGCCGAGATGGCCGAACGTGTCGGCCTCTCGGCGACACCGTGTTGGAAGCGCCTGCAGCGGATGGAGGCGGACGGCATCATCGTCGGGCGTGTAGCGCTGCTCGACCCGGTCCGGGTCGGCGTCGGCCTGACGGTGTTCGTCGCGGTGGAGGCGGCGGACCATTCGCCCGAATGGCTCGCCCGCTTCACCGCGTTCGTCACGCCCCTACCCGAAGTGGTTGAGGTGCACCGGATGGCGGGCGACGTTGACTACATGTTGCGCGTCATGGTGGCCGACATCGCCGCGTTCGATGCGTTTTATCGTCGGCTGATCGAGGCTGTGCCGCTGAAGAACGTTTCGTCTCGCTTCAGCATGGAGCGCGTCAAGTATACAACGGCGCTGCCGCTGGCCGGCTGATCGCGCGGCGCTCAAAATCACGGGGGGAAACAGAGCATGCAAGATGTGTCGCCGGCTTTGTTCGCGGCCGGGGTTTGGGCCTACACGACGACGTCAGCCCTGCGCGCGGCGATCGATCTCGACCTGTTCACCGCGATTGCCGAGGGCGCCGATACGCCGGAGACATTGGGCCCGCGGGTTGGCGCCGCCGTGCGCGGCGTGCGCACGCTCGCTGATTGCCTGACCGTTCGCGGCTTCCTGGAGAAGCAAGATGGGTCGTATCGCCTGACACCATCCTCCGCCGCGTTTCTTGATCGCCGCTCGCCCACCTATTTCGGATCGATGATCGATTTCCTGGCCTCGCCCGAAATGATTGCGCTCGCCATGACGGACCCCGCTTCCGCCGTCCGTGCCGGCGGGACGCTGGGGCTCGCCAACATCGCCAACGACAACCCGATCTGGATCAAGTTCGCGCGCGCGATGTCGCCGGTCATCACGCCGTCGGCCCGCTTCATCGCGGAAGGCGTCGCCGCGTGGCCGGCGCCGCCGCGTAAGGTGCTGGATATCGCGGCCGGCCACGGCATGTACGGCATCGCGGTCGCGCAGGCGGTGCCGGCGGCGGAGGTCACGGCGGTCGATTGGGGCGTCGTGCTCAATGTCGCGCGGGAGAATGCCGCGCGGCACGGCGTCACGTCCCGGTATCGCACGCTGTCCGGCAGCGCCTTCGAGGTGGATTGGGGCGACGGGTACGACCTGATCCTGTTGCCGAATTTCCTCCACCATTTCGATCCGGAGACCTGCGTCACCCTGCTGCGGAAGGTCCGCGCGTCGCTGTCGCCGGCCGGGCGCGTCTTGGTGATCGAGTTCGTCCCGAACGCCGACCGTGTTTCCCCGCCCGATCCGGCGGTGTTCAGCTACGTGATGCTGCTCACCACGCCGCACGGCGACGCGTACACGGCCGACGAATATCGGGCGATGGCGGTCGAAGCGGGGTTCGCTGGCATTTCGACCGCGCCGGTTATGGCGACGCCGCATACGGTGGTCGAGTTGCTGCGGTAGCACGGGGAAGCGCCACCCTCGCCGAAGCGCGGTCGCGCGCCTATCTGTTGGCGCGATGACGCAACCGACCGTTGACCACCATGGCTGATCCCGTCGCGATCGTTGGCGCCGGGGTCGCCGGCTTAGCCGCCGCACGGGCCCTGCATCACGCCGGCATT
>CAYSTX010000243.1:0-5928 GCA_964434035.1 uncultured Acetobacteraceae bacterium
TTCAACAACAGCGGTAAGCTGCTGAAGGTGAAGGACCCGGAGGGGGCCGGCTATCCCGACGCGTTCAACAAGGGCGGCTCGCACGACCTGACGAAGGTACCGCGGTTCGACTCCTACCGCGGCTTCCTGTTCGGCAGCCTCAATCCGGACGCGCCCCCGCTGGTCGAGCATCTCGGTGAGGCGGCGAAGATCATCGATCTGATCGTCAATCAGTCGCCCGAAGGTCTGGAGGTGCTGCGCGGCTCATCGACCTACGTCTATGACGGCAATTGGAAGCTGCAGACCGAGAACGGCGCGGACGGCTATCACGTCACCGCGGTCCACTGGAACTACGCCGCCACCACCGGCCGCCGCAAGGAAGCCGAGCACGTGGACAATACGCGGGCGATGAGCGCCGGCGGCTGGGCCAAGCAGGGCGGCGGCTTCTACTCGTTCGAGAACGGCCACCTGCTGCTGTGGACCAACTGGGCCAACCCGGAGGATCGCCCGAACTGGGATCGCCGCGAGGAACTGGCCGCGACGTATGGGCAGGCGCGCGCCGACTGGATGGTGCAGCGCAGCCGCAATCTGTGTCTGTATCCGAACGTCTACCTGATGGATCAGTTCAGTTCGCAGATCCGGATGTACCGCCCGCTCGCGGTCGATAGGACCGAGGTCACGATCTACTGCATCGCGCCCAAGGGCGAGGCCCTGGAGGCGCGCGCCCATCGCATCCGCCAGTACGAGGACTTTTTCAACGCCTCCGGCATGGCGACGCCGGACGACCTGGAGGAGTTCCGCGCCTGCCAGATGTCGATGATGGGACGTGCCGCGCGGTGGAACGACCTGTGCCGCGGCGCCAAGCACTGGATCGAGGGCGCGGACGAAGCCGCCGAGGCGATCGGGCTGAAGGCGCTGATGAGCGGCGTGCGCACGGAGGACGAGGGCCTGTTCGTGCTGCAGCACAAATACTGGCAGGAGACGATGCAGCGCGCGCTCGCCGCCGAAGCGAACGCGCAGGGCTGAGGGGAAACGTCATGTTTGCAACCACCGACCCGTCTTCCCGCGCGGCTTTCCGGATCGAGGAGGCGCGCGCGTTCCTGTATCGGGAAGCGCGCTACCTGGACGACCGCGACTGGGACGCCTGGCTCGCGCTGTACGCGCCGGATGTCGAGTTCTGGATGCCGGCCTGGGACGACGACGACAGGCCGACCGAGGATCCGCAGAGCGAGATCTCGCTGATCTGGTACGGCCACAAGGGCGGCCTGGAGGATCGCGTGTTCCGCATCCGCACCGAACGCTCGAGTGCGACCAGCCTGCCGGAGCCGCGCACCTCGCACAACGTCAGCAACGTCGAGATCCTGGAGCAGGACGGCGGCTTGACCAAGCTGCGCTGCAACTGGGTGACGTTCAGCTACCGGTACAAGACCGTCGACACGTATTTCGGCACGTCGTTGTACACGATCGACGTCACCGGCGAGGCGCCGCTGATCCGGCGCAAGAAGGTGGTGCTGAAGAACGACTACATCCACCACGTCGTCGACATCTATCACACCTGAACCGGCACGGCGGGAGGAGACAACGATGAGCCACACCATCGCGCTCAATTTCGAGGACGGGTTCACCCGCTTCGTCGAGTGCCGGGACGGGGATACGGTTGCCGATGCGTCCTATCGCGTCGGGATCAACATCCCGCTCGATTGCCGCGACGGCGCGTGCGGCACCTGCAAGTGCCGGGTGCAGTCCGGCGACTATGACGGCGGCAGCTATATCGAGGACGCGCTGACCGAGGACGAGGCGGCGGAGGGCCTGGCGCTGGCCTGCCAGATGCGGCCGAAGAGCGATGTCGTGGTCGACATCTCCGCCTCCTCCGAGGTCTGCAAGACGAAGGGGCAGACGTTCAAGGCCCGGCTTCGCTCGGTCGAGCGGCTCTCCGAAACCGCCATCGCGTTCTCGCTAGAAGGTGCGGGCGCGTTGTCGTTCCTGCCCGGCCAGTACGTGAACATCCTGGTGCCCGGCACCGATCAGCGGCGGTCGTATTCGTTCAGCTCGCCGCCGGGCGCGGACACGCAGTCTTTCCTTGTTCGTAACATACAGCCGGGGCTAATGAGCACGTTCCTGCGCGAGAGGGCCGCTCCCGGTGCGGCCATGGAGTTCGTCGGACCGTCCGGCAGTTTCTACCTGCGGGAGATCAGGCGCCCGCTGCTGTTCCTGGCGGGCGGCACGGGACTGGCGCCGTTCCTGTCGATGCTTGGCAGGATCGACGAGAGCGGCGCCGGCGGCCATCCGATCCACATGGTTTACGGCGTGACGAACGATGCGGACCTGGTCGGCGTCGACCAGCTCGAGGGATTCACCGCGCGCGTTCCCGGCTTCACCTTCAGCACCTGCGTTGCCGCTGCCGACAGCGCGCACACGCGCAAGGGTTACGTGACGGCGCATATCGAGCCCGCGGACCTGAACGGCGGTGACGTCGACGTCTATCTCTGCGGTCCGCCGCCGATGGTCGATGCGGTACGCGGCTGGCTCGCCGAACAGGGCCTGACACCGGCCAACTTCTACTACGAGAAGTTCTCGCCTGCCGGTGCCGTGACGGCCGTCGGCGAAGACCACCGGCGCGCGGCGTGAGGCGGCGATGACGACGTTTCCGGGTCGCTTCGCCGGCAAGTCCGCGATCGTGACCGGCGCCGCGCAAGGCATCGGCCGCGACGTGGCGCTGCGGCTGGCGCGCGAGGGCGCGCGCGTGGCCATGGTCGACCGCGCGGAGATCGTCGAGGAGGTCCGGCAGGACGCGGGCGGCGCGCATCTGGCGATCATCGCCGACCTGGAGACCTACGCCGGGGCGACGGACGCGGTGGAACGAGCCCACGCGCAGTTCGGGCGCCTCGACATCCTGGTCAACAATGTCGGCGGCACGATCTGGGCCAAGCCGTACGCTCGCTACGAGGAGGCGCAGATCGAGGCGGAAATCCGCCGGTCGCTGTTCCCGACGCTGTGGTGCTGCCGTGCGGTGCTGCCGGTGATGCTGACGCAGGGCGGCGGCGTGATCGTCAATGTCTCCTCGGTCGCGACGCGCGGCGTCAATCGCGTGCCCTACGCTGCGGCGAAAGGCGGGGTGAACGCGATCACGGCGTGCCTCGCGTTCGAATATGCAGGCGACGGCATCCGGGTGTGCGGCGTCGCGCCCGGCGGCACCGAGGCGCCGCGGCGCCGCATCCCGCGCAATGCCGCGCCAAGCACGGCCGAGGAGGACGCGTGGATGCGCGGGGTCGTGGAACAGACCGTCTCCTCGAGCCTGATGAAGCGATACGGCACGACGGAGGAGCAGGCGGCGACGATCCTGTTCCTGGCTTCCGACGAGGCTTCGTACATCACCGGTGTGACGCTGCCTGTGGCAGGCGGCGACCTGGGCTGACCGACGGCGGCCGGACCATTTCCGGCATGAACGCATGAACACGGAGGAACGGGGCGTGAGCGAGAGGCTGACTGAGACGAAGGAAGTGCGCGACCTGCTGATGAAGGTCAGCGGTCTGGGCGGCGGCCGCGGCAACCTGCGCGTCAAGCGCATCGTCGAACGCGTGGTCGGCGACCTGTTCCGCACCATCGAGGAGTTCGACATCCAGCCCGATGAGTTCTGGACGGCGGTGAGCTACCTCACGCGGCTGGGCCAGGCGAACGAGGTCGGGCTGCTGGTGCCGGGTCTTGGCCTGGAGACGTTCCTCGACATGCGGATGGACGAGGCGGAGCGGAAGGCTGGCATCGAAGGCGGCACGCCGCGCACGATCGAAGGCCCGCTCTATGTCGCCGGCGCGCCGCTGTCGAAAGGCGAGGCGCGGCTGGATGACGGCACCGAGAAGGGCGAGGTGCTGTTCATGCAGGGGCAGGTGCGCGACGTGAACGGCAAGCCGATCGCCGGCGCCGTGGTCGACGTGTGGCACGCCAACACGCTCGGCGGCTATTCGTTCTTCGATCCGTCGCAGCCGAAATACAACCTGCGCCGCCGTATCGAGACCGATGCCGAGGGGCTCTACCGGTTCCGTTCGATCTTGCCATCCGGCTATGCCTGCCGGCCGAACGGGCCGACGCAGCAATTGCTCGACGAGCTCGGGCGCCACGGACACCGTCCGGCGCACATCCACTTCTTCGTCGCAGCACCGGGCTATCGGAAGCTCACGACACAGATCAACATCGACGGCGACGAGTACCTGCACGACGACTTCGCCTTCGCCACGCGCGACGGGCTGATCCCCGCAGTGACGCGAGTGACGGACGCGGGTGCGATCCACGCGCGCGGACTGAACGCGCCGTACGCCGAAATCGAGTTCGACTTCGTGCTGCATCGGGAGACCGACGCCGCACCGAAGACCGTGATCGAGCGCGAGCACGCGCCGGCGCCCTGATCCGAGCGGCGGGAATGTCGCGAGGCGTTCCCGCCCCGTACGCGAAAGGAAACACCGTGATGCCCGACAGCGCGATCACCACCCCCGCCGATCTGCGTCATGACGTGGCGGTCGCTGCCGTGCGCAGCACGATCGTCGACGTGCCGACCGTGCGGCGCCACAAACTCTCGCAGACGTCGGTCACGGCGCAGAGCTACGTCATCGTCGAAGTCCGGCTCGCCAACGGCGTGACGGGCATCGGCGAGGCAGCCACTCTGGGCGGCCCGCGCTGGGGCGAGGAGAGCGTCGAGGCCATCAAAGCCAATATCGACGGCTACCTCGCCCCTGCCCTGCTTGGCGTGGCGGCGGACCGCTTCGCGGTGGCGGGCGCGCGCATGGACGGGGCGGCGAAGCGCAACAACGCGGCGAAGGCGGCGATCGAAACCGCACTGTTCGACGCCGTCGGCAAGACGCTCGGCGTGCCGGCAGCGCTGCTGCTCGGCGGGATCGTGCGCGAGCGCGTGCCGGTGTTGTGGACGCTCGCGTCCGGTGATGCCGGCCAGGAGATCGAGGAAGCGGAGCGCAAGCTCACCGCCCGGCTGCACGATACGTTCAAGGTCAAGATTGGTGCGCTGGCGCCGGAGGACGATCTGGTCCGCCTGCGCCGGCTCGCCACGGCGCTCGAGGGGCGTGCGCGGCTGATCGTCGACGCCAACCAGGCGTGGGACGAGACGACGGCGCTGCGCTGCCTGCCGGCGCTGGCCGAGCTCGGCGTGCGGCTGGTCGAGCAGCCACTGCCGGCGTGGAACGTCGCCGCGATGGCGCGCGTGCGGTCGCGCACGACGGTGCCGCTGATGGCGGACGAATGCGTGTTCAGCGCGCAGGACATGCTGACGGTCGCGCAGGCGGCGGCGGCCGACGTCGTGTCGCTGAAGCTGGTCAAGCACGGCGGCCTCCTCGGCCTCCACAAGGTCGCGGCAGTTGCGGAAGCGGCGAGCATCGGCCTGTACGGCGGATGCCTGCTGGAGAGCTCGATCGGCGCAGCGGCGCACCTGCACGCCTTTGCCGGGTTGCGTGAGTTGGGCTGGGGGTGCGAGCATTTCGGTCCGCAGATCCTGTCCGACGACCTGGTGACCGAGCCGCTGCACTTCGCCGACTTCCATGTGCACATGCCGGCTGGTCCTGGGATCGGCGTTGCACTCGATCGCGACAAGCTGCGCCGCTACGCGCGCCAATGAGGGAACCGATGTTGTATTGCGTTCGCATGGACGTGCACGTGCCGCACGATATCGCGCCCGACCGCTTCGAGCGCCTCAAGGCCGAGGAGAAGGCGCGTGCGCAGGAGCTGCAGCGCGAAGGCAAGTGGCGGCATCTGTGGCGTATCGCCGGGCAGTACGCGAACATCAGCGTGTTCGACGTCGCCGATCACGACGAGCTGCACGCGATCCTCTCATCCCTGCCGCTGTTCCCGTTCATGGAGATCAGCGTCACGCCGCTCGCGCGCCATCCTTCGGCGATCGAGTGAGGCGACGATGAGCAAACCCGGCATCATCGCGGTCGCGATCACCGG
>CAYSTX010000244.1:0-5879 GCA_964434035.1 uncultured Acetobacteraceae bacterium
ATGCAGGGCCTTGCGACCTATGAAAATCCGGTGATCGACGTCGCCTCCGAGCTCGCTGCCACGGTTACTGCAGCCGAACAGGCTGGCATCGACCCTGCACGCATTGCGATTGATCCGGGCATTGGGTTCGCGAAACGACCGGAGCAATCAGCCGAGATAATCGGACGCTTGATTATTTTGTTGTCACTTGGCCACCCAATTGTCATAGGGGTCTCACGGAAATCGTTCATCGGCCGGTTATCCGGTGTAGAACATCACGCGGACCGGCTGCCGGGGTCGCTATCCGCGGCTCTCGCATCGGTTGCATCCGGCGCGTCGATCCTCCGGGTCCATGACGTTGCCGAAACCGTGCAGGCGTTACGAGTACGAACCGCGATTTTTGGCTGAGTTTGGCGTTACAATCGGTCGGCCGGAACGACTTCACTGCGTGCTTCCGGGCACGAAACAAGGGCAGAGAGAATGACGGACAACAGGCGGCTTTTCGGCACGGACGGGATTCGTGGCCTTGCGAACGCGCACCCGATGAATGCCGAAACGGCGCTGCGGCTTGGTCAGGCGGCAGGACTGCTGTTCGTTCGGGGTCAGCACCGCCACAAGGTCGTCATTGGCAAGGACACACGCCTGTCGGGCTACATGATCGAGCCGGCGCTGACGGCCGGCTTCATCGGCGCCGGGATGGATGTCGTGCTCGCCGGCCCGCTGCCGACGCCTGCGATCGCCATGCTGACACGGAGCCTGCGGGCCGATCTCGGCGTCGTCATCTCCGCCAGCCACAATTCGTTCGAGGATAACGGCATCAAACTGTTCGGGCCGGATGGTTTCAAACTGTCCGATCAGACCGAGCAGGAGATCGAGGCGCTGATGGCGACGGACGTTTCGAGCCGCCTCGCCGAACCCGCCAATCTCGGCCGCGCTTCGCGCCTGACGGATGCGGCGGGAAGGTATATCGAGGCCGCGAAAGCAACGTTCCCACGCGGCTTGCGGCTTGACGGACTGACCATCGTGCTCGACTGCGCGAACGGCGCGGCGTATCGCGTCGCCCCCGATATCCTCTGGGAACTCGGGGCGACCGTGGTGAAGATCGGCGTCAGTCCGGACGGCATGAACATCAACCGCGGCTGCGGCTCGACCATGCCGGAACATCTGTGCGCGCAAGTCGTCGAACACGGCGCCGATCTCGGCATCGCGCTCGACGGTGACGCGGACCGGCTGCTGCTCTCCAATGAGCACGGCGAGCTTGTCGACGGCGACCAGATCATCGCGCTGATCGCCCGCTCCTGGCGCCGCTCCGGCCGCCTGCGCGGTGACGGCGTGGTGGCGACGGTCATGTCCAATCTCGGCCTCGAGCGATTCCTCGCCGCCGAGGGCGTGGCGCTGCACCGCACGCAGGTCGGTGACCGCTACGTCGCCGAACGGATGCGCGAGCACGGCATGAATGTCGGCGGCGAGCAGTCGGGCCACATGATCCTGTCCGACTTCGCAACGACAGGCGACGGGCTGGTCGCGGCGCTACAGGTGCTGTCGGTGATCGTGGAAGAGGGGCGGCCGGCGAGCGAGGTCTGCCGCACATTCACGCCGCTACCGCAACGGTTGAAGAACGTGCGCTTCTCCGGCGCGTCCCCGCTCACCCAGCCGGCGGTCGAGCGCGCGATCGAGGGTGCGCGCGACCGGCTCAACGGCCACGGCCGCGTCCTGATCCGCGCGAGCGGCACCGAACCGGTGATCCGCGTGATGGCGGAGGCGGAGGACGAGCAGCTCGTCGTCCGCGTCGTCGATGATCTCTGTGAGGTCATAGCCGGCCACGCTGCCCGCCGGACGGAGCAGGCCGCCTGACTACGGCGCTCCCGCGCGTTCTGATCATCGCCGGCTCCGACAGCGGCGCCGGCGCCGGTATCCAGGCTGATCTCAAGACGGTGATGGCGCTCGGCGGCTACGCGCAGACCGCCATCACCGCGCTGACGGCCCAGGATACGCGCGGGGTTCACTCGGTGCACCGCGTGCCGCCCGTGTTCGTCGCCGAGCAGATCGCGCTGGCACTCGGCGACATCGGCGCGGACGCGATCAAGACCGGCATGCTGGTCGACGCGCCGACCATCGACGCCGTCGCCGACGCGCTGGCGGCGACCAACGCGCCGCTCGTGCTTGATCCGGTAATGGTTGCGAAGGGCGGTGCGCCTTTGCTCGACCCCGATGCGGTCGCCGTTCTGCTCGCCCGCCTGCTGCCGCGCGCGGCCATCGTCACGCCGAACGCGCCGGAGGCGGAGGCGCTGACGGGCCTGCGCATCACCGACCCCGCGGGCCTGCTCGCCGCCGCCGCGGCACTGCGCCGGATGGGGGCGGCCGCGGTGCTGCTGAAGGGTGGCCATTTGGAGGGTGACACGGTGGTCGACCTGCTGCTGACCGAGCACGGCGTGACGCGCCTCGAGGCCCCCCGCCTTATCACCCCGCACACCCACGGCACCGGCTGCACGCTCGCCAGCGCAATCGCGACGGGGCTAGCGGCCGGCATGCCGCTACTCGACGCCGTCCGCCGCGCGCACGCCTATGTCCGCGCGGTCATCGCGGCCGCGCCGGGGCTCGGTGTTGGGCATGGGCCGCTGGGGCATGGGGCGGCGCCCGTCGCCTGATCAGGAGCCGTCGCGCTTCAGCCCGTACGGGTCGACAAGTTCCAGGCATCACGCGGTGTCGATGCGCGACAGGGAATAAGTTGGCCGTATAATTGGTCTAGTTCCGGTGCAGCATTGCGTGATGAGACGCATGAGCGACCGAACCTTGCCTGAATCGGCGCATGGCGCCGCCGTCCGTCTCATTCTGCCGCTGATCGCGGCAGCGCTGGCGACTGGCGCGTGCGCTTCGGCCGTGTCCGCGGATACGCGCGTGGCCCAGGCTGCGACCCCGAATGTCATCACGCCAGGCGCGCCGGCGACCCCGAATGTAATTACCCCAACCGCGCCGACGCCCGAGGGTGCAGCGCCAGCCCCGAATCCGGTGGTCGCCGTCGAGGACAGGATCGCCGCCCTTCGCGAGGAAATTGGCATCACGCCGCAAGAGGAGCCGCGGTTCGAGGCCTTTGCCGCCGTCATGCGCGCCAACGCGCAGTCGATGGCGACGTTGTTTCAGCAGCGCGCGCGGACCGCGAATGAGGACGTGACCGCGGTCGACCGGCTGCGCCGCTACGCACAGGTCGCCACCGCGTACGCGGACGGGATGCAGAAACTCGTTCCGGTGTTCGAGACGCTCTATCAGAGCTTGTCGGGCGCGCAGAAGAAAGCGGCCGACATGGCGTTTGAGGGTCTAGAGATTAGGCCTGACCCCAATGGGTCCGACTAAATGCGCCCGTATTCGCCCCGGCTTCATGCGTGGCCATTGCCGATCCGGTGGGCGAAGCGGCTGTCCTGCGCCTGTTGCGGTCTCACCCTGATAGCACTCGCCGCCGTTTCCGGTGTCGCGGTTCCCGATCGCGCGATGGCGCAATCCTATGATTTCCAATCCTATTCTTATCCTTGTTACCCGGGATACTACTACGATCCCATCTATGGCTGCCTGCCGAACGACTACCTGTATGGTACGCCCTGGTACGTGTATCCCGGTTTCGGATGGGGCTTCTTCTACGGCCCTGGCTTCTTCCCGGGCTTCAGCTTCGGGTTTCACGACCGCTTTCGCCATTTCTCGAACCGTGACCACTTTTTCCGTTTCTCGGACCGTGACCGTTTCTTCCACGACCGTTTCTTTCACGACCGCTTCTTCCGTGACCGTGACCGCTTCTCCCGCTTCTCGGACCGTGACCGCTTCTTCCGGGACCGTGGCCAGTTCATAAATCGCGGCCAGTTCATGAATCGTGGCCAGTTCATAAATCGTGGCCAGTTCATGAGTCGTGGCCAATTCATGGGCCATGGCTTCGGCGGCGGGCGCGGCTTCGGCGGCGGCCATGGCTTCGGTTTCGGCGGGCACGGCTTTGGTGGTGGGGGCTTTGGCGGCGGCCGGCGCTGATCACCCGATCAAGCTGAGAGCCTGCCCGTGACGGTTTCAAACAGAACGACAACGACAACGACAAAGACAACGACAAAATAGCGCGTCGCTGCGCCCGCCCTGGTCCTGCGGCTGCCGTCTCTGTCGCGATCGCATCGGCCGCTCTCGCGTCGTTCGACCGTCACAGTTGACCAGCCGCCCATCGCTCGCTACCTGTTGCGGCGGGTCACGTCCCCCCACCGGGACGCTTCTCTTCTGAAAGGGAGAGCCGCACATGGCACTCGCCGCCACGAAGCCGGATTTGCGTCCGGCCAATCCCAATTTCTCATCCGGCCCCTGCGCCAAGCGTCCCGGCTTCACGCTGGACGCGCTGTCCGGCGCGCTCCTCGGGCGCAGCCACCGCGCGAAGGAGCCGAAGGCTCGGCTCGCGGAGGTCATAACCCGCTCGCGCGCCATCCTCGGCCTGCCGGATGACTGGCGCCTCGGCATCGTTCCCGGGTCCGACACCGGCGCGATCGAGATGGCGATGTGGACCATGCTCGGCGCGCGCGGCGTCGATGTGCTTGCGTTCGAAAGCTTCTCCGAGGGTTGGGCGACCGATGTCGTCAAGCAGCTCAAGCTGCCTGACGCGCGTGTGCTGTCGGCGCCGTACGGACGGCTGCCCGACCTCGCCCAAGTCGATCCGGCGCGCGACCTCGTTTTCACCTGGAACGGCACGACCTCGGGCGTGCGCGTGCCGGACGCGTCGTTCATCGCGACGGACCGCGCCGGCCTCGTGTTCTGTGACGCGACATCCGCCGCGTTCGCCATGCGGCTTGATTACGCGCGGCTCGATGTCGTCACCTGGTCCTGGCAGAAAGTGCTGGGCGGGGAGGGCGCGCACGGGATGCTGGCGCTGAGCCCGCGCGCGGTCGAGCGGCTGCAAACCTACACGCCCGACCGGCCGCTGCCGAAGGTCTTCCGGCTGATGTCGAATGGAAAGCTGATCGACGGCCTCTTCAAAGGCGAAACCCTCAATACGCCGAGCATGCTCTGCGTCGAGGACGCGCTCGATGGGCTGCGCTGGGCCGAGCGGATCGGCGGTCTCGATGCGCTGATTGCGCGGTCGGAGGCGAACCTTGCGGCCATCGCCGATTGGGTCGCGCGGTCGGAGTGGGCCGCGTTCCTCGCCGAGGAACAAAGGACGCGCTCATCGACGTCGATCTGCCTGACAATCCGCGCGAAGTGGTTCACGTCGCTCGCGCCCGATGCACAGGCGACGGCCGCGAAGCGCGTCGCGGCGCTGCTCGAACAGGAGGGCGTCGCCTACGACATTGCGGCCTATCGCGACGCGCCGCCGGGCCTGCGCATCTGGGGCGGGGCGACGATTGAGACGAGCGATATCGCGGCCCTTCTGCCCTGGCTCGACTGGGCGCACGCGACCGTCGCCGCCGAACACCACGCCTTGGCCGCGGAGTAAGCCCGATGCCAAAAGTTCTGATTTCCGACAAACTGTCACCCGCCGCCGTCGATATCTTTCGCAAGCGGGGCATTGAGGTCGATCTGAAGCCCGGCCTGTCACCCGCCGAGCTGCGCGACATCATCGGTGACTACGACGGCCTCGCCGTCCGCTCGGCGACGAAGGTCACCCGCGAGGTGCTGGATGTCGCGCCGAAGCTCCGCGTCGTCGGGCGCGCCGGTATCGGCGTTGACAACGTGGACGTGACGTCGGCGACCGCGCGCGGCGTCGTCGTGATGAACACGCCGTTCGGCAACGCGATCACCACCGCCGAACACGCGATCGCCATGATGTTCGCGCTGGCGCGGCAGATCCCGGAGGCGAGCGTCTCGACCAAGACTGGGAAATGGGAAAAGAACCGCTTCATGGGCGTCGAGCTGACCGGCAAGACGCTCGGTCTGATCGGCTGCGG
>CAYSTX010000245.1:0-1056 GCA_964434035.1 uncultured Acetobacteraceae bacterium
ATATCGCTCGAATAGTTCAGCTCGCGCGCGCCGAGCTTGCCCATGCCGAGGACGATAAGGCCGCCGGTATCGCCCGGTCGTGCCCGATCGGCGACAGGGAGCGTCCCCTGATCGGCCGCTTCGTGGAGCAGATGGGCGATTGCGAGCGTGAGGCACGTCTCGGCGAGTGTCGACAGCGTCTCGGTGACGCGCTCGAGCGGCCAGACGCCGCCGATGTCGGCGAGCGCCGTGACCAGCGCGACAATGCGTTTGGCGCGCCGCATCTCAGCCGCGATGCGCGCGCGCGGTGCGTCAAAGCGCATCTCGGCGAGCCGCGACAGCGCCGTGTCGAGCACCGTGTCCGGTCCGCGGGGCCCGAATGCGGCCCGCAACGCCGCACTTTCGCGCACGGCGAGGTCGGCGAGGAACGGGCTGTTGCCGCCAAGCGCGCCGAGAGCCGCTGCCCCCGCGGGGCGCGCGGCGAATCGCGCCTCGGCCGGCCCGATCGCGGCGAAGCGTTCGACCAACCGCGACGCGGCCGCCGCGTCGGCAGGCGCGGGCCAGACCGACTCGGAGAGGCGGGTGGGCGACGTGTTTGGCGGCGCATCCATGGCGGAGCAGGCTGTCGGTGAGACGCATGGCGGGTCAAGCCGCGCGCCACGCGCACGGCATTTTCCACTTTTGTTGCGGCGCGGTTCTGGCGATCGCGTCTATCGCGGCCGTCGGTGTCGGCGTGCTGGTCTGGCGGCTCGATCAGGGGCCGATCGACCTCAGCTTCCTCATCCCAAGGCTCGAACGTCTCGGCGACGCCGATAACAGGCCGTTGCAAATGCATATCGGCCGCGTCTCCCTGGCGTGGGAGGGGTTTTCGCGCGGTGTCGACCGGCCCGTCGACCTCCGCCTCAACGACGTCGTCGTGACCGCGCCCGACGACGCCACGGTCGTGTCGGCGCCGCGCGTCGAGGTATCCGTCTCGTTCCTCGCTTTGCTGGCTGCGCGGCTCCGCCCGCGCGCGATCGAACTCGACGGGCCGAAGCTCTCGGTCACGCGGGCGGAGAACGGCGCGGTGTCGCTCAA
>CAYSTX010000245.1:1156-3575 GCA_964434035.1 uncultured Acetobacteraceae bacterium
TCGCGACCCTCTCGCCCGTCCGCCCCTCCGTGCTCGCCGCCGCGTCGCCGACGATCGCCGAGTTGAGCGGCGCGGTCATCCGCTCCTTCGACGCGCCGGTAGGTGCGACGCTGACGGCCGATCTCGACGCCGATCTGCGCCCAACCATACTCGGCGTGCACGCATCGCTCGGTCCGGGCGGTTTCTTGCTACAGGGCGCGCCGGTGGCACTCGCCGGCGCCGAGGCTGACGTCGCGGCCGACGTTCAGGCCGGGCGCGTCACGCTGCCCGACGCGCGCGTCATGCTCGCCCCCGGCCCCGCCACGCAAGGCGGCCCCGCCGTCAACTATTCGACCATCACCGCGCGCGGCTCCGTCGCGCGCAAGGGGGCCGGCTTCACGTCCAGCGTCGAGCTTCATCTCGACCACGTGGCGATGACCGCACTCGACGTTCTTTGGCCGAAGGGCGCGGGCGAGGGGGCGCGGAGCTGGGTCGTTGCGAACATTACCAACGGTACGGCGCATGACGCGCACGTCGTCGCAACCGTCGACGATAAGACGACGGACCCGCAGAACGCGGAGCTGGTCACGGCGTCAGGCACCTTGCTTGCGAACGACGTGTCCGTCCATTGGCTCCGTCCCGTGCCGCCGATCGAGCACGGCAACGCGAAGCTCACCATCATCGACCCCGACACGATCGAAATCGCCGTGCAGGGCGGCGTGCAGATGCGGCACGGGACGGGCGGCGCGCTCGTGCCGTCGGGTCTGGTCACGCCCGAAGGCACCATGCGCGTCACGGGCATCGAGCATCCGCATCAGTCCGGCGACGTATCAATGCAGATGAACGGCCCGCTCGCCGACACGCTGACGCTCCTGAAGGAGCCGCGCCTGAAGCTGTTCGAGCACACGAAGTTCGATTTCGGCACTCCGGGCGGCGAGATGGCCGGGCGCATCATGGTGCACATCCCGCTCGAGAATAACGTGACCATCGACGAGATCCCGATCCATGGCACCGGGCATGTGTCCAAGGGGCATCTATCCGGCATCGTCGCGGGCCGCGATCTCGATGATGGGGCCCTCGATTTCGACGCGAGCAATGACGGGATGACGCTCACCGGCACCGCGAAGCTCGCCGGCATTCAATCGACCGTATCGGCCGCGCTCGACTTCCGCTCGGGGCCCGGCTCGCAGGTGCTGCAAAAGTTTGAGGCGAAGGGGAAGGCCAACGCGGCCGCCTTGGTCGGCGCCGGGCTCCGCGCCGATCCGCTGACGGGCGGCACAGCGGCGATCGACGCAACGTACGCCGAGCGGCGGGACGGCCGCGGCGATCTGCGCGCCGATGCCGATCTCACCGACGCGGCGCTCGACGCGGGGCCGCTCGATTGGACCAAGCCCGTTGGCGCGCCGGGCCGTGGCGCGCTGCGGCTGCGGCTCGAGCGCGGACATATCGCAGCGGTCGAGCAGCTATCGGTCGAGGGGCCGGCGCTGTCGGTGCAGGGCTCGTCGCAGGCCGACCCCGATGGCGCGCTCCGTCTGCTGCGGATCGAGACGCTGCGGGTCGGGAAGACCAACGCGACGGGCACCGTGCGCCTGCCCCGCCCGCCCGCCCAGGGGCAGCCGGCCGACCCGATCCGGGTCGATATCGGCGGCCCGGTGATCGACCTGTCAGGCCGCCTCACGCACGGCGGCAACCCGCCCGGCGGAGCGGCGCCCGAACGGCCGGCGGCGGCGGTGAAACGGGAGCCGAATAAGCCGGGGCCGCCCTACATCGCCGACCTCCGCTTCGCGTCCGCACTCGGCGCGCACGAGCGGACCGTCTCGTCGCTCACGCTGCATGCCGACAATGACGGGCAGAAGTTTCGTGCGATGCAAGTGGAGGGGCGGACCGGGGCGAATGGGCCGTTTCACCTCGACATCGCGACACTCCCCGGCCCGACGCCAGCGCGCCGGCTGACGGCGCGCGCGGGCGACGCGGGCGCGCTGCTGGCGACCCTCGATATTCTCGGCGACATGCGCGGCGGCACGCTCACCGTCGATGGCCGGTTCGACGACGGGCAGGCATCGCGCCCGCTCTCCGGCACGGCCGAGATCACCGATGCCCACATCACGAACGCGCCGGCGATCGCGCGTGTGCTGCAGGCGGCCAGCATCTACGGCATGCTGGAGGCGCTGCGCGGCCAGGGCCTCTATGTCAACCGCCTTGTTGCCCCGTTCAGTTTGGCGGACCGCGTGCTGACGCTAACGGATGCGCGCGCGTTCAATGCGTCGCTCGGCGTGACGATGAAGGGGCGGGTCGATCTCGATCGTGACGACGCGGATCTGTCGGGGACCATCGTGCCGTCCTACGCGCTGAACACGCTGCCAGGGCGGATACCGCTGATCGGCAAGCTGTTCAGCCCGGAGAAGGGCGGCGGGCTGTTCGCCGCGGATTTCTCGGTGCG
>CAYSTX010000245.1:3675-5846 GCA_964434035.1 uncultured Acetobacteraceae bacterium
CATGTGAGCGCACGCGGCGAGGTGCGAATCCCGCTACGGCGAGGACCGAATGGCGGAGAGTCCCTTTGGGGGTGCCATGCTGCGGCCCATATTCGCAAACAGGCGCAGTGTTGCGCGCGAGATGGTGGGGATAGGTTCGGCGATGCGTGCGGCGCTTCTTTCATTTGTAATCGTTTTGGCTGTCGGCTTTTCCGCGCATGCGTCGAGCGGGGAGGAGGACGCGCTGCTGAAAAGCCTGATCGGCAAGACCGAGGCGGCCGTGCTGGCACGCGTCGGCCCGCCTGACGAGACGGAGCGCAACGGCGTGCAGACATTCTTCCGCTACCGCGCGTTCGACGCCCGCCGCACCGGCGTCGGCCGCGATCCGTACGGCTTTGCACACGGTCTCAAGGGCTCGCTCGGCTTTCGCGGCACGGCGAGTTTCGACTGTCAGACGACGCTGGTGCTGACGGACGGCACCCTAACGGCATATTCGCGAAGCGGGATCGGGTGTTAGCGGTCATAATCTGACAGAAAGGACCCGCTAAGCCGTGTGCCCATTCAGCGAACGGTCCGCTCTTGACCCAACTCGGCCGACAGATCACCGATCGCGGGATCCCGGAACCGGACGTAAAACGCCGCCTAATGGCGGCGACTTTGCGTCCTTGTCGGACGGCTGCGGGCTTCTCGACGCTGCCAAAAAGCTGCCAAGACGCCGCTCGGCTAGCGACAGCAGCACCAGGCCGCTGCCCTGCGGCGAATAAGATGGGCTAAGGCTCTGCCGGCCGATGCGCTAGCATCCCTTGCGGGATGATCCTCTCGTTTCCGATGCCGGCGACCGGGGCCGTCATCACTTGGCCAGCTTCCATTCTCCTGTCGCGGTGCGGCACGCTGTCAAGGTGAAGTCCCGCCGCGTTTGCGTCTTCTTGTAGACGACCTGCGATGCGACGGCACGACATGGCATGCTCGATCGCTCGAACACCCTCTGGATAGTCAACGTCCCCTGATTGCCGGTCTTTGGTCCGACCCAGGTTTCCGCCTGCCCTACTGTTGGTGAATCGTCCTGCAGCAGCTTCTGCGCAGCGGCCGAGCCGGCAGCCACATCCTCTTTGGTGAGAGTCGGCCCTTTGTAGCTGCGGAAGGGGTTGATCTGTGCATGAGCGCACGGGGCCCATGAAACTGCTATCACCGCCAGTGAAGCGATCCAGAAGGTATTGCGACGCCTCTCTCGAAGTGCACCACGTTCGGCGCTATTCACACTGCCCACCTTCGGAATCTCCCCCTGCCAACATCGCATCGGGCCGCGAGACTACCATCCTATCTGCCCAAGGCCAGCGGGCGGGGTGATTTCGTGCCCCAGTGTCGCAGAATGCCAAGCTACAAACGCCGGGATAAGGATCGTGGGCCATTACCTGCGGCTATTCGGCGATCGCCTGCCGGGGAACGGCCTCATAGGGGTCAATTTGCTCGCGTTCAGCGACAGGCTTCGTGCCAGGCGTGATTTCGAAGCGTGGGTCAAACTCCACGATCGTCGCAGCCAGCTTCTGCAGCACGCTCCGTTCGTTGCCGGTGGCGGTAGGGTGGCCATATTGCGTGGCTTCAAATCCAGTGTCCACGACCGGGATCGGCCGAGAACTGTCGCCGGGGGTAGTACGAACGGACGACAGCTATCCCGGCTCTCTGCCTGAAACCTGCCGGTCTCCTTCCGGCCAAACTCGGCCTTGAGCCGAATGGCCGATTTCAGCGCATCCCCGCCAGGAAACGGACCGTCGCAAATCGACCCTCAGCGGAGTATCGCGCCTGGGCACCCTTCGTCTGAGTTTCACCACTAGCAACTTGAGTCCGAGCCGCGTGAACTACTCCGTCGTTTCGTTAGCCGGTCGATAGACCGCGATCGACGCCGCCGAGCCAAAAAAGCCCGCCCGGCGAGCGACGAACAGGCGGTCCAGCTGCGGAACGTACAACGACGTTCTTGCGCCGAGTGTCGTCTTCGTCGGCGGCAGAGGGCGATATTGGCTTCCGTCACGCCACCAAGCGTCAATCTCACCGATGCCGCAGCTGACGTAGATCCGTTCACGCCTGTCGTCGAAGAACACGTCGTCGGCGTCGTCGCACGCCGGGAGTGTGGCTGTGATCGCGCCGGAAGACGCATCGATCAGGGCCAGCTCCGGCGGGCTTCGGAACACCGTCGC
>CAYSTX010000246.1:0-5741 GCA_964434035.1 uncultured Acetobacteraceae bacterium
CGCCAACGCCGAGGAAGCGCTGCGGGAGGTGGCGCTCGACATCGACGAGGGCGCCGACATGGTGATGGTGAAGCCGGGGATGCCCTATCTCGACATCATCCGCCGCGTCCGCGACCGATTCGGCATGCCGACCTTCGCCTATCAGGTGTCTGGCGAGTATTCGATGATCATGGCCGCCGTCGGTAACGGCTGGCTCGACCATGACCGGGCGATGATGGAAAGCCTGATCGCCTTCAAGCGCGCCGGGTGCCAGGGCGTGCTGACCTATTTCGCGCCGAAGGCGGCCGCCCTCCTCCGCGCCTGATCCACAACCTGCCGGGCTGACCGGCGCCGGACGCATGAAGTTCCGGCGTCGGTTGCCTATTGCGCGATCTGTAGCCGGTGCTACATCCCGTGCATGAGGCATTACACTTCGCGAGACATCTCTCGATGAGCGATATAGCCACGACCCAGAGCACCCTCTCGACCCGCACCGTCGCCGCGGGGCTCGAGGTTCTCGCCGGACGGCGGCGCGGCCTTCGCGCTCTCCTCCCCTTCACCGGCCCGGCTGTCATCGCCTCGGTCGCCTATATGGACCCCGGCAATTTCGCGACGAACATCCAGGCCGGAGCCCGCTTTGGGCCGATGCTGCTCTGGGTCGTCGTGCTCGCGAACGTCATCGCCATGCTGATCCAGGCGCAGTCCGCCCGGCTCGGCATCGTCACGGGCGAAAGCCTCGCCGGTCTCTGCCGGCGGCATTTCCCGCCCGTGTTGGTCTGGCCGATGTGGGCCCTGAGCGAGATCGCCGCGATGGCGACCGACCTCGCCGAGACGCTGGGCGCCGCGATCGGCCTCAGCCTGCTGCTCGGCATGCCGCTTATGCCGGCGCTCCTGGTCGTGTTTGTCATGACCTACGCCATGCTGCTGCTGCAATACCGGGGCTTCCGGCCGATCGAGGCGCTGATCGGCGCGTTCGTCAGCGTCATCGGCGTCGCCTATGTGGTCGAGCTTGCCCTCGCCCCGCCCGATTGGGGACAGGCGGCTTTTCATGCCGTCGTGCCGATGCTGGACGGGCCGGACAGCGTCAACATCTCGGTCGGCATTATCGGCGCGACCGTCATGCCGCACGCGATCTACCTGCATTCCGCCCTGACGCAGAACCGGATGCCGTCGGCAAACGACGCGGACCGGCGCAAGATCATCGGCTTCTCGAACCGCGAGGTGATCATTGCGCTCGGCTTCGCGGGCCTTGTGAACACGGCGATGCTGCTCGCCGCGTCGTCGATGTTCCACGCGGGTCACGCGGATGTCGCGGAGATCCAAACGGCGTATCATACGCTGCTGCCGCTGTTCGGCGGTGCCGCGGCGTTCGCCTTCATGGCGGCGCTGATGGCGTCGGGCCTCTCGTCCTCCGTAGTGGGAACGATGGCGGGTCAGGTGATAATGCAGGATTTCGTCGGCTTCTCGATCCCGCTCTGGGTTCGCCGGGTGGTCACCATGCTGCCGGCGCTGATCGTGGTCGCGATCGGGTTCGATGCGACGTCGGCGCTGGTCATCAGCCAAGTGGTCCTGAGCCTCGTCCTGCCGATCCCGATGATCGCCCTGCTGGTCCTGACCGGCCGGAAGGAGGTCATGGGCGCATTCGTCACCGGCCGCGGCACGCGCGCTTTGATAATTGCCGCGACCGTGCTCGTGCTCTCGCTCAATACCGTGTTGCTGGCGCAGACGGCGGGGCTGATGTGAGCGAGGCTAAATTCGCGCCCGACCGCGCCGCCCCGCTCGAAGACGAGCCGACGCAGGCGCGCCGGTTCAGCAAGACACGGGTCGCGCAGGCGACGGCGCTGCTGGAAGATTACGTCGAGCTGATCGCCGACCTGCACGCGAGCATCGGCGAAGCGCGGCCGACCGACATCGCCCGTCGCCTCGGCGTCTCCCACGCGACCGCGATCAAGGCGATCGGCCGACTGCGGCGGGAGGGTCTGGCCGTCAACCGCCCATATCGTGGCGTGTTCCTGACGGCCGCCGGTGAGACGCTCGCCGCAAGGGTTCGGGCCCGCCACCATCTCGTCGTCGATCTGCTGGTCGCGATCGGGGTGCCGCGTGACGCGGCGACCGAAGATGCCGAGGGGATCGAGCACCACGTCGGCGAAGCCACGCTCGCCGCGTTCGAGCGATATCTGAAGCGGCGCGGCTGACCCCGCGTCAGTCGAGGAACGACGCGATCCGCTGCGCGCTCGCCGGGTCCATCAGCGCCGGCGCATGGCCTGCATCCGGCACCACCCAGGCCTCCGCGCCGCTCACCTCCATCCGCGCCACCGTCTCCGGCAACAGCAAGTCGCTCGTCGCGCCACGGATGACGAGGCACGGGATGTCGATGCGGTCCCAGACCGGCCACATATCGATGTCTTCCGGCTCGTTCGCCCGGATCGGCGCCGTAATCGCCGGGTCGTAGTGCAGCGTGACCCGCCCGTCGGGCAATCGTCGCGCCGAATGACGCGCGAGATGCGCCCAGTCATCCGCCGATAGCGCGCCGAACGGCGCGTGGATGAGCTCGAGATGCCGCTGCAGGGCGGCGAGGTCGTTAAACGTCATCAACTGGTCCGGGACCGACATGTAATCGCGGATGCGGACCATCGCGGCCGCCGGGATGTGCGGGCCGATGTCGTTCAGCACCATTCGCCGGATCGGCTGACCCGGCATCGCCGCGATCAGCATCCCGCAAATGCCGCCGAGCGACGTGCCGACCCAGTCAATCGGCCGGTCCCCAAACGTCGCCAGCAGATGCGCGAGCGCGGTGACGTAGCTCGGCGACTGATACAGCATCCCGTCCGGCAGCCAGTCGGACGCGCCGCGCCCCGGCAGATCGGGGCAGATCACCCGCCGCCCGTCAGCCGCGAGCGCCTGAGCAAGCGCGTCGAAGTCCCGCCCGTTACGCGTGAGGCCGTGGACGCACACGACCACCGGCCCATCCGCCGGACCCCATGCCGTGTGCGCCATGGTGTGGAACGCGCCGCCGAGCAGGTAGCGAACGTGCCCGGCCTCCGGCGTTGCCCCGACCGTCAAATGATGCCCGCCGCGCGCAACGAGGCGAGCCGGTCGGCGTCATAGCCGAGCCGTTCGCCGAGCACCTCGTCCGTATGCTGACCGAGCAGCGGCGGCGGCAACGGGTAGTCGGCCGGCGTCTCCGACAGGCGCACCGGGTTCGCGACCACGCGCACCGTCCCGCCATCAGGCAGCGCCGCGTGCGGCAGTTCGACCACGCCGCCGCGCGCTTTCACCTGCGGGTCCGAGAACACTTGCGACAGCGTGTTGATCGGCCCGCCGCCAATGCCCGCCGCCTCCAGCGACGCGAGCCATTCGGCCGTCGTCCGCCCACGCATCACCGGCGCCAGCAAGTCGGTCACATACTGACGGTTGGCGACGCGATCCTTGTTGGTCGCGCAGCGCGGGTCCGACAGCAGATGCTCGCAGCCGGCTTCCTTGCAGAAGCGAACGAAGGTCGGATCGTTACCAACCGACAGCACGATGTGCCCGTCCGCCGTCGCGAACACCTGGTAGGGCACGATGTTCGGGTGCTGGTTGCCGAGCCGCGGCGGGTTTTCGCCGGTCGCGAGGTAGTTCATCGCCTGATTGGCGAGCCACGCCAAGTTCGCGTCCAGCATGCCGATGTCGATATGCTGCCCCTGCCCGGTCGCGTCCCGATGCCGGATCGCGGCCAGCACGCCGATGACGGCATAGAGACCGGCGAACACATCGGCGAGCGGCACGCCCACCTTCTGCGGCGCGCCCTCCGGCTCCCCGGTCAGGCTCATCACCCCGCCCATCGCCTGCATCAGGCTGTCATAGCCCGGCCGCGCCGCGTACGGCCCCGTCTGCCCGAAGCCGGTGACCGACGCGTAAACGAGTCGGGGAAACTTCGCGTGCAGCTGTTCGTAGCCGAGGCCGTAGCGGGAAAGCGCGCCGACCTTGAAATTCTCGAGCAGCACGTCCGACTGCGCAATCAGCTCAAGCGCGATCGCCTGCCCCTCCGGCTTGCTGATATCCAGCGTAACGGAGCGCTTGTTGCGGTTGACGCCGACGAAATAGGCGCTCTCGTTCGTCCCCGGCATGACGGGCGGGACGAACCCGCGCGTATCGTCCCCCGCCCCCGGCTTCTCGATCTTGATCACGTCCGCACCCAGGTCGCCCAGCATCTGCGCCGCGGTCGGACCGGCCAGCACCCTTGTCAGGTCGAACACGCGAAGGCCGCGCAGGGGTCCGGAACGCTGGTCGGTCATCGTGTGCTCCTTGATGCCGCGACCGGTGCTTGCCCGGGCGCTCGGGCGGGTTCATTAGCGGGATTGGATGCCGTTATAAGGCCGCCCCGACAGGAGGAAAGTCCAATGCCCGACCAGCCAATCGCCCAAGCCGCTCGATCAGGCCGCCCTCGCCCGCGCGCTCTCCGGCTGGCATTACATCGGCGGCAAGTTGGTCCCCGCGCGGTCGGGCAAGAATTTCCCCGTGGTCAACCCGGCGACCGGCGAGCACGTGGCGGAAGCGGCGCTCGGCGACGCCGACGACGTGGCCGCGGCGGTCGAGGACGCGGCGCGCGCGCAGCCGGCGTGGGCGCGGATGAACGCCCGCAAGCGCGGCGCACTGGTGGCCGAGTGCGGCAAGCTGATCGCGAAACACAGCGAGGAGCTGGCCCGCCTGATCGCGCTCGAAACCGGCAAGGCGCTCCGCACCGAAAGCCGGGTCGAGGCGAACGTGGTTGCCGACATCTTCGAGTTCTTCGGCGGCCTCGGCGGCGAGCTGAAGGGCGAGAGCGTGCCCTTCTCGCCGGACGTGCTGTCGGTCACGGTGCATGAGCCGCTCGGCGTCGTCGGCGCGATCATTCCGTGGAACGTGCCGATGCTGCTGATGGCGCTGAAGATCGCGCCGGCGCTGGTCGCGGGCAACACGGTGGTCGTCAAATCGGCCGAGGAAGCGCCGCTCACCGTGCTGCGCATTGCGGAGCTCATGGGCCGCGTGCTGCCGGCCGGCTGCTTCAACATGCTGTCCGGCTTCGGGCCGGAGTGCGGCGGCCCGCTGATCGCGCATCCGAAGGTGAAGAAGGTGACGTTCACCGGCTCAGTCGAGGTCGGCCGCATCGTCGCCCGCGCGGCGGCGGAGAAGCTGATCCCCGTCACGCTCGAACTCGGCGGCAAGTCCCCGATGATTGTGTTCGCCGACTGCGACTTCGAGAAGACCGTTGCAGGTGCAATCACATCGATGCGCTTCACCCGTCAGGGCCAAAGCTGCACGGCGGCGAGCCGCATCTATGTCGAGCGCCCGATCTTCGACCGCTTCGTCGACGCGCTGACGGCGAAGGTGGACGCGATGGTGATGGGCGATCCGCTGGACGAGAAGACGGACATCGGCACCATCATCAGCAAGGACCAGATGGCGCGCGTCCGCCGCTATGTCGACGAGGGGATGAGGACGCCGGGTGCCACGGGCCGCGCCTGCTCCGCGATGCCGACGGATCCGGCGCTGTCAAAGGGCCTGTTCATCCAGCCGCACGTCTTCACCAACCTGCCGGATCACAGCGCGCTGGTGCGCGAGGAGATCTTCGGCCCGGTCACCTGCGTCTTCGCGTTCGACGAAGCCGACGACGCACTGCGCCGCGCGAACGACAGCGAATACGGGCTCGCCGCGTCGGTGTGGACGAACGACCTCAAGCGCGCGATGCGCTTCGCGGAGCGGCTGGAGGCGGGCTTGGTTCAGGTCAACCAGAACCTCGT
>CAYSTX010000247.1:0-5660 GCA_964434035.1 uncultured Acetobacteraceae bacterium
AGGTATCGCTCGCTGATTGGCTCGCGCATACGCCTCCAAAGATGGTCGCGGCGACGCTCAACCTCGATCCGGCGGTCATTGCGCGCTTCGCGAAATCTGCGGAGGGCGTGGTGCCGGCCCAAACGGCTTAGCCCCGCCCGCGATATCCTGGCACGTCCTGCGCCGGCACCCAGACGCCATCCGGCGCCGGGCCCGACTGCCAGAACACGTCGATAGGGATGCCGCCGCGCGGATACCAATAGGTGCCGATACGAAACCACACCGGGTCGAGCAGCGTCATCAGCCGCTCGGCGATCATCATCGTGCACGCCTCGTGAAACGCGCCGTGGTTGCGGAACGCGCCGAGGAACAGCTTCACCGACTTGCTCTCAACCAGCCAGTCGCGCGGCACGTAGTCAAAGACGACGTGGGCGAAATCCGGCTGGCCAGTTAGCGGGCAGAGCGAGGTGAACTCGGGCGAGGTGAAGCGCACGACGTAGGCGCGTCCGGGCGCGGGGTTGGCGACGCGCTCCAGCACCGCCGCGTCGGGGCTCGGCGGCAGGCCGACGGGGCGGCCGAGCTGCGTTAAATGGTCGGTCATAGCGGGTCTCCCTCGGCCCATCCGGCGCGGATCTCGGCCGTGTGCGCCGCGAGCCGGCCGGCCAGGATGGCCGCCCGCATGCCGCGCATCAGGTCCTGATAGTAGGTCAGGTTGTGCCACGTCAGCAGCATCGGCCCCAGCATCTCTTCCGCACGGAACAGGTGGTGGAGATAGGCGCGACTGTGCCGGGTGCAGGCGGGGCACCCGCAGCCGGCGTCGAGCGGGCGCGGGTCAGCGGCGAAGCGGGCGTTGCGCAGGTTCATCACACCCTGTCGTGTGTAGGCCCGCGCGGTCCGTCCCGCCCGTGTCGGCATCACGCAGTCGAACATGTCGATGCCCCGCGCCACGGCGCCGAGCAGGTCGTCCGGCGTGCCGACGCCCATCAGGTAACGCGGCCGGTTGGGCGGCAGCCGCGGCACAGTCGCGTCGAGCACGGTGAACATCATTTCCTGACCCTCACCGACCGCGAGGCCGCCGACCGCGTAACCCTCGAACCCGGTCGAGACGAGCGACGCAACGCTCTCGGCGCGCAAATCGGGATAGATGCCGCCTTGGACGATGCCGAACAGCCCATAACCGGGCCGCGGCACGAATGCCGCGCGCGAGCGATCGGCCCAGCGCATCGAGAGCCGCATCGATAATGCCGCCTCCACCTCCGTCGCGGGGAAGGTCGTGCACTCGTCGAATGCCATGGTGATCGTGGCGTCGAGCGCGTGCTGGATTTCGATCGAGCGCTCGGGCGAAAGGTGATGCACCGTGCCGTCGAGATGCGAGCGGAAGGTGACGCCGTCCTCACTCAGCTTCCGTAACGTCGCCAACGACATCACCTGAAACCCGCCGCTGTCGGTGAGGATCGGGCCAGGCCAATCCATGAAGCGATGCAGACCGCCAAGGGCCGCAACACGCTCGGCGCCGGGGCGGAGCATCAGGTGATACGTGTTGCCGAGCACAATCCGCGCGCCGGTCGCACGCACCGCGTCGGCCGTCATCGCTTTGACGGTGCCGGCGGTACCGACCGGCATGAACACGGGTGTCTCGATCGGCCCGTGCGCGGTATGCAGCGTGCCGACCCGCGCGGGACCGTCCGTCGCGTGCGTCTCCCAGCGGAACGACGTATCGCTCACGCCGCCCGCTCCAGCAGGCAGGCATCGCCGTAGGAGTAGAAGCGGTAGGCATGCTCGATCGCATGCGCATACGCGGCCCGCATCCGCGCGGTGCCGGCGAAGGCGCAGACGAGGATGAATAGCGTCGAACGCGGCAGGTCAAAATTGGTCATCAGCAGATCGGCAACGCGGAACCGAAAGCCGGGGCGGATGAACAGATCGGTCTCTCCGTCAAACGGTAGTACGCGCCCATCCGGAGCCACGGCCGATTCCAGCAGGCGTAGTGCGGTCGTGCCGACCGCGACGATGCGTCCACCCGCCGCGCGTGCCGCGTTGATCGCGTCGGCCGTGTCCGGTGCGATCCGTCCGCGCTCGGCATGCATGTGGTGCGCAGAAAGATCGTCGCCGCGCACTGGCAAAAACGTCCCGGCGCCGACATGCAGCGTCACCATTGCGCGGCCGATCCCCCGCGCGGCGAGCGCGTCGAGCAGCGACGGTGTGAAATGCAGCGCGGCCGTGGGTGCGGCGACCGCGCCGGGGTGGGCGGCGAACACCGTCTGATAATCCTCCGCATCCGCCGCCGTCGGTCCGTCCGGCCGCGCGATATAGGACGGCAGCGCGAGCGCCCCAGCCTGCGCGAGCCCCGCCGAGAACGCGTCGCCGGTTTGAGCGAACGCCAGCGTCACGCCGCCATCCTCCGCCCGCCCGCCGACGACGGCCGACAGCGCATCGTCTCCGAACCGCAGCACGTCGCCCGGCCGCAGTCGACGCGCGCCGCGCACCAGCGCGTGCCACGCGCCGTCCTCGCCCGGCCGGTCAAGCAGCACCTCGAACCGCGCATCGCCGCGCCGCGCCATCAGCCGGGCCGGGATGACGCGCGTATCGTTGCAGACGAGACAATCGCCCGGCCGCAGCAGCGTCGGCAGGTCCCGCACCTGCCGGTCGGCGATCGTGTCAGAAGCGACGTGCAGCAGCCAGGCGGCGTCGCGCGGCCGCGCCGGCGCCTGCGCGATCAGGGCGTCGGGGAGGTGGAAGTCGAAATCGGAGAGACGATCAGCGTTCGAGATAGGTCGCGATCTCAACCAGATTGCCGTCCGGGTCGCGGCAGTACACGGACCGGATCGGGCCTAGCGCGCCCGTCTTGTCGACCGGCCCGGCAAGAATCGCGACGCCGCAGGAATGCAGATGCCCGATCACATCCTCCGGCCCGACGGCGGTCACGAAGCAGATGTCGGCCGCGCCGGGGATGTCGACGATGCCGGTCGGCCACGTGCCGACATCGGCGTCGGCCGGGCGGACGTTGATCTTCTGGCCACCGAACTTCAGCGCGGTACGATGGTCCGGCCCGAAATCCTCCCGCTCCATGCCCAGCACGCGCTGATACCAGGAGGCGGTGATCTCGACGTCGCGGACGTTCAGGACGATGTGATCCAGCCGATCGACGGTGAATTGCATCAGGTCCGGTCCCCGCTCACGACAAACCCTCGTAAACGTCGTTGCCCTTATCGTCGATCACGATGAAGGCCGGGAAGTCCTCGACCTCGATCCGCCAGACCGCTTCCATGCCGAGTTCGGGATACTCCAGCACCTCGACCCGCTTGATGCAGTCGCGGGCGAGCCGGGCAGCGGCGCCGCCGACCGAGCCGAGATAGAATCCGCCATGAGCGCGGCAGGCATCGCGGACGGCGCGCGACCGGTTGCCCTTGGCCAGCATGACCATCGATCCGCCAGCCGCCTGGAACTCGGCGACATAGCTGTCCATCCGCCCGGCCGTGGTTGGGCCGAAACTGCCGGTCGCCATCCCGTCCGGCGTCTTGGCGGGGCCCGCGTAATAGACCGGATGATTGCGGATGTAGTCGGGCAGGGGCTCGCCGCGATCCAGCCGCTCCTTGAGCTTGGCGTGCGCGATGTCGCGGGCGACAACCATGGTGCCGGTCAGCATGACTCGCGTCTTGACCGGCAGTGCGGACAACTGACGCCGTATCTCGATCATCGGCCGGTTGAGGTCGACCGCGACGGCACTGCCGTCATCCTCGGGCGTGATGTCGGGCAGGAACCGGGCCGGGTCGGTTTCGAGCTGTTCGAGGAACGCGCCCTCCGGCGTGATCTTGGCGAGGATCTGGCGGTCAGCGCTGCAGGAGACGCCGATGCCGATCGGCAGGCTCGCGCCGTGGCGCGGGAGACGGATGACGCGGACGTCGTGGCAGAAATACTTGCCGCCGAACTGCGCGCCGATGCCGTTCATCTGCGTCAGCTTGTGGATGCGCTCCTCCATCCCGCGGTCGCGGAACGCCTGGCCGTATTTGTTGCCCTGCTCAGGCAGCGTATCGAGATAATGGCAGCTCGCGAGCTTCACCGTCTTCATCGTGAACTCGGCCGAGGGGCCGCCGATCACGATCGCGAGGTGATAGGGCGGGCAGGCGGCGGTGCCGAGCGTCTTGATCTTGTCGTCGAGGAGCTTGATCAGGTCCTTGTCGTTCAGGCGCGACGGCGGTTCCTGGAACAGGAAGCTCTTATTGGCCGAACCGCCACCCTTGGCGACGAAGAGGAAGTCGTACTCGTCGCCGTCGGTGGCGTAGAGCTCGATCTGCGCCGGAAGGTTGTCGCCGCTGTTCACCTCCTTGAACATCTCGAGCGGCGCGAGCTGGCTGTAGCGGAGGTTGCGCTCGGTGTAGCTCCTATGGACGCCGCGCGCGAGCGCCTCGGCGTCGTCGGCGCCGGTCCAGACCTGCTGGCCCTTCTTGCCCATGACGATCGCGGTGCCAGTGTCCTGGCACATCGGCAGCACGCCGCCGGCGGCGATGCAGGCGTTCTTGAGCAGCTCGTAGACGACGAACTTGTCATTGGCCGACGCTTCGGGATCGTCGAGGATCGTCCGCATCTGTTTCAGATGCGCCGGGCGAAGCAGGTGCGAGATGTCGCGGAACGCCTCGGCGGCCAGCAACGTGAGCGCCTGCGGATCGACCTTGAGGACCTTCTGCCCGTCGAATGTGGCGGCAGTGACGAAGTCGCCGGTGAGCTTGCGGTAGGTCGTCGGGTCGTCGCCGAGTTCCAGGATGTCGCGAAAGGCGAATTCGGGCATGGCAGCCTCTTTGTGCGCGCCGAAGGGCAGGTGGAGGAAAGGGGTTACTTCTTGCGGGTGTCGGACTTGCGGAACGCATCGAGGGCCACGACGCGTCCGTCCTCGGCGGCGGCAGGGTCGTCCGCGGCGGCGGGCGGCTCTGGCGGCGCGCCCGCCGTCGCCGGCTTCGCCGGTAGCGCGGCGACCGGGGCCGCGGCCGCGGACGGTGCGGTTGCGACCGAGAACTGCAGGCCGAACTGGACCGACGGGTCGACGAACGCCGTTACGGAGGCCAGCGGAACGATCAGCCGCTCGTGCTGGCCGTTGAAGCTGAGCGTCACCGAGAACTGCCGCTCCGTGACCTCGAGCCCCCAGAACTGGTGCTGGAGCACAATCGTCATCTCTTCCGGATGCCGCTCGCGCAAAGAATCCGCGAGCTGGACGCCCGGATAGCCGGTGCGAAACGTGAGGTAGAAATGATGCTGACCCGGCAGGCCGCGCTCGGCGGCGATGGAAAGGGCCTGGCGCACGACGCCGCGCAGGGCCTCTTCGGTCAAGGCCTGATAATTGAGCGGGTCTCCCGACACTTAACCTCACTCTCCCGCAATAACGGCGCGCGGGACCGCGCGCCGAAAACCAGTGGGGGGCTTCTGTTGCCCGGCGCCCCCCGTGCCGCGCTAACTTAAACTGCTGTCAGTCCCGTGAGGGACTATCAAGCAGCCTGAGCAGCGAGAGCCACGTTATCGTTGGCATCTCTAGATTGGCCCGATAACGGCGGTACCATGCCGGGCGAACTTCGTACCTTTACCCGCACGTCGATCCTGATTCGCCCCCATAGGGCCGCTGCGCGACGCATTGCGAAGGTCGATCGCAGCGGCGATTGGTGGAGGCGCCGGGCTCTGCCCCCGGGTCCGTA
>CAYSTX010000248.1:0-5652 GCA_964434035.1 uncultured Acetobacteraceae bacterium
GGCTGCTTGACGCAGTGACCCGGAATGGATTCGCCAGCGGCTATCGCGGGCTGCGTGTCGCGAAATCCGGTCGGCGGTTCTGGATCGAGGACGGCGTTGTGTGGCAGCTGACCGATGCCCACGGCTTATCACGCGGCCAGGCGGCGACGTTCCCGACCTGGCGAGACGCCTCCTAAGCCCCGCTTGCACGCCGTTATCGTCGCCAGCACCCTTGGCCCACCAACACATGCCCACCGGCACCCTCGTTCAGCCGGCCGCCGCGGCGTCCGGCACCGCTCGCATCATGGTGGCGAGCCTGATCGGGACGACGGTCGAGTTCTACGATTTCTACATTTACGGGACGGCGGCCGCGCTCGTGCTCGGCCAGATGTTCTTTCCGCCGGGGGCTGCGGGGGCGCAATCCTTCGCCGCGTTCGCCACGTTCGGAATCGCGTTTCTGGCGAGGCCGGTCGGGGCGTTCATGTTCGGCCATTTCGCGCGATGCGCTTCGGCGACGCTGGCACCGCGTTCACCATCGCCGTGCTGCCGGGGCTCGCGCTGCACCGCGTCGCGACCTTGCTCGACCAGCACGTCGAAGGCGCGGGCATTCCGCGCTTCGCGTCAACCTCAGAAGGAGAGGACTGACATGACGACGCAGACGCTGCGCTCGCCCGACGAATACCGGGCACGGATCAAAGCGGCGCGGAACGTGCGCGCCATGCTCGAGGTCGCGAGCGAGATCAGGGCGCAGATGCGCCAGATGGCCGACGACGAGGCCGACAACGGCGACATGAGCGAGGCCAGCCAGCAACTATTCGATGCGTTAAAGCAACTGCTCGCCGAACTCGACGGCAAGCTGCAGCGGCAGGCGACGATCGATGACATGGAGCGCCGCGCGGCCCGCGTCCCTGCCGATCGCGCCGAGCAGCAATTCGAGCGCCAGTGCGCGGAGTTCTCGATCCGCGCTGCCGTCGCTGCCACGATCTTCCCCAATGTTGACGCCGGCCGCGAGCGCGAGGTCTCGCAGGAGTTGGCGCGGCGGTCGGGGCGTCGCTTCAACGGTATCGCGGTTCCAACGCGCGGGCTGTCGCTCAACGGGCCGATGCGTGACGCGCTCGGTCACCGCGAACAGCGCGTCATCTCAAGCACGACGCCCGCCGCTGGTCCTGGCGGCGCGCTGATCCCGCTCGTGCTCGATCCGACGCAATACATCGACGTGCTGCGCCCCGCGATGGTGGTGAGGGCGTTGGGCGCGAGGGTGTTAAGCGACCTCACTGCCAATCTCGACCTGCCGCGTATGACCGGCGCGACCTCTTACGGCTGGTTTGCGGAGAACACAGCGATCCCAACGAGCGACGAGACTTTCGACCGCGTGTCGCTGCGCCCGCGTCATGCCGGCGCGATCCTCACGGTTAGCCGCAACATGATCCAGCAAAGCTCGCCGGACATCGAGGCGATCATCCGCGATGATCTGGCGCAGGTGTTGGCGCGCGCAGTCGATAGCGCCGCGATCCCGGGCGCAGGCACCGCGATCGAGCCGCTTGGCATCATTACCGATGCAAGCGTCCCGAGCCTGCCAACCGCGCTTCCTGCCAGTGGCGCGGCGGTTTACGACGCGATCGCCGATCTAATCACGCTACTCGGAACGGCAAACGCGCTGCGCGGCTCCCTTGGGTTCCTCGTCAATGCCGCGCTGCGCGGCGGGCTGTCGAAAGCGAAGGATGCATACGGGCGGCCGTATCTGTTCGACGTGTTGTTTCAGGGTTACCCGTATCAGGTGACCAACCTCGCGCTCGACAGCGCGGGCGCGCATCCGATCATCTTCGCCAACTGGAATGACTTGGTCATCGGCATGTGGTCGGAAATCGATCTGCTGGTGAACCCCTACTCCGACAGCGCATTCTCGTCCGGCAACGTGCAATTGCGCGGCGCGATGACGATCGACGTCGCGAAGCGTCAGGAGATGTCGTTCGCGTGGACCCGGTTTGATCTATCCGGCATGTCGGCGACGCAAGCGGCGTCCGGCCAGGCCAAATGACCCGTGAGATTGAGCGGCGCGCATCGGCGACCGCGATCCGCGCGCAGGGTCGCAAACTGGTCGGCTATGCAGCGACGTTCGGCACGCAGGCCCGCATCGGTAGTTTCACCGAGACGATCCGCGCCGGCGCGTTCCGGCCGACCCTCGACAAGCGCGGCGACGTGCTCGCGCTGGTCGATCACGACGAACGCGCGCTGCTCGGGCGCACCGCATCCGGCACGCTGCGGCTGAGCGAGGACGCGAAGGGCCTCGGCTTCGAAATCGATGTGCCGCCGACCTCGCTGGGCAATGACGTGCTGGCGCTGGCCGAGCGCGGCGATCTGGGCGGCATGTCGTTCGGGTTTCGCACGCTCGCCGATCAGTGGCCGGACAAGACGACGCGCGTGCTTCAATCGGTGGAGTTGATCGAGGTTTCGGTCGTGCGGGCGCATCCGGCGTATCCGTCGACGGTCGTGCAAGCGCGCGCCGCCTTCTTCTCAGCGGTGGGAAGAAGGTCCGCTCGCCGCCGCCGTCTGGTGCTCGCGTTATGAGCCGAGATCGGTGGACGTCCGCGTCGATCCTGCGCAGCGGCACCGACCAGCCGATGACGCGGGCGGAGACGATCGCGGAGGCGAGCGCGGAACTACAGCGCCGCGCGGCGACTGACCCCACGCTCGTCAGCGCCACCCTGATCCTGCCGGACGGTGAAACCATCCATCTGCCGGTTCATCACGCACCGATGGGGCGCGCATGACACTGCGCGCGCGCATCGGCCGCTGGATCGGCGGCAAGGCTCCCGAGGGCCGCAGCGGCGTCGGTGCCTGGGCCCCGCCGTTCAGCGGCTCCTACCTCACGCCCCCGTATTACGGCGCGCGCAACGGTGCAGAGAACGTCGCGACGGTGCTGTCGTGCGTCAATGCCATCGCGTCGGCGCTCGCGAGCCTGCCGGCGCTGATCTACGAGCGGATGCCGGACGGCACGCGGCGCGAGCGTCCGGACCATCCGGTCGCGCGGCTGATCAAACGCCCGAACCACCTGCAGACCTGGGCGGACTGGGTGAATTTCACGATGGGCTCGGTGCTGCTCTACGGCAACGCGCTATCGACCCTGGAATGGGACGGCAATGGGCAACCGGTCGCGCTCAATCCGCTGCCCTGGTGGAACGCCCAGCCGATCCTGCTGCCGACGCCGCCGACCGAGGCGATGGGGTCGCTCGCGCCCTCGGCGCGGCTCGCCTTCGACACGCTCCGCACCGTCGCGCCGTGGGGCGGAACCGGTGTGCCGCGCCGCTATTTCGTCGAGGACGTTTTCTATCTCCGCGACCGCTCGGACACCGGCATTCTTGGCGTGTCGCGTCTCTCGCGCGCCGGAATGCCGCTGCAACAGGCGCTGTCGATCCAGGCGTATGCGACCAGCATGTGGGACAATCAGGCGACGCCGCCATTGGCGCTGACGCACCCCGGCCGATTGAGCACGGAAGCCGCCAATCGGATCGCGCAAGCCATCACCAACGCGAACGCCGGCACAGCCAACGCCCGGCGAGCGCTGGTTTTGGAAGAAGGCATGAAGCCCGAGGCGCTGGGGATCAACGCCGATGACGCCCAGTTGCTCGAAAGCCGCCGCTTCACGGCCGAGGAAATGTGTCGGGTTTTCAACGTGCCGCCGCCGATCGCCGGCATTTGGGACCACAGCACGTTCACCAACTCCGCGACCGCCGCGCAGTGGTTCGCCCAATTCACGCTGCTGCCGTGGGTCAAGCTCATCGAGGCCGAATTCGCGCGTGCGGTCTTCAACGACCCGGACCGGTTTTTCCTCGAACTCGACATGGGCGGTCTGACGCGCGGGGACTACGCATCGATGATGGCGACGAACATCGGCGCCGTGCGGGCCGGCGTGATGACCGCCGACGAGGCGCGTCAGGAGGCTGGGCTTGACCCTCGCGGCGGCGATGCGGACCGGCTGATGCCGCAGGCAGTCGGCGGGCGTCCGGACGGTAGCGGCGAGGGCGACGGGCTGCCGCCGATGCCGAAGCCGAACGGCGCGGCCCAGCCCAACGGCCGGGCGGTCGCGTAGGCTCGGCTGGGCGGCGGATAAGGAAGATCGCCGACGAAGATCTTCCTCGCAGCACAGATTAGTTGAGCGCGCACGCTATCGCGACGCGAACACGATCGACACGGCGTCGGAGCGAGGAAGCGGGCGAGGGAAGCAGCGCGATTTCCTCTAGCTGCCTTACCGCTTCACGGGCTGCTGGGGCATGATCGTCCATCGCGTCCGCGACTTGCACGATCAGCCTCTGTTGAAAATCGTCGTCGGCGGCCAGAAACTCGGGCGTCCGAAAATGCGTGAGGAACAGCCGCACGCAAGTTGCGACATTCTAAAGGCGCGAAATTTCTCGAACTAGATGAGGCGGTAGCAGGCCAATCTTTTCCGAGAGCTTGTCATAAGCGGGATGACCAGTCGGAAGCGGGGGGAAAGCGGCAAGTTTCTTGACGCGGGCTTCTCGATCGAAAGCAGCGAGCGCCCGGTAAGCTGGCGCAGCGACATCGGGATTGAGGTTGTCAATGTAGGCCCCAATTTCACCCGCCAAGGCGGCAGCAGTGCCGCGACGCTCGGCGTCGCGTTGGCTGCACTCAAAGGCAATCTTGCCGGTCACAGACAAGAACGTAGTCCCGATTGCGCCGACGATAGCCCAGCCAATCGCGGCGGTCATTCGATCGTCTCCCTGATGGAACGGGCCAGCCTAACCCCTCCGCCCGCCTTCATTTTGATCAGGGTTCAATCCTAAATCGACACCGTCGCTGTCAAGCGCCATCCGCCCAGTGCGGTGCGATCGACCCGGCCGGATGGAACCTACGCGCCGGCCGCCTCGACGCCGTGTGGTGGCGTCCCTGCGGTGCGGAGGCGGTGCACGTCTGCCGCGCGGCCGCAAGCCGCCGCCTTAGAATAAATGACGCCTATTTCGGCTCCCCAAGATGGGTCGACGTAAAACAGGCCCAATTCGCCTGCATGAATTCTTTCCAGAATAGCCGCTAGGTTACGTTCTGGTATGATAAGGCGACCTTCAGCCCCACTGGAGGCCCAGCGCGTTAGTCTGTCTAAACATTCTGCGTCGTGGGACGTGTCCGAGACGATTATTCGGGAGACAACATTTTGATGTTGGATGTTGTTGATTTTGTATGTAACGATATTTTCAAACGAAATCTCGATCGTAGCTTCGCTGTCCGGGCTGCGAAATCCGAGCTTAAGGGTTTTGCTATGTCTATCCATCAGAACGGCGTGTAACTCCCAATCGTGCAGATTGGGGATGCCATCGGTTCCAAACGTCCTCGCGTCCATGCTATTCCGCCGCGCGCTCCTTCCCCCCACCGGCACCCGCGCAGCGTTCGGCCTCGTGCTTGTCGAAAATCGCCTGCACCGCCGCTCCGTGCTTCGCACCGTCCAACCTATCCGACAATTTGTTGCGGTGCCAACTCCACCATTGTGCAGAAGTCATATGTGGAGGGCCGCCTCGACGCCGTGTGGCGGCGTCCCTGGGGCTCCGGCGCGGGGATCGAGTTGCAAGGGAGTTGCAAAAACTTCCGCCCCGCTCCGGATTGCCCCATAAGTCATTGAAAAGATTGGCGTCCCGTAGGGGAGACGAACCCCAGTTACCGCCG
>CAYSTX010000249.1:0-5648 GCA_964434035.1 uncultured Acetobacteraceae bacterium
GGTGGTGCCGTTCGGCGCGGCGGCGTCGTTCGTACCGGGGACCGCGCGGGCGCGCTCGGCGATGCGGGCCGACTTGCCGCTGCGGTCGCGCAGATAATAGAGCTTCGCGCGCCGCACGTCGCCGCGGCGAATGACGGAGATCTCGGCGATCGTCGGCGAATAGAGCGGGAAGACGCGCTCGACGCCCTCGCCATAGCTGATCTTGCGGACCGTGAAGTTGCTGTTCAGCCCCTTGTTGGACCGCGCGATGCATACGCCCTCGAAGTTCTGCGTGCGGGTGCGCTCGCCCTCGATCACCTTGACGGCGATGCGAAGCGTGTCGCCGGGCGCGAAGACGGGGACGGCGCGGGCGGCGGAGAGGCGGGCGATCTGCTCGGCCTCATAGGTCTGGATGATATTCACGTGCGTGGTCCTCTGGATGACAAGGTGATTACGAGTCGGCGGGCGCGCTGGCAACGTCGGTTGCAAGCAGGTCTGGGCGGCGTTCCCGCGTGGTGCGGAGCGCCTGTTCGTGGCGCCAGGCGGCGATGGCGGCGTGGTCGCCTGACAGTAGGACGGATGGCGCCGTGCGCCCCTGCCACTCGGCCGGCCTAGTGTAATGGGGATATTCGAGCAGGCCACCGAGCAGGCCGGAAAAACTCTCCTGCTCGGCACTTTCGGCCGCGCCCATGACGCCCGGCAGCAGGCGGATACAGGCGTCGAGCACGATCGCCGCCGCCGGCTCACCGCCCGACAGCACGTAATCGCCGACGCTGATCTCATCCATCTCGTGCGCGTCGATCACGCGCTGGTCGATGCCCTCATAGCGGCCGCAGACGAGGACGACGCCCGGCCCTTCCGCGAGGCGCGCCGCGTCCGACTGCCGAAAAAGGCGGCCGCGCGGCGTGAGGCACAGGACGGGGCGCGCATCGCCCGCCGGCCGCGCCGCGTTGATTGCGGCATCCATCACGTCCGGGCGCAGCACCATGCCGGCGCCCCCGCCGAACGGCGTGTCATCGACGCTGCGGTGCCGGCCGGGCGCGTGATCGCGCGGGTTTTCGAGCGCGAGCGTCCATAGGCCCGAGGCAAGCGCGCGGCCGGCGAGCGCGTGGCCGAGCATCCCTGGAAACATCTCGGGAAACAGCGTGACGACGCTCGCGCGCCAGGGCGTGGCGGCACTCATGCGGGGCGCACGTCGATCTCGGCCGGCGGCGCGACCACCAACCGGCGGGCGGCGAGGTCGATGTCGGGCACCGCGGCGCGCGTAAACGGCAGCAGTAGCGGGGCCGCGCCATCGCGCCCGATTTCCAGGCTCGTGCCGCCGCCGTAATCATGCACGGCGACGACGGTGCCGAGTGCCGCGCCGTCCGCGCCCACGGCGGTCAGGCCGATCAGGTCCGCGACGTAGACCTCGTCCGCATCATCGGGCGGTGGCAGCGCGTCGCGGCCGACATAGAGCCGGACGTTCGTCAGCTTTGCCGCCGCGTCGCGGTCACGCACCGGTTCCGCGCCCGTCTCGGTCAGCATCTCAACCGCGGCCACGCCTTCGCCTCGCCAGGACAGGCGAAAGCGTCGGCCGAGCTCGTCGCTGAGCGGGCCGTAGGCGGTGAGCGCCGCCTTGTCGTCCGTGTAGCTCGTGACGTGCACGAGCCCCCGCACGCCATGCGGCCGGCCGATCACGCCGAGCAGGATGCGCGTGTCCACGGTGGTTGCGTCCGATACGACCCTTGCTGACTCAGCCGGCCGCCGCGGCGGCAGCCTTGGCGCGCTCCTGCGCCTTCTTCTTTGGCGCGGACTGGACCGGCTGCTCGCGCCAGGTCGGCATCGGCGCGAGGCCGGCGCGGCCGAGGAAGCGGGCGACGCGGTCGGTCGCGACTGCACCCTGGCTCAGCCAATGCGTGATCCGCGCATCGACCAGCCGCACGCGGTCGGCGTGGTCGGCCGGCAGCATCGGGTCATAGCTGCCGACGCGCTCGATGAAACGGCCGTCGCGGGGGCTGCGGCTGTCGGCGACGACGATGTGGTAGTACGGGCGCTTCTTCGCGCCGGCGCGGGCGAGGCGGATCTTGAGGCTCATGCTGTGTCTGTCTCTTTCTCGTCTGGTTTGGTTGCGTACGAAATTGTTAATGTGGACGGCGACCGCCCCCTGGAGGAGCGGCGCCGCGTGGCATCAGTGCGGACAGGCCGTGGCGCATCAGCCCCTTCTGCCCGAGCTTGTTCATCCGCTTCATCATCGTCGATATCTCGTCGAACTGCTTGAGCAGCCGGTTCACGTCCTGAACCGTCGTGCCCGAGCCCGCCGCGATGCGCTTCTTGCGCGACGCCTTGATCATGTCCGGCGTCCGCCGCTCGGCCGGCGTCATGGACGAGATGATCGCCGCCTGCCGCTTCAGCATCGTGCGGTCGAGGTCGGCGTTCTCGATCTGCGACTTGATCTTGCCGACGCCGGGCAGCATCCCGAGGATGCCCGACAGGCTCCCCATTTTGTTGATCTGCTTGAGCTGCGAGGCGTAGTCCTCGAGGTCGAACGACCCCTTGGCCATCTTTTTGGCGAGCTTTTCCGCCTCGTCGCGGTCAACCGTCTCGCTCGCCCGCTCGACCAGGCCGACGATGTCGCCCATGCCAAGGATGCGGCCGGCGACGCGCTCCGGGTGGAAATCCTCGAGCGCGTCGAGCTTTTCGCCGAGGCCGGTCAGCTTGATCGGCGCGCCGGTGATCGCCCGCATCGAGAGCGCCGCACCGCCGCGGGCGTCGCCGTCCATGCGGGTCATGACGATGCCGGTGACGCCGACCGCTTCATTGAACGCGCGCGCCGTCGTCACAGCGTCCTGACCGGTCATCGCGTCGACAACCAGCAGCGTCTCGGCCGGGTCGGTCGCGGCGCGAATCGCGCGCACCTCCTCCATCAGCGCCTCGTTGATCGCGAGGCGGCCGGCGGTGTCCAGCACGACGATGTCGAAGCCTTCGCGGCGTCCCGTATCCATGGCGCGGCGTGCGATCTCGGTCGGGGTCTGGCCGGCGATAATCGGCAGGCTGCTGACGCCCGCGCGCTCGGCGAGCTGTGCCAACTGCAGCTGCGCCGCCGGGCGCTGCGTATCGAGGCTCGCCAGAAGGATCCGCTTGCGCATTCGCTCGCGAAGTCGCAGCGCGATCTTGCCCGCCGTCGTCGTCTTGCCCGAGCCCTGCAGCCCGACCATCAGGATCGGCACCGGGGCGGCGGCGTTGAGGTTGAGCGGGACCGCACCTTCGCCACCGAGCGCCTCGATCATCACGTCATTGACGATCTTGACGACCTGCTGACCGGGCGTGACGGAGCCCAGCACCTCGGAGCCGATCGCCCGGTCCCGCACCTTGGTGATGAAGTCGCGCACGACCGGCAGGGCGACGTCGGCATCGAGCAGGGCGAGCCGCACCTCGCGCAGCGCCTCGGCGATGTCGGTCTCCGTCAGCGCGCCACGCCCGCGCAGACGGTCGAACACGCCGGTTAGCTTGTCGGACAGCGCCTCAAACACGGCGTCTCAAACCCCTCGCAACGACAAAAGCGCCGCTGCGCGAACCCTCGCGGAGCGGCGGAGCCCCCGCGCATTGCGGGGACCGGAGGCGCGGTGCGTCCCGGATCGGCGGAGATAGGCGCCCTGACACCAGGCTGTCAACGCCGCGTGCGCTAGGTGGACGAGGGCAAGACCGCCTGCCTAGGGTCGGCCGGCTGCAACCAGAGGTTCTCTATTAATGACACGCACGCCTAGAAACACGCCCAAACCCACGCCGACCCGCCGGACGCGGCGCGCGCCAGCGGTGCCGGCCGCCGCCGGTCCCGCGGCACTGACGCCCGCGCCCGGAGAGCCGCATTTCGCGCAGCCGATCTATACACCCGATCCGGCCCGGTTCCGCGTGCCGCACGCGAGCGACGCGGCCGCCTATCGTATCCTCGACGCGAACCGCCACCCGCAGCCGATCGGGTTTCCGATGCCGCGCGGCGGTGTTGAGCCCGTCTTCAGCCTCGCGCAGGCCTGGGGCTCGGCCGGTCCGGGCATGGAACAGGCGGCGCTCGATGCCGGGCAGATCGTGTTTCACGCGCTGGGCGACACCGGCAACACCGGCTCGACCGGGCCGCAGAATCAGGTCGCTGACAAGCTCGCGTCGGACTTCGACACGACGGACAAAAAGGAGATGCCGACGTTTTTCCTCCACCTCGGCGACCTGATCTATTCGTTCGGCGAGGCGCGGTACTACTACGACCAGTTCTATGAGCCGTACCGGACCTATCCGGCGCCGATCATCGCGCTCGCCGGCAACCATGACGGCATCGTCGCCCCCGGCTCGACCGTCCCGACACTCGACGCCTACCTCCGCAATTTCTGCGCGACCGAGCCGGTCCGCACCGACGACGCGGGCGGTCTCGACCGCACCGCGATGATCCAGCCGGGCGTGTTCTTTACGCTGGAGGCGCCGTTTGTCCGCATCCTTTGTCTCTACTCGAACATTCTCGAGGATCCGGGCGTGATCTCGAGCCAGGGCGGGATGTTTCCCGACGTGACCGACGCGCAGATCGAGTATCTGACGGCGGCGCTGACGCGGGTGAAGAAGCAGCGGTATCAGGGCGCGCTCATCATCGCCCATCACCATCCAGCCTACACGGCAGGCGACGAGCATGGCTCGAGCCCGAAGATGCGCGGCGAGATCGATGCCGTCTGCAATGATGTCGGGGTTTGGCCGCATGCGGTGTTGTCGGGGCACGCGCACAACTATCAGCGGTTCACGCGCGTGCGCGGCAAGACGCAGATCCCCTACATCATCGCGGGCAACGGCGGCCACGGGCTCGGGCGGCTTGCCCCGCGCACGATGGATCAGGCGATGCGCACGCCGATGGTCATCCCCGATCCTGCGACAGGCGGCGACACGATCGTGCTGGAGAACTACGACAGCCAGGATTACGGCTATCTCCGTCTAGTCGTGACGGCGGCGCAGCTTCGGATCGAGTATCATCCGGCGAGCGACGGGCCGGGTGTCGCGACACCGGACGATTTCGTGACCGTCGACCTCAAGACGCGCACGCTCGTCCACTTTACGGGGGTTTCCAACTAGCATGACGCGCCGAACATGACGCACGTCGCGACCACGCCGCGCGGCACCTTCACTTGGATGGCGTTCCTGGTGATGACGATCGTGGTCGTCGGGCTGACCGGCCTGTTTGCGAGCTACACGCTGGAGATCCCGGTCGAGCGGATGGCGCTGCGCGACACAGCACTCGACCTCGTGCTCACCGGCGCCGACCCGAAATCGCTCGCCGACAGTCTCGGCGACAGCGCCCCGGCGCTTGCCGGCGACAAGGCCGGGCTGCCGGCGCGGATTGCGGCCGAGCGGGCGCGCATGCACACCGAAATCGCCGCCGAGGCCCGCGCAGTCGCCCTCCGCGTCCGCTGGCTCGTGGTGATCGTGACCGTGCTGGGGTCCGTGTTTGGCTGCGTTATCGTTGGCTTGATGGTACCGAAGGAGAAGGTGCGGGAGCCGGCGGGACCGCCCTCACGCTGACTGGCCGCGAACCGGGGTTGCCCCTGCCGGGCCCTTCCGCTAGATGCGCGCCTCTGGTCAGCACCCGTAGCTCAACTGGATAGAGCACCAGACTACGAATCTGGGGGTTGGAGGTTCGAGTCCTTCCGGGTGCGCCA
>CAYSTX010000250.1:0-5646 GCA_964434035.1 uncultured Acetobacteraceae bacterium
GGTCGCTGGCGTTGGGGCCGCCCGCGCCTTCGGCTTCCGCCCGCGCCGCAACCCCAGCCGCCACCGTTGCCGCCGCCACCGTTGCCGCCGCCGCCACCGCCGTTGCCGCCGCCACCGCCACCGCCACCGTGGGCCAGGGCCGGGGAGTCAGAAAACGGCACCCAGTTCTTGGTGAGTACAAGACCGAACGCGATCGCGGCTCTGCCAAGCATCAATCGCCGTGAGAAACCAGTTCCCATCGTGGGCTCCGCCGCTTCGCTGCTCACAAGGACCTCATCGCATACAGCGCGTGCTCATGATCTTTACCACTGATCGCACCATCACGATCTGGTAACTGACGCACTCTTCATCACGCTCGCGCGTCTCTTGGTTTCAGATAACACGAAGCAATCGTGGCGCCATGAAACACCTCTACCTGTTAGTTCCCCTCGCTGTGCTATCAGCCTGTGCGGTTCCCGGTGCGACACCGTCTAGCAGTCTTCCATCTCTAGATGAGTCAGCTCAAACGCGGCGCTTCGTTGCATGGCAGCAAGCGCTCGAGCGGAACGTGGGCGGGGAAACGACTTCCTGGAGCGCTTCAGGCGACGTGCGTGGCAGCATCGCGCCCATCGACACCGTTTATTCTCGCACTGATGGATGGTGCCGGGACTACGAGGAAGTCATTGCCAGCAGGGCAACGCAATACCGAGTGGTTGGGATAGCCTGCCGCAAGCCGGGACCGCGTTGGCTAGTGTTGGACGTTCGCACGTTTACCGAAGCAGGTCTGCCTCGGTAGTCAGCTCCGTTGCATCTTGCGCGCTCTGCATCCGTCGCGTGTGCTCGCGGACTGCTCCTTGTGGTGAGTTGGCATAGGTCAACTTTCGCGTGCGCTCCGCGACCTGTTCCATACTCCTGCAGTTCGTGTAGTTGTTTCTGTTGTAACAACGCTACCATGCGACGCAGAGGATCAGTGCCTTCCGGCTCATGGTTCAAGACGTCGGTCCCATCGCCGTGATCGCTCTTTCCACGTACGGCATCGCACTCGCTATATCACCAGAGTTCAGCAAACCGAGCGCGTTGCCAATCTGCGTCGCGGCAATGCCGGCGCGCTCAGGTGCCCCCGCGTCGAAAACGATCGACGTTTCAGCCGCTTCCAACAGACCACGGGCCGCGGATGGGTTATGATCCGCCAGTGCCCTTCGCGCTGACAGCAAGTTTTGTACCGGTGACCGAGCCTCGCGCATGGCCAATTGCTTTGGCCGAAAGGCAGCCCCGCTAGATGGTACGGGAGTGACCGCCTGCTGATCGTCTACCAGGGCGTCGTTTTCGGCGCTTTTCTGCACGGTCCGTCCATGCGCCGTTGCCGCGCGCCAGCCCTCCGGTGCCGATTCACGGGACCACCCATCGATTTGCGATAGCAACCGACCCAGTTTCGCGCTGGTTGCGGCAGTCTCCCTTGGTTTGCGCGCCACCTTTTCATCCGAGCCTGTGCGTTGCGCTGTTCGCACAACGGTTCGGCGGGGCTCGGTTCTTGAGGCACTCTTCGGTGCTGTGCTCCGGTCAGGTGCAGACGGCGCCGCGTTAGTCGATACAGGGCTGGACGGCGGGACTGCTGTCGCGCCACCCGGCGGGGCCGTCGTCGGCACGATGCGTGGCGGCGATGCATCTGAAGCCAGGTTCGCTGTTGTGCCGGCGGCCACATCGGGGGCCTCATTCCGCGCCGTAGCTTGCCGGGACGCAGCGTTGTCTGGCCCAATCGGGGCCGCGACCGGTGGCGGAGGGACAGGCTTAATCGAGACCGCCTGGTCCGCGGCGCCTTGTCCGGCTGGCCCGGCTACCTCCGCCTGTGGCTTAGAGGTGCCGGCAGCCACCGCGGGGGCCTGATTCTGTGCCGCAGCCTGCTGGGACGCAGCATTGTCGGGCCCAATCGTGGCCGCGACCGGTGGCGGAGGGACTGGCTGAGCCGTGGCTGCCTGGTCGGCGGCGCCTGGTCCGGCTGGCCCGGCTCCGTCCGCGTGCGACGTAGACCTGTCGACGACCGCCGCTGGGGCCTGATTCTGTGCCGTGCCTTGCTGGGACGCAGCATGGCCCGGCTCAATCGGGGCCTCGACCGGTGGCGGAGGAATTGGCTGAACCGTGTCTGCCTGGTCGGCGGCGCCTGGTCCGGCTGGCCCTTCTCCGACCGTCACCGGCGTGGAGATGGCGGCGCCCGGCGCGATCGCAGCGACCTGGTCGGTCCTGGCGGTGTCCGCGGCCATTTGTGTTCGGACGAGCGTCTCTACCCCAGGCGGCGCCATCTTTCCCGTGTGCCAGGGTACACCCCAAGTCAGCAGCGCCGCTGCGGGAATACCGTAGATTGCCACGACCGCCGCCACGTACAGCCCCACGAATACGGACGACCCCAACCGGCTTGGCGGTGGCATCGCAGGGATCAAATCCCGCCCTCGTTCGGAAGCGGTACCGTCCGCTCCGGCATGGATCGCGGAAGCGCGTGCCTGAACGAGATCTCGAGGAACGACAGGTTCCGTGCGGACTGGTTTGGCTGTGTCGGCCTGCTTGACTGTGTCGGCCTGTAGGTCACCCAAGCGTGCTACGACAGCTTCGTCCACGTGGGCGGCAGTCACATGTGCAGCTTCGTCTTCGCTGGCGAGAAATAGCGCATGCCCGAGCAAGACCACGAGCAGGCGTGGCACCCCGCGGCCATGAGCAATGAGCCGCGCCCATGCAGCGTCGGTCAGAATCCTCTTCGGCAGTCCCAGTTGCTCCAGGCGCTTCCCCACAAATAGGCACGCCTCTTCCAGGGACAGCACGGGGAGCTCGATGACATTTGCACCAGGGTAGCTTGCAAAGCGGTCTCGGCTGGCGGGTAGAGCAGCCAGGATGACGGAAACGCCTTTGAGGCCGCGCAACTCGTCAAGCCGGGACGCACTGATCCGATCCGCTTCGTCCACCAGAACGACGTCGGCAGCCCCGATATCACGCGGGCTATCGCCGAATTCCAGCAGGCAGACGGCGCGGCCGAGTTCAGCAAGACTCGTCGCCAGATCGCGCAGCAGGGCGGTCTTGCCGGTCCCCGGCGGCCCGAGCAGGGCGATCAGTGTGGGGCCGTTACTGACCAGGGCGACGACAGCCTCGCGCGCCTCACTCCATGCTGAATGCGCGATCAGCTCTGGTGGACGGCCGGCCAACTTCATCAGCTCACTCGGCGTCGGCAGCGCGGGCTGTTTTTTTCGTGATTGACTAGACGGCTCGCTCATGAGCGCGCGTCACCAGCGAGACGGAACACTGGGCGTTGGCTCCGCATCGGCGGATAGAAGAATCTTCGGCATAGTGGAAACCTCGCGTGTACGATGTCCCTCGGTTTAAAACGCCAAGGCTCGGGCTGTTCCCGATCGCCTTCGGCGCCGGCTTTGAACGCTTCAGAATAGCGTCCGAACGTCCCCGTGACCTTCACGCACGACGCAATATACGGTGAAGCTCGCGTTCCGGGAAAACACGTTCGGGCGTTCACGACAGTGAGGGGTCTTTTAGCCCTCTCGCGCCGCGTTGCAGCAGGACCCCTACATCGGCGGGCCTGTGTAGCTCTCGGCCATTGCCTGGGCGGCCGCCCGGGAGCCTGTGAGATGTTCGAATTCAGCGCGCTGCAGCCGCCGCTCGAACGCGCTCGCGTCGGGGAAACGGTGCAGCATGGTGGTCATCCACCACGAGAACCGCTCCGCCTTCCAGATCCGCAGCAACGCACGGGCCGAATAGCCGTCGATCCCACGCTCGGAGGCCTCGGTGTAGTACTCGCCCAGTGCCTCGGCGAGGTACGCCACATCGCTGACCGCGAGGTTCAATCCCTTGGCACCCGTCGGCGGGACGATGTGCGCCGCGTCACCGGCCAGGAACAGCCGGCCGAATCTCATCGGTTCGGCAACGAAGCTGCGCAGCGGCGCAATGCTCTTTTCCAGGCTCGGTCCCGTGCGCAGCGCCTCGGCGGCCGCTTGCGGCAGACGACGGCGCAGCTCGTCCCAGAAACGCTGGTCCGACCATGTCTGCACGTCCGTGCCCGCCGGGCACTGGATGTAATACCGGCTTCTCGTGGCCGAGCGCATCGAGCACAGCGCGAAGCCTCTGGGGTGGTTGGCGTAGATCAGCTCCGGTGCGACTGGGGGTTGGTCGGCCAGTACGCCCAACCAGCCGAACGGATAGATCCGTTCGAAACTGCTGATCGCCGCTTCGGACACTGAGCCGCGGGAGACGCCGTGGAACCCGTCGCATCCCGCGATGAAGTCGCACGCTATCTCGCAGGCCACGCCGTCCTTCTGCCACGTCACGCGCGGCCGCGGGCTGTCGAAGTCGTGCAGCGCGACGTTCTCGGCCTCGTAGACCGTCGGCAGGCCTGATCTGGCGCGCGCGTCCATCAGGTCGCGCGTCACCTCCGTCTGGCCATAGACCATGACCTCTCGCCCCACCAGGTCACAGAAGTCGAACCGATGCGAGACGCCGTCGAAACACAGCTCCACCCCTTCGTGCGGCAAGCCTTCGGCCTCCATCCGCGCACCGACGCCGGCCTCGTTGAGCACACGCCGCGTGCCGTGCTCCAGGATGCCTGCGCGAATGCGCCCGAGCACGTACTCGGCGGAGCGCCGCTCGAGGATGATCGTGTCGATGCCGCGTTGCTCCAACAGGCGGCCGAGCAGCAGACCGGCGGGGCCGGCGCCGATGATGGCGACATGAGTGCGCATCGCGTCCTCCTAGGTTGCGGCCGTCGCGGATGCGTCGTCCGCGTCGGCGAATGCCATCCATCTCCTCCAGTGGACATCCAGTGTTGCGATCCCTACAAACAGAGGAGAGAAGGAGATCGCCTTGGACGACTTGCCGCACATCGAGGAGACGCCGCGGTTCGACCTCAGCCGTTGCATCGGCGCCATCACGACCAGCCTGTCGAACAAGCTGTCGAGTGGCGCGTCGCAGGAATACCGGGCACGGTTCGATCTGGGTGTCGTCGAGTGGCGGGTGCTGGCCCAGCTCGCCGCCGAGCCGTGGTCCACGGGGGCCCAGCTCTCGCAGACGATCGGGCTGGACAAGGCCTCCATCAGCCGCAGCCTGCACCTGCTGGAAGACCGCGGATACATCCGCACGCGTTCCGCCGGCGGGCGCCGGCAGGAAGCGGCGCTGACGCGCGAGGGCCGGGGTATCCATGCACGTGTGCTGGAGGTGGCGCGGGCGCGCGAGGCGCGTCTGCTGGAGGGCTTCACCCAGGCCGAGACGGACTTCCTGATCGAGCTGCTGCAGCGGCTGCTCGCCAACCTGCCCGCCGTCGAGGCCGATGCGGCACGCAGGGGCGCTGAGCCGGAAGGTGACGAGCCTCCCGCGCTCGCGGCGGAATAGGGCAGCGCGGGTGGCGCTCACACGGTCGCCTTTCTTGTTGCAAGCGAAGACAGGCCGGCCGTGCGCAGCAGGCGGTTCTCCTCTGCCACGACCAGATGGCCTGACGCGCTGAGGTAGGCAGGCCACCATCGTGCAGCCGCCCCGTGCTGTCCGAGATGCCGTTGCATTGCGTGTGCGGATTGCCGGGAATCCAAAGGACGCCGCCGGAGTAGGCGGTAGTCCCGCCGAACTGCGCCTCTTTCTCCAGCACGAGCACGTCCAGCCCGGCCTTGCGCGTCGTGATCGCGGCTG
>CAYSTX010000251.1:0-5634 GCA_964434035.1 uncultured Acetobacteraceae bacterium
CGGGAGGAACTTGCCCGCGTCGTCGCGCGACAGGCCAAATGCGGTTTGCGTCAGGTCGTTCGTGCCGAAGCTGAAGAAATCGGCGATCTCGGCGATCTTGTCGGCGATGATGGCGGCGCGCGGCAGTTCGATCATTGTGCCGACGCTGTAGTCGAGCGTGCGGCCCTCGCGGGCGAACACCTCACGCGCGACGCGATCGATCTCGGCGCGCGTGATCTCGAGTTCTTTCCGCGTGGCGATCAGCGGGATCATGATTTCGGGCACCGGCGCCTGACCGGTTTCGGCTGCAACCGATAAAGCGCCCTCGAAGATCGCGCGGGCCTGCATCTCGTAGATCTCGGGAAACGTGATGCCGAGGCGGCAGCCGCGATGACCGAGCATCGGGTTTGCTTCGGCGAGGTCGGCGGCGCGGCGGCGCATGGTCGCAACATCGCTGCCGACGGCGGCCGCAAGCTCGGCGAATTCGGCGTCGGCGTGCGGCAGGAACTCGTGCAGCGGCGGGTCGAGCAGACGCACCGTGACCGGCAGGCCGGCCATGATCTTGAACAACCGGTGGAAATCGTCCCGCTGGAACGGCAGCAGCCGTTCGAGCGCCGTGCGGCGGCCGGACTCGTCGCTCGCCATGATCATCTGGCGCACAGCGCCGATGCGATCGGGGTCGAAGAACATATGCTCCGTGCGGCAGAGGCCGATCCCTTCCGCCCCAAAGCGGCGGGCGGTTTCGGCGTCGAGCGGCGTTTCGGCGTTGGCGCGCACCTTCATCCGCCGCGTCGCGTCGGCCCATTCCATCAGCGTGGTGAAATCGTCGTTCATCGCCGGCTCGACCATCGCGACGGCGCCCGCGAACACCTCGCCCGTGCCGCCGTCGAGCGTCACGGTCTCACCCGCGCGCACGACGAGCCCGCCAGCGGTCAGTGTGCCCGCCACGTAATCGACCGAGATGCCGCCCGCGCCGGCGACGCAGGGCCGGCCCATGCCGCGCGCGACGACCGCCGCGTGGCTCGTCATGCCGCCGCGCGTCGTGATGATGCCGCGGGCGGCGTGCATGCCGTGGATGTCTTCCGGACTGGTTTCAATCCGAACCAGCACGACCGACTCGCCTTTCGCCGCGCGCAGCTCCGCATCGTCGGCGTTGAAGACGACGATGCCACTTGCGGCACCGGGGCTCGCCGGCAGGCCCTTCGACAACAGCGTGCGCGGCGCCTTCGGGTCGAGCGTCGGGTGCAGCAGTTGGTCGAGCGCCGCCGGATTGACGCGCGTGATCGCTTCCCGCCGGTCGATCAGCCCCTCATTGGCCATATCGACCGCCATCCGCAGGCTCGCCGCGACCGTGCGCTTTCCGTTGCGAGTCTGCAACATATAGAGCTTGTTCTTCTGGACGGTGAACTCGATGTCCTGCATGTCGTGGTAATGCTTCTCGAGCGTCTCGCGCACGGCGAGCAGCTCGGCGTAGGCTTCCGGCATCGCGGTTTCCATCGCGACCTCGCCGGGTTTCGCGCGCTGTGCGGAGAGCGGCTGCGGCGTGCGGATGCCAGCGACGACGTCCTCGCCCTGAGCGTTGACGAGGTATTCGCCGTAAAACGTGTTTTCGCCGGTCGACGGGTCGCGCGTGAAGCAGACGCCGGTCGCGCAATCATCGCCCATGTTGCCAAACACCATCGCCTGCACGTTGACGGCGGTGCCCCAGTCGGCGGGGATGTCGTGCAGGCGGCGATATGTGTTCGCGCGTGGGTTCATCCAGCTGCCGAACACCGCGCCGATCGCGCCCCAAAGCTGCGCCTCCGGCTCAAGCGGGAACGGCGCGCCGGTTTCGCGCTCGACCATGTCGATATAGCCCGAAACGACATGGCGCCACTGCTCGGCCGTGAGCGCCGTGTCCTCGATCACGCCGGCGTCGAGTTTCACCGTCTCGATGATCTCCTCGAACCGGTGATGATCGACGCCGAGCACGACGCCTCCGTACATCTGGATGAACCGGCGATAGCTGTCCCACGCGAAGCGCGGGTCGCCGGACGCGGCGGCCAGGCCTTCGACGGTGCGGTCGTTGAGGCCGAGGTTGAGCACGGTGTCCATCATGCCGGGCATCGAGACGCGGGCGCCGGAGCGGACGGACACCAGCAGCGGCCGTGTCGGATCGCCGAAGCGGAGGCCGACTGCCTTCTCGACCCGGTCGAGGGCGACGCGGACCTCTTCGCCGAGCCCGTCCGGATAACGGCGGTTGTTCTTGTAGAACGCGGTGCAGACCTCGGTCGTAATGGTGAACCCGGGCGGGACTGGCAGGCCGATGCTCGCCATTTCGGCGAGGTTGGCGCCCTTGCCGCCCAGCAGGTTGCGCATGTCCGCTCGGCCCTCGTTATGGCCGGCCCCGAAGCTATAAACCCACTTGGTCGTCATAACGCCTGGCATCCTATTCTCTGTTTCAGCCTTCGATCCGGGCAAAATCAGCCGCCTGGTCGAGCGTCTCCCTGACGCGCGCCAGCAAACGCAAACGATTTTGCCGAAGCGCCGGTTCCGGTGCGTTCACGGTTACCGTATCGAAGAACCGGTCGATCGGCGAGCGAAGTCCGGCCATCGCGGCCATGGCACCGGCATCATCCTCGGCCGCGAGGCGCGCGCCGATCGCGTTGGCCGCGCCGTTCAGCGCGTCCGACAGCGCCCGCTCCTCCGGCTGGACGAATAGGTCCGGATCGGGCGCACCCGTGTGCGGGCCGTCGCGCCGGTCCTCGATGCGCAGGATGTTGGCGGCGCGGCGATGGGCGGCGAGCAGGTCGCGTCCATCGTCCGTGCCGAGCAGCGCCGCAACCGCATCGGCCCGCGCCAGCAGTCGCACGATGTCGTCCCCGGCGCCTTCGGTCGCCATGACGGCGGCCAAAACGTCGTGCCGCGCCCCCTCGGCGCGGAGCTGCACGCGGAGCCGCTCCAACAGGAACGCACCGAGCGATGAAGCCGTTTCCGCATCCGCTCCGGCCGCCGCGATCAGGAGCCCGAGCGGCAACCGCAGGCCGTTTTCGCGGATGAGCCGGATTACGCCGAGTGCGGCGCGCCGCAGCGCATACGGGTCGCCCGAGCCGGTCGGCGCCTCCCCGATCGCAAAGAAGCTTGCGAGCGTGTCGAGCTTGTCGGCGAGCGCGACGGCGATGGTAATCGGCGCGGTGGGCACTGGCTCGGTCGGGCCGCGCGGCGCGTAATGGTCCCGCACGGCGTCGGCGACCGCGTCCGGCTCATTGTCGTGGCGCGCGTAATAGCCGCCCATGACCCCCTGCAATTCGGGAAACTCGCCGACCATGCCGGTTGTCAGATCGGCCTTGGCGAGGAGGGCCGCGCGGGCGGCGAGTGCGGGGTCCGCGTCCAGCATCGGAGCGATCGCGACGGCCAGACGCTCGATCCGGGCGACGCGCTCGCCCTGCGTGCCGAGGCGCGCGTGAAACGTCACCGCGTCGAGCGCCGGGACGCGGTCGATCAGCTTCGTCCGCCGGTCAAGATCCCAGAAATGCCGCGCATCGGCGAACCGCGCCCGCAGCACGCGCTCGTTACCCGCGATAATCGCCGCACCGCCATCGACCGCTTCGATGTTGGCGACGAACGCGAAGCGTGGTGCCGCGCGACCGTGTTGCGTGCGGAGCGCGAAGTAGCGCTGATTGACCCGCATCGAGACCTGCATGACCTCGGATGGTAAATCCATAAACGCATCGTCGATCCGGCCGAGCAGCGGCACAGGCCATTCGACAAGCCCCGCGACCTCATCGAGCAGACCCGGATCATCGACGACCGACAAACCCTCGTCGGCAGCCAGCCGCGCGACCCCGTCAGCGATCAGCCGCCGCCGCTCGGCCGCATCGACGACGACGCGGCGAGCCAGCAATCCGTCTCGCCACTCCTCGACGGACCGCACTGCGAACGGCGCGGGCGCGTGGAAGCGATGACCCTCGGTCGTATCGCCCGAAACCAGTCCGTGCCCGTCATCCGCACCATCAGCGAGGGAGAACGGCACGACGGCGGTGTCGAGCAGGCAGACGATCCGACGCAACGGACGCACCCAGACAAACGCGCTGCTACCACCCCAGCGCATGGACTTCGGCCATGGAAAGCGTCGCAGCAGCGGCGGCAGTGCGCGCGCGATCAGCGTCGCAGCGTCAACCGCCGGCGTCTGCCGTTCCAGCACCCAGAAATTGCCCTCTTCGCGCAACTCGTCCCGCGACGCGCCATGCTTGCGGAGGAAACCGGCCAATGCCTGCTCCGGCGCGGTCACGCGCGGGCCGCGTTCGTTGACGCTCGTTGGCGGCTGTTCGGCGGCGATGTCGGCGGCGAGGGCGATCCGGCGGGGGCCGGCGAAATTGCGGAGGTCGGCGGGCGACAGCGGCGACAGCGCCTCGGCGATCAGGCGCGCGAGATCATCGGCGGCACGCGCCTGCATGCGGGCCGGGATTTCCTCGCTGAACAGCTCGAGGAAGAATGCGGCGCGTGCCGGCGTCACGCCGTCTCCCCCGCGAGCCATCCCTCACAGCAGGCACGGGCGAGCGCGCGGACGCGGCCGATATAGGCGGCGCGTTCGGCGACGCTGATGACGCCGCGCGCGTCGAGCAGGTTGAACAGATGGCTCGCCTTGATGCACTGATCATACGCTGGCAGCGGCAACCCCGCCGCGACGAGGGCGGCGCATTCGGCCTCGGCGTCCGCGAAATGGCGGGTCAGCATCGCGGTGTCGGCGGCTTCGAAATTGAACGCGCTGTATTCCCGCTCGGCGCGCAGAAACACGTCGCCATAGGTGACGCCGGCGCCGTTGAAGTCGAGGTCATAGACGCGCTCAACGTTCTGCACATACATCGCGAGGCGTTCGAGGCCGTAGGTCATCTCGAAACTCGGCAACACGACCGGGAAGCCGCCGATCTGCTGGAAGTAGGTAAACTGCCCGACCTCCATCCCGTCGCACCAAACCTCCCACCCAAGGCCCCAGGCGCCGAGCGTCGGGCTTTCCCAATCGTCCTCGACAAAGCGGAAATCGTGGCGCAGCGGGTCGAGCCCGATCGCGCGGTAGCTGTCGAGCAGCAGCGCCTGCGCGTCCGCCGGGCTCGGCTTCATGATGACCTGATACTGATAGTAATGCTGCAGCCGGTTCGGGTTCTCGCCATACCGGCCGTCGGAGGGCCGGCGGCTCGGCTGCACGTAGGCGGCGCGCCACGGGCGCGGACCGAGGGCGCGCAAGGTGGTCGCCGGATGAAACGTGCCCGCGCCCATCTCGATATCGTACGGCTGCAGGATGACGCACCCCCGCGCCGCCCAAAACGCGTGCAGCCGCAGGATGATGTCCTGGAAACTAGGCGCCCGCTTGGCCTCGGAGCTGGCGGCGTCGCGAGCGGCGGCGTCGATGGAGGCGGGGTTCATGCGGCGGCCAAGGTTGCGAAAGGGTCGGGCGGGCGCCGGATAAAGCACCATGGTCCGGCCACGGGCAAGCACAAGCCGGCGGAGCTTGCACAGGGCGCCGCGCCGCACGACATCTTTCAGCATGAGCACCGCCCCGATCGACGGACTGGACGATGCGACGATCCGCCGCATCCTGACCGAAACCCGACGCGTCGCGCTGGTCGGCGCCTCGGCGAACCCGGCCCGTGCGTCGCATGAGATCCTGGGGTTCCT
>CAYSTX010000252.1:0-5620 GCA_964434035.1 uncultured Acetobacteraceae bacterium
TGGACCGGGTAGAACAGCAGCCCGTGCAGTTCCTCGACGACCGGCAGCACGGATTTGCGCGACACCGAGGTCCAGCAGCCAAAGATCGCGGCGACATGATCCTGTGAGATCAGCTCGCGGGTCTTTTCGGCAAACAGCGGCCAGTTCGACGCCGGATCGACGACGACCGCCTCGAGCTTCTTGCCGAGCAGGCCGCCCTTTTTGTTCTGCTCGTCGATCAGCATCAGCATGACGTCTTTCAGCGGCGCCTCGCTGATCGCCATGGTGCCGGAGAGGGAATGAAGGATGCCGACCTTGATCGTGTCATCGGCTGCGCGCGCGGACCCGCCGGCGCCGACCGCTAACGCGGCTGCGGCGGCGATCGATAGTAGCGAACGTCGGAACAGGGCCATCGTTACTCCTCCGCGGGGTGCGCGGCGTGGCGCCGGTCGCCCGCCATCGCGCCCCCCGTTTCCGCGAAGCAACGGGCGTGCCAGCGTGTCGCCTTGTTGCGGCCGCGTGGCGGGATCACGGGCGCGCTGTTAAGAAACGACGATGTCCGGCACCGTCATCCGCGCGAATGGCTCTGGCGCATGGGTCGCGCTTGGCGCCGTGTTGCTGGCGGCGGCCGCGCTGGTCGGGCCGCCCGTTTTCTGGCTGCTGCTCGGCGGTCTTGCGGCGGCGGCGATCCTGTTGCTGGCCGCCTCTTTCCCGGTCACCGCCTCGGTCCTCTGGCTGACGGTCGTCGGCCTGACGCCGGAAATGTGGTTCCAGCCGGCCGACCCTGACGCGCTGTTCGGCGGCGGCCGGATCTGGTCGATGGTCATCGCGGGGGAGAAGTTGGCCGGGTTCGGGCTGGTCGGCATGCTGATCCTGCGCTTCGGGCTGGTCGTCGACATCTTCAACCCGGCGCTGGGCTTCGCGGTGATTGCGCTCTGGGGTGCGGCGCGCGGCCTCGATTCGCGGCTGTTGCCGATGGATAGCGTGCGGAGCCTGTTCGGGGCGGCCTCGCTCTATGCGTTTTCGTTCGCACGGCTGCCGCGCGTTTGGGCGGACGCGGTGATCCTGGTGGTGCGCCTGCTGCCGCCGGGGCTCGTTTTGGTCGGCGCGGCGATGGACGCGGTCGGATTTCGCCCGCTGTTCGTCGAGGACGGCACGGGGCTGCGGCTTGGCGCCACCTCGCACCCGGCGTTTCTGGCCGGCATGGCGCTGACGGCGGTCGAGGCGGCGCTGCTGCAACTGCTACGGGGCGGGCGGTGCGTCAATCTCGGGCTGATTGCGGTGAACGGCGTGATCCTCGTGCTGAGCGGCGCGCGGGCGCCGCTGGCGATTGGCGTGCTGATCTCGGCGTTGGCGCTCCTGCTGGTGCCCGGCCGCGTGTTTGGCGCGCGGGCGAGGACGGCGCTGGTGCTGGCGGCCGGCCTGGTGGCAACCGCGGTCGGCGCGGCGGCGGCTGGCGGCCTGTTCGAGCCGCTCCGGCTGTTCAGCATGCTTGGTAGCGGCGCGACGGACCTCAGCAACCGCGACATGATCTGGCCCGTCTTCGGTGAGGCGTGGCGGCTTTCCCCGGTTTGGGGGCTTGGCGTAGGCGCTGGGAAAATCATCCTATCGCCCGAATCGTTGCTGGCCCACCTTGTCGGAACGACGGCCGCGCACAACGAATATCTGCGGATGCTGGTCGAGGGCGGCGTTGCCGGACTGGCCCTGCTGATCGTTATGTTCGTCGGCTGGGTCTGGACGCGGACACGGACGTTATCGTTGCCGGACCGCATTTTCATGCGTCTGGTCTTCCTTGGGTTCGCCATCCACTGCTACACCGACAACGTATTGATCGCGACCAGTTCCAGCGTTTTCTTCACGTGGGTCTCAGCCGCGTTCGCTCGTTCCGGAGAGGCACGTTGATGCGATTGCTTCACGCCGCGACCGCCATCGTTATTGCCGCGACCGCCCTTGGCTCCGCCGCCGCGCGGGCCGGTACGGCCTACGTGCTCAACTCGGCCGCCGCCTCGATTAGCGTCATCGACATGACAAGCGGCGACGAAAAGCAGCGCATTCCGGTCCTGCGCGAGCCGCATCATCTCGTGATCAGCCCCGACGGGAAGACGCTGGTGATCGGCGACAGCGCCGGGAACGAGTTGCTGTTCCTCGACCCGGCGACCGCCACACTGCGCCGCCGCGTGCCGGTCGCCGACCCGTATCAGCTCGGGTTCAGCCCGGATGGGCGGTTCCTGGTCGTCAACGGCCTCGCCCGCAATCAGGTCGATGTCTATGATGGGGCGACGACTTCGCTGCTGCATCGCTTCCCGCTGCGGTCGATGCCAAGCCATCTCGCCTACGCGCCCGATAGCCGCACCGTCTATGTCACGCTGCAGGGCACCGATCGGCTAGTTGCGATCGATCTGTCGCGCATGGCGGTGCTGTGGGATCAGCCGGTGGGGCGGACGCCGGCCGGCGTGCTGTGGCATCGCGGGCGGTTGCTGGTCGCCGACATGGGAGCCGATGACGTGGCCGTGGTCGATCCATCGGACGGCCATGTCGAGCGGCGGCTACATGTCGGCGCCGGGGCGCATCAGGTGTTCCTGTCGCCGGACGGGCGGACGATCTGGGTCAACAGCCGCATCGCCGGCCTGACGACGGCGCTGGACGCGGCGACGCTCGCGACGATCAAGACGTACAAGGTCGGTGGCGGTCCGGATGACATCGCCTTCGCGCCGGACGGACATCTCTGGATCACGCGGCGCTTCGCCGAGAGCGTGGCCGTGCTCGACCCGGTGAGCGGTGCCATTCGCATCATCGCCGCCGGACGGTCGCCGCACGGCATCTACCTCGAGCCGCCGGCGCCGATCGCCCCGGCGCCGAAGGTTGCCGCGCGATGATCGCCGATCTGTTCGACCGCTGGGCCGGCTGGCTGACGGAGCACGTCGTGCTGCCGGTGCTGTACGCGCTCGGGCTGATGCAATGGGAGGAGATCGCGTTCGGCTGGGCGTTGTTCGCGGTCGTCGGTCTCGCGCAGGTGCTCGTGACGTTCGCGGTCTGTCTGCCGCTGGAGCGGTGGCGTCCGGTCGAGCGTTGGGAGGATCGGAGAGGAATCTGGACCGACGTTCTCTACACGCTGGTCGCTCGCGTCGGTCTGCTGCCGCTGGTGACGTTCGTCGCGTTCTACCAGATCCAGGTGCAGATGACCGGCTGGCTCGCCGATCATGGCTATGTCGCGCCGACGCTGGAGCGGCTGTTTCCGTCTCTGTTAGGGCGGCCGCTGCTGACGTTTGCGCTCTATGCGATGATCCTCGATCTGTCGGATTATTGGCGGCACCGGCTGTCGCATCAGTTCGAGTGGTGGTGGTCGCTGCATTCGCTACACCACGCGCAGCGGCGCCTCACATTCTGGTCCGATGACCGCAACCACCTGATCGACGAGGCGATCTCGTTCGTGTGGTTCACCGTGGTCGCGCTGCTGATCGGCATTCCGCCGATGCAGTTCCCGCTGCTGGTGCTGCTGCTGCGCTTCCTGGAAAGCCTGAGCCACGCGAACACGCGGCTGTCGTTCGGCTGGATCGGTGAGCGGCTGCTGATCTCGCCCCGGTTTCACCGCGCGCATCACGGCGTGCTGGCGGCGGGGCAGCGGTCTTGCAATTACGGCGCGATCCTACCGTGGTGGGACATGCTGTTCGGCACCGCCGACTTTAATCGCGCGTTTGTCGAGACGGGCGACCCGTCCGGCGAGGAGGCCCTTGCCACGGGCAGCTGGCGGGCGCAGCAGACGGCGGGGCTGCGTCGATTCCTGCGTAGCATCGCGCCGAAGAGGACAGAGGCATGATCGAGAACGTCGACCCGAAGAGCGTCTTTGCCGCCATCACGACCGAGCCGCGCGCGCAGCTTGTCGATGTGCGAACGGACGCGGAGTGGACCTTTGTCGGCCTGCCGGACCTATCGGCGGTGGGCAAGCAGCCGCGGCTCATTCCCTGGCAGCTCTATCCAACGATGCAGGTGAACCCGGATTTCGTCACACGCATGGGCGAAGTGGGCCTGACGCCGGACGACCACGTCTATTTCCTCTGCCGCAGCGGTGCCCGCAGCATGGCGGCCGCCCAGGCCGCGCAGGCTGCCGGCTACAAGCACGTGTTCAACGTCGCGGACGGGTTCGAGGGTCCGCCAGACGGCCAAGGCCATCGCGGCACGGCGGCCGGCTGGAAGGCGGAAGGCCTGCCCTGGCGGCAGCGCTGATGCTATTCGGCCATCCAGCCGCCGTCGATGACGAGGCTCTGCCCGGTCATGTAGGCTGACGCCGACGAGGCGAGGAACACGGCGGCGCCCGCAATGTCGGGCGCGGTGCCGAACCTTCCCTGCGGCGTGCGTGACAGCAACCGCTCCGACAGCGCCGCGTTCTCGCGCATCCCAGCGGTGAGATCCGTTTCGAAGTAGCCGGGGGCGATCGTATTGACGCGCACGCCCTTACGCGCCCAGTCGAGTGCCAAAGCACGCGTGAGCAGCTCGACGCCGCCCTTGGTCGCGCAATATGGCACCGATTTCACCAGCCCGACGTGCCCGGCGACCGAGCTGACGTTGATGATCGAGCCGCCGCCCGGCTGCTCGACCATCACGCAGCCGAGGTACTTGCAGCAGAGAAAGACGCCGGTCAGGTTGACGTCGATGATCTGCTGCCACTCGGCGAGCGAGGTCTTCTCGATGCCGCGATAGATCGGGTTGATGCCGGCGTTGTTGACGAGCGTGTCTATCCGGCCGTGTGTGGCGAGCACGGCGTCGCGGAGCGCGACCACGTCCGCCTCAACCGACACGTCGGCCGGCACAGCGCTCGCGCTTCCGCCCGTCGCCGCGATCTCGGTCGCCGCGTCGTCGATCGTGTCCTTGTTCCGGCCGCACAGCACGACATGCGCGCCGGCTTCGGCGAGACCGTCGGCAATGAAACGACCGATCCCGCGACCGCCTCCGGTGACGACTGCGACGGTGCCGGAGAGGTCGAAGGGTCCGCCACTCATTGGTTCGCTCCATGCGCCAGTAGTTTCTTCGCAAGCGACCAGCGATGCACCTCCGACGGGCCGTCGTAGATGCGAAACCCGCGCACCTCGCGGAATATGCGCTCAACGAGCGTCTCGCCGGTCACGCCCTGGCCGCCCATCACTTGCACGCAGCGGTCGGCGACGCGGAAGATTGCTTCCGAGCAGACGACTTTCGCGATGCTGCTGTCGCTGCCGGCGCGTTCGCCCTGATCGAGCAGCCAAGCCGTGTGCCAGATCGTCAGCCGCGAGGTGCGGATGTCCATTTCGTTGTCGGCGAGCATGAAGCCGACACCCTCGTGCTCACCGATCGGGCGGCCAAACGCGAGGCGTTTTCCGGCGTATTCGGTGGCGATGTCATTCGCGCGACGCGCGGCGCCCAGCCAGCGCATGCAGTGGGTGAGCCGCGCGGGCGCGAGTCGTACCTGCGCGTAGCGGAATCCGTGCCCGACCTCGCCCAGCACCGCGTCGGCCGGCACGCGCAGCCCGTCGAACTCGATGACCGCATGGCCGCCAGCGAACCCTTGATCCATACTGTCCATGGTGCGGACGATGCGGATGCCGGGCGCGTCCATCGGCGAGAGGAACATCGTCGCGCGGCCGTCCTCGCCGACCGCCATGATGAT
>CAYSTX010000253.1:0-5617 GCA_964434035.1 uncultured Acetobacteraceae bacterium
CTGGCCGCGGCGTCCTCAGCTGGACGGACGCAAGGCGGAGGAGAACGCCGTTGCTTCGGTCAGGATCGCGTCGCCCATTGACTCCATGTTGGCCAGGGCACGCCGTGCTGCATCCTTGTCGCCGGCGCCGCAGGCATCCTGCAGAACGATCGGGACCAGTCCGAGATCGGCGCCATGCCGCACAGTCGGGTCTATGCCGATCTCGATAGCGATGCCCGCGATGGCGAACGCCTTCAGTCCGCAGTCGCGCAGGATCGTTGCCAAGGGCGTGCCCTCGAAGGCGGAGAACGCAATCTTGTCGATAATGGCCTCGTCCTCTCGCGGCTTGAGCTCCGCCACGATCTCGAACCCGGGCGTATCGCGCAGGAACCAGGGCTGCACCTGATCAGGATCGGTCAGCTTCTGCCAGGCCATTGCCTGTCGGAGCTGAAACCTGCCCATCAGTTTCAGCGGCAAGGACATGTGCCGAGTGAAGATGACCCGCACACCGTTGCTTCGTGCCGCGTCAAGCACCCGTAGCACCTGCTCGGTGACCGCCGCGCCGTCGCTTAGCTGCCGGACGATGCCGACCTGCATGTCGTATACGACCAATGCCATCTGGTCGGGACGACAGAGCTCCGTCAGCGTCGTCGGGACATCCAGTCCGAATTTCGTCCGCATCCGACCAACTCCTTCGCCCGTAGGTCGTGCATGGCCTCGCCGGTGATCGTCATCGTGAGGTCGCTCCGTCCCCGGCGTCGCGCCTCAGCCAAATTTTCGGTATTTTGGCCGGAAATCCGAAGCACCTCCAGCGCGGCGTGGGATATCCCTTTCCATATGAAGAGCTAGGGTCGAACCTGATGACCGCTTCCGACACAATCGCCCGTGACGCCGGGAAATCCTCGCCGTTCGCCATCTTCGCGTCCGAAATCCGAGAACAGACCAAGCTCAGGGCCGACATCACGCGGCGTTACCGTGCGCCCGAACCCGAATGCGTGGCCGCCCTGGTGAAGGCGGCGACGGTTCCGGCCGGGATCGTCGAGAAATCCCGCGCGACGGCGGTATCCCTCGTCGAGGCGCTTCGTTCAAAGGGCGCGCGTGGGACGGTCGAGGGCCTGGTTCGGGAGTATGATCTCTCCAGCCAGGAGGGCGTGGCGTTGATGTGCCTCGCGGAGGCGCTGCTGCGGATTCCGGATCGGGCCACCCGCGACGCTCTGATCCGCGACAAGATCAGCAAGGGGGACTGGCGCGGCCATGTCGGCAACTCGTCGTCGCTGTTCGTCAATGCCGCGACCTGGGGCCTTGTCGTCACCGGGAAGCTGACTGCAACGCACAACGAGGGCGGCCTCGGCGCCGCACTGACCCGGCTCATCGCGCGCGGTGGCGAACCGGTGATCCGGCGCGGCGTCGACATGGCGATGCGCATGATGGGTGAGCAGTTCGTCAGCGGCCAGACAATCGACGAGGCGCTGCGGAACGCAAGCCGTCTCGAGACGAAGGGGTTCCGTTACTCGTTCGATATGCTGGGCGAGGCCGCGACCACGGCGCACGACGCCGAGCGGTACTACCGCGAGTACGAGACGGCGATCCACGCGATCGGCCGCGCTTCCGACGGACGGGGTGTTTACGAGGGGCACGGTATCTCGATCAAGCTGTCGGCGCTCCACCCGCGTTACTCACGTCTGCAACGACAGCGAGTGATGGACGAGCTGCTGCCCCGACTTCAGGCGCTCGCCCACTTGGCGCGACGCTACGACATCGGGCTCAACATCGACGCCGAGGAGGCGGAGCGGCTGGAGCTGTCGCTCGATCTGCTGGAGGCGCTGTGCTTCGACCCGGCGCTCGCGGGCTGGAATGGTATTGGCTTCGTCGTGCAGGCTTACCAAAAGCGCGCGCCGTACGTGCTGGATTGGATCATCGACCTGAGCCGCCGTAGCGCCCACCGGCTGATGGTTCGGCTCGTCAAGGGTGCTTACTGGGACAGCGAAATCAAGCGGGCGCAGGTAGACGGCCTGGAGGACTTCCCGGTCTTCACGCGGAAGGTCCACACCGACGTGTCCTACCTGGCCTGCGCGCGGAAGCTGCTGGCCGCGACAGACACGGTATTTCCGCAGTTCGCGACCCATAATGCGTACACGCTCGCCGCCGTGCACAGCATGGCGGGTGACAACTTTCACGTCGGGCAATACGAGTTCCAGTGCCTACACGGGATGGGCGAGCCGCTCTACGAAGAAGTTGTCGGGCGCAACAAGTTGAACCGCCCATGCCGGATCTATGCGCCCGTCGGGACGCACGAGACGTTGCTCGCGTATCTGGTGCGCCGGCTGCTGGAGAACGGGGCGAACACGTCGTTCGTCAATCGTATCCAGAATCCCAATGTGCCGATCGCCGAGTTGGTGGCCGACCCGGTGGCGTCCGTCGCTTCATCCGAGCCGCTCGGCGCGCCGAACGATCGGATCGCCCTGCCGCGCGAGTTGTTCGCCCCGGTCCGTCCGAACTCCGCCGGGCTGGACCTCAGCAACGAGGCGCAGCTTGCAACGCTTGCCGTCGAGCTGCGTGGGAGCGCCGTTGCCGACTGGCGGGCCGTTCCGACTGGCGGCGCGGAGACGCCTTCGGTCGAGGTCCGCAATCCGGCCGATCACCGAGACCTGGTCGGTTACGTGGTTGAGGCGACCCCGGCGCAGGTGGACGCCGCGCTGGCGCGGGCGACCGCGGCGGCTCCCGCTTGGCGCGCGGCGCCGCCATCGGATCGCGCCGCGTGCCTGTTGCGGGCCTCGGATTTGCTTGAGGCGCGTATGCCGCGCCTGCTGGGGCTGATTGTCCGCGAGGCCGGCAAGTCGCTGCCCAACGCCATCTCGGAGGTTCGTGAGGCGGTCGATTTCCTGCGATACTACGCGACGCAGGCGGCGGCGACGCTCGACAGCACAAGTCACACGCCCCTCGGCGCGGTCACCTGCATCTCGCCGTGGAATTTCCCGCTCGCGATCTTCACGGGGCAGGTGGCGGCTGCGCTGGCCGCCGGTAATACGGTCTTGGCGAAACCAGCAGAGGAAACGCCGCTCATCGCCGCGCAGGCGGTGGCCATGTTGCACGAGGCTGGCATCCCGGCGGATGTGCTGCATTTGCTGCCGGGCCAGGGCGACGTCGGCGCCCGATTGGTGGCGGACGAGCGCACGCGCGGCGTGGTGTTCACCGGGTCCACGGATGTCGCCCGGCTGATCCAGCGGGAGCTGTCCCGAAGGCTAAACCCGGACGGAACGACGATACCGCTCATCGCCGAGACCGGCGGCCAGAATGCTCTGGTCGTGGACTCTTCGGCGCTGGCCGAGCAAGTCGTTGCGGATGTGCTGGTGTCCGCATTCGACAGCGCCGGGCAGCGCTGCTCCGCGCTGCGGGTGCTGTGCTTGCAGGAGGACATCGCCGACCGCACGCTTTCCATGCTGACAGGTGCGCTCGCGGAGCTTTCGGTCGGCAACCCGGACCGTCTGTCGATCGACATCGGTCCGGTCATTAGCGCCGAGGCGCGGAACCGTATCGAGGCGCACGTTGCGGCGATGCAGCAGGCGGGGCACGACGTGCACCGGGCGCCGCTGCCGAAATCCTGCGCGCGCGGCACCTTCGTCGCGCCAACCATCATCGAGCTGACCAGCTTAGCCGCGCTGAAGAGCGAGGTGTTCGGTCCGGTGCTGCACGTGCTCCGGTTCCGGCGCGACGCGCTGGACGCGCTGCTGTCGGACATCAACGCGACCGGCTACGGCCTGACCTTCGGCATCCATACGCGCATCGACGAAACTATCTCCCGGGTCTCCGTCCAGGCGAACGCCGGCAACATCTACGTTAACCGCAACCTGATTGGTGCCGTGGTGGGCGTGCAGCCGTTCGGCGGTCGTGGCCTGTCGGGCACCGGACCCAAGGCTGGGGGACCGCTGTACCTGCGGCGGCTGCTCGCGATGGGGCCATCCGCGACCGGCCTGGTCTCGCATTACGTGCCGACGCGCGCGCTTGCATGGGCGGACTGGCTGGGCCAGTGCGGGGAGCACGAGATGGCGGCCCGTTTCCTCGTGGACCTCGCGGCTACCCCGGTCGGTGTGGAGCAGGAGCTGCCTGGACCGGTTGGCGAGCGCAACCAGTACCTGACAGAGGCACGGGGCGCCGTACTGTGCGTGGCGCAAAGTCGCGGCGATTTGCTCCGTCAGATCGGTGCCGTGCTCGCGACCGGGAACCGCGCGGTGATTGCGGCGGGGGCGTTGGACAGAATGCCCGTGCTGCCGTCACCGCTCGCCGACTGCATCCAGCAGACGCCAAATGGCTTGCGGGAGGACATCGCAGCGGTGCTGTTCAGCGGGGAAGTTGACGATCTGCGCGCCCTCAACCGGGCGATCGCGGACCGGGCTGGCCCGATCGTGCCCGTGCACACCGTGCAGCCGGATGGGTCCTATCCGCTCGATTGGCTGGTGCAGGAACGGGTCATCAGCACCAACACCACCGCCGCGGGCGGGAATGCCAGCCTCATGATGATCGGCTGAGACGCACGGCTTTGTTCATCGCCACTGACGGCCCGGGTTTGTCGTTGCCGCCTTTCCTGGAATCGCGGCGCGCCGAAATCGAACGCGGTCTGAAATTGATTTGAAACCTACCTTGGGGAATTCGACGTTGCTTGACGTGACCGAAAGCGGAAATCCATGAGCGACTCCCGACACACCAGCTCGGAGCGGGATACCGGGCGGATAGAGGCGTTCAGCGACGGCGTCTTTGCCATCGCGATCACGCTGCTGATCTTGGAGATCAGGGTCCCGCATCCGCCGAGCGGCGAGGCAGTGCATTTGTTGGCTGCCCTGCTGCGTCTCTGGCCGTCCTATCTCGCGCTCGTGCTCAGTTTCACCATGATCGGCATCTACTGGGCAAATCACCACTATCTCTTCAAGCTCTTCGAGAAGACGGATCACGGCCTGAACCTGCTGAACCTCTTGTTTCTGCTTTGCATCACCTTCGTGCCGTTTCCGACGGCGGTGCTCGGCGACTACCTGACCGACGCGGCCAATCAGCAAATTGCGGCCACCTTCTACGCCGTTGGCCTGCTGCTGCCTGCCGCCGCGTGGCTACTGGTTTGGCTGTACGCCAGCAGGGGGCAGCGGCTCGTGAATCGCCGGCTCGACCCGGGCTTCCTGCGCCGCCTGACGATCCAATACGCCGGCTCCACGGCGCTCTATACGTTTGCAGTTGTCGTGTCGCTTATCGAATACAGGCTGGGCCTCGCGATCTGCATTGGGCTGACGCTGCTGTATATGCGCCAGCCGGATGCTCCGGCTTTCGTTCCCCCTATGCTGGGGGGCTAAATAGGTTTCAGCGGAGGTTGGCATGACGCAACAAGCCGTCGATCGAGGCCCATGGCCGGATCTGCCCTATGCGGCCTGGCGGGACACCTGCACGACGCTGCATCTCTGGACGCAGATCGTGGGCAAGGTCCGGCTGGCACAGACCCCATGGCTCAATCATTCCTGGCACGTCGCTCTTTATGTGACCGCACGCGGCTTGACCACGTCGCCAATCCCTTTCGGCGAGCGCGCGTTTCAGATCGACTTTGACTTCATTGATCACGCACTGCGGATAGAGACCAGCGACGGCGCGCAGTGGCGAA
>CAYSTX010000254.1:0-5561 GCA_964434035.1 uncultured Acetobacteraceae bacterium
ACCGAGAACGCCTGCACGAACGACAGGCAGAGCGTGATGGTGAGGCCGGGCACCAAAAGTGGCAGCAAGATGCGGAAGAACCGCGCCCGCGCCCGCGCGCCGAGCATGGCGGCCGCTTGCTCCAGCGACGGGTCTATGCCGGTGACGTAGGAAAGCGTCAGCAAGAACGCGAATGGAAACCCAGTGATCGCGAGCGACAGCGCCACACCCCAGTAATTGTGCACGAGCCGGACCGGATCCTGCGTCAGGCCGAGCGTGATCAGCACGCGATTCAGCCAGCCGCGCGGGCCGAGGTAGTTCAGCAACCCCTCCGCCACCAGCACGGTGCCGAGCGTGATCGGGATGACGAGGATCGTCGTCAGCAACCGCTGCCGCCGCAGGCGCCGGACGCGCAACGCGACCGGCACCGAAAGGGCCACGTTCAACAGCGTGACCGGCACCGCGAGCACGAGCGTCGTGCCGATCGTGTCGTAGAGAAACGGGTCCGCGAAGAACGCGGCGTAATTCCCGAACATCCCGCCCTTCTTCGGCGCGAGTGAGAGGAACAGGCCGTAGAGGAACGGATAGATGAACAGCCCGATGACGACGACCAGCGCCGGCAGCAGCAGCAATGTCACGCCGTCGAGCCCGCGTCGGCGCAGGCGGGCACGAAGGCCGATCGGGTGCGCGGGCGGCGTCGTGCGGAGCGTGGTTGCGACGTCCATCAAGCGGACCCAGCGGCGTAAATCAGCACCCGCTCGGCCGGCGCGTTGAGGCAGATTGTCTCGCCGGCGGTGATGCGTTCGTCCGACCGGAAATGCAGTTCCGTTGCGTCGGCCCCACGGGCGAGGCCGTACCAGTCGCGGCCCCGATACTCCGCCTGTTCGACGCGCGCGAGGATTGGGCCGTCGGCGCACGCGATCAGATCGTCAGGGCGAATTGCGGCGATTGCCGGACCCTCGGCCGCCGCGTCGACGCATTGGCCGATCAGCATCGCGTTGCCGACCGAGATGCGCGCCCAGCCGTCGCCGATCGGCGATGCGTTCGTCTCGATCTGGTTGCGGTAGCCCATGAACGATGCGACGTCGGCGTGTGCCGGACGGCTGTACAACTCCTCCGGCGTGCCGATCTGACGCACTTCGCCGTCGCGCAGCACGACGATGCGGTCCGCGAGCGACAGCGCCTCGTCCTGGTCGTGCGTGACGTAGATCGTGGCGCAACCGAGGCCCGCGTGAATGCGCCGGATTTCGGCCCGCATTTCGAGCCGGAGTTTGGCGTCGAGGTTCGACAACGGCTCGTCCATCAACACAAGCGGCGGCTCGACCACGATCGCTCGCGCGATTGCGACGCGCTGCTGCTGGCCGCCGGATATTTGCCCCGGTAACTTGTCCGCTTGCGCCGTCAACCGGACGAGGCGCAGCGCTTCGTCGACGCGGCGATCGATCTCGGTTCGCGGTAGCCGCTGCATCCGCAGGCCGAAGCCGATGTTGCGGCGAACCGACATGTGCGGAAACAGCGCGTAGTTCTGAAACACCATGCCGAAGCCGCGCGCCTCCGGCCCGAGCGTGTCGATCCGCCGGTCGTCGAGCCAGATGCTGCCCGAGGTGAGCGGCAGCAGGCCGGCGAGGCAGTTGAGCGCGGTCGACTTGCCGCAGCCGGACGGGCCGAGGAGGGCGACGAACTCTCCCCGCCCGACCGTCAGCGACACGTCGCGCAGCGCCGACATCAGGCCGAAGTCGCGCCCCATCCGGTCAAGCCGGAGTGCCCGGAAATCGCGCGAGACGATGGCCATCGGCGGGGCCGCCTACTGTCCGACCTTGCTGCCGATCTGCTCGTCCCAGCGCTTGAACGCATAGACGAGCTGCGGCGCGTCGAGCGGCACTTCGTTCGGCGTTTCGGCGATCAGCTTGTCGTAGAAGGGGCGGCCGTATTCCTTGATGATCTCCTGGCTCGCCTGCGGCGCCATCGCGAGCGTCACGTTTTTGACCGCCGGACCTGGGTAGAAATACCCCTTGTCGTAGGTCATCGCCTGCGCCTTCGGCGTCAGCATGTAACTCATCAGATCGAGCAGCACGGCGAGATGCGGTGCGCTCACGCCCTTCGGCACCGCCATGAACTGCGCGTCGTTGACGAAGTGGAATCCCTTTAGCGTGCCGACCATCGCCTCCTTCGGCACGACGCCGAGGGCGCGCGGATTGATGTCCCACCCGGTCATCGTCACGATCATGTCGCGCGAGCCTTCGCCCAGCTCCTTCATGGTGACGGTCGTTCCCGTCGGGTAATACTCGATGTTCTTGCCAAGCTCGGCGAGGTAGCTCCACGTCTTGTCCCAGCCGTTCTTCGGGTCCTTCGGGTTGCTGTCGCCGAGCAGATACGGCAACCCCATGAGCCACGCGCGGCCGGGGCCGGAGTTCGCGGGGCGGGCGTAGAAGAACCGCTTCGGGTGCGCGCGGGTCCAGGCCAGCAACTCGTCTGTCGTGGTCGGCGGCGTCGGCACCTTGTCCGGCATGTATTCGAGCAGCGGGCCGGCCGGACAGAACACGACGCACACCGCCTGTCCCATGGCGAGCGCCTGCATCGGCAGCACCGCTTTCTGATAGATGTCGTCGAGCTTCGGCAGGCTCGCGGCGTGATCGGTCACGACCGGCAGCCACAGCTTCTGCTCGATCCCGGCCGACAGCGCGTCCATCCCGGTCAGCACGAGGTCGATATCGACGCGGCCCGCGTCCTGCTGGGCGCGTAGCTTGCCGGGCAGTTCGGGCGCCGGCGCCTGCGTGTAGGTGATCCGGTCCACCAGCTTCGGGTGCGCGCGCCGGTACTCCTCGAGCGCCGACTGCACTAATTGCAACGCGCCGCCGACATCGACGACGTTCAATGTCACGGGCGCGGTCGGCAGCGCCGGCGCCTCGGCGGCGAGCACGCGCCGCCCGGCGCCAATGGCGGCGAGGCCGCCGGTCGCCACGAGCAGCGAGCGCCGCGAGACCTGTGGTGTATGCATGGGCTTCCGTCTCCTCCGATGCGCCGGTCTTGACTGCCCGCGCTCAATCGCAAGGTCGCATGTGGGCGGCGGCCGGGCAATCGCCGGCTGACGCTCGGTTGACCCTCTGGCGGCGCGGCGCTGTTGTACGACACAGTCACACGCCGCCTCGTCCAAGGATAACAAACAATGACGCTGTCCCCGGAGACGCATGCCCGCCTGCGCGACGTCAGCACGGCGACGCTGACCACCCAGTTGTTCAAGCGCGGTTTGCGCAATTGTTACATTCAAGGCGTGCGGGCACTTGGCCCGTTTGCGCTGCCGTCGCAGCGCGGTGCCATGGTCGGACCCGCTTTCACCCTTCGTTTCATTCCGGCGCGTGAGGATCTAGACCACCTCGGCGTCTTCGTCGACCCCGCGCACCCGCAGCGCCACGCGATCGAGACGATCCCCGCCGCCCATGTGCTGGTCGTCGACTGCCGTGGCGACAAGAGTGCTGCCTCCGCCGGACAGATCCTGGTTACGCGGCTGATGAAGCGGGGCGCGGCGGGTTTGGTATCCGACGGCGGCATCCGCGACGCCGGGGCGATTGCCGACATGGGCTTTCCGGTGTTCTGCGCCGGGCCGTCCGCGCCGCTGAACCTCGCGCGGCATCACGCGGCTGACATCAACGTGCCGATCGGCTGCGGCGGCGTCGCCGTGTATCCGGGCGACATCCTGGTGGGCGACGCGGACGGCGTTGTCGTCATCCCGGCCGGAATCGCCGATGAGGTCGCGCGCGACGCGGCGGAGCAGGAGCAACTCGAAACCTTCCTGCTCAACCGGATCGCGGCGGGGGCGACGCTGCCCGGCACCTATCCACCGAACGAGGCGACCCGGGCCGCTTACGAGACGTGGCGGCAGGGCCGCCGGCCGACCTGATCCGCGTTGGCCGGTCTGGACAACGGACGCCCAGCGGCACAGAAGCGCGCGGGACGAATTGCCAATAAAGGAGTGAGTGCGCATGGCTAATCAGACGGACAGCATCGAGGCCGGCGGCCTCCTCATCGCGCGCGCGCTCCACGCCTTCGTCGCCGACGAGGCGGCGCCGGACACGGGCGTCGATCCCGCCGCGTTCTGGGAGGGGTTCGGCAAGATCGTCCGCGATCTCATGCCCCGCAACCTCGCCCTGCTGGCCCGTCGCGACGAGCTGCAGCGGGAGATCGACGCTTGGCACGTCGCTAACCGTGGCAAGCCATGGGATGCCGCCGCGTATCGGGATTTCCTGACCCGCATCGGCTACCTGGTGCCCGAGCCCGCGAAGGTCGCGGTGACGACTTCGGGCGTGGATGACGAGGTGGCAAAGGTCGCCGGGCCGCAGCTTGTCGTGCCAGTGACCAACGCGCGCTATGCGCTGAATGCGGCTAATGCCCGCTGGGGGAGCCTCTACGACGCGCTCTATGGCACCGACGCGATCCCCGACACGGGGGCCATGGCGCGCGGCAAGGGCTTCAACCAAGCGCGTGGCGCCGAGGTGATCGGCCGTGCCCGCGCGCTGCTCGACGACGCGGCACCGCTCGCCGGCGGGGCGAGCCATAGCGACGTGACCGGCTATCGCATCGTCAACGGAAAGCTGCTCGCGACGCTCGATCCGGGCGGCGAGGCGGGGCTGGCCGAGCCGAGCGCGTTCGTCGGCTATCGCGGTGACGCGACGGCGCCGCAGGTGGTGCTGCTACGCCACAACGGCCTGCATATCGAAATCGTCATCGACCGCACGCACCCGATCGGGCGGACCGACGCGGCGGGCATCGCCGACCTCGTGATCGAGAGCGCGCTTACGACCATTCAGGACCTGGAGGACAGCATCGCGGCCGTCGATGCCGTCGATAAGGTCGCCGCATATCGCAATTGGCTCGGCCTGATGCGCGGCACGCTGTCGGACACCTTCGAGAAGGGCGGGCAGATGATGACCCGCCGGCTGCACACAGACCGCACCTACACGCGGCCGGAGGGGCAGGGGACGCTGACGCTGCCGGGCCGCAGCCTGATGCTCATCCGCAACTGCGGGCACCACATGATGACGGACGCCGTGCGTACGCGGGACGGCAAGGAGATCCCTGAGGGTCTGCTCGACGCGGCGGTTACGACGCTGATCGCGCTGCATGATCTGCGGAACACGGGCACCTTCACCAATAGCCGCGCGGGCGCCGTCTATATCGTCAAGCCGAAGATGCACGGGCCGGAGGAGGTGGCGTTCGCCGCCGAAACGTTCGGCCGAGTCGAGGCGCTGCTCGGCCTGCAGCCCAACACGATCAAGATGGGCATTATGGACGAGGAGCGGCGCACGTCGGCCAACCTCGCCGCCTGCATCGCCGCAGCCGCGTCGCGTGTCGCGTTCATCAACACCGGCTTCCTCGACCGCACTGGCGACGAAATCCACACCTCGATCGAGGCCGGGCCGATGCGGCGGAAGGAAAAGATGCGCGGCACGCCGTGGATCCTCGCCTATGAGGACCGCAACGTGGACATCGGCCTCGCCTGCGGCCTGCGCGGGCGGGCGCAGATCGGGAAGGGGATGTGGGCGGCGCCGGACCGGATGGCGGACATGCTCGCGCAGAAGATCGCG
>CAYSTX010000255.1:0-5400 GCA_964434035.1 uncultured Acetobacteraceae bacterium
ATGCGTTGACGCCGCGTGAGTATGCGTCGAGTACCGCGCGCGTCGCCGGGTCGAGCCCTTGCAGCTCCGCCTCCGCGGCGCGACGGAGACCCAGCACGCGCATCAGCCGGTCCATCCGTAACGTCGCGGGCCCCGCGACTTCCGACAGTCGTCCCGACGCGTTGCGGCGCATCAGTTCCATCTGAAACAACCGGTCGCGCGCGTGCAGGAACCCGAGCCCCGCCGCCGCGTCCGTCAAATTGGCCGCTCGGATGCGGGGGATGCCGTCGGCGTCGAGCGTGATATCGACGGGCGCGGACAGGCCGTCGATCCGCGCCGTCTCGTGCGCGGATGGCAGCGTCGCCCAAAGCGCGCCACCGACGCCGAGCACCGCGAGCAGCAGCAGCAAGACCAATCCGGCCAGGCCCCAGTGGAACGCGCGCCAGACGCGATAGAGACGCACGGTCAGGCGCTGACGGGTTCGAGGTCCACGCGCGCGATATCTGGATGCCCGTCAGGATGCGGAAACCGTTTTAGGATCAGCGGATCATGGCCGGGAATGATGTGATCCGGCCCGTCCGCCAGCGCCTCTAGCGTGTCGAACCCCGCCAGCATCCGCTCGACATTGTGGACGATCGGAAACGGATTGCGCGTTCGGATGTTCGCCCAAAAATGCGTTGTGTCGCCGGCGAGCACGACCCAGCCGCGTTTCGTGCGGACGCGGATCGCCTGAATGCCGCCCGAGTGGCCGCCGATCAGGTGGAGCGTAACGCCAGGTGCGAGTTCCGTCTCGCCGTCATAGAACCGGATGCGCTCGGCATAGAGCGCGCGCACGGCTGAGACGACATGATCGACGTCGAACGGGCGGCGCAGCACCTCGAAGCACATGCAGCTTCCAGTGCAGTACGCGATCTCAGACTCCTGAACATGAAACCGCGCGCGCGGAAACGCGTCCATGCCGCCCGCGTGGTCCCAGTGCATGTGCGTCAGGATGACGTCGCGCTGCGTCGCCGCGTCAATGCCGACCTGCGCCAGGATGTCGGGCACCGTATGCATCAGCGCGCGCCCGCGCTTGACGCTATCGGCTGCGCCGAAGCCGGTATCGACCACAAAGCTGCGCGTCGCGCCACGGATGACGAACACATAGTAGTCGATCGGCATCGGCGCCGCATGATCGTCCGGGAAGATGAAGTTCGTCCCCTGCGTCCGTTCCGCCATCGTTGCATAACGCAGCGCGAACAGCTCGTATGTCTCGTCCATGGCGGAATTCCTCCTCTGATCTGTGCGCAGAGTGAACCAGCTTGCCGCCCGCGGGCGCAATCTCTAGCGTCTGGCCCGAAGCAAACACCGCGCGGGGAGGTATAAATGGCCACTGATCGTCCAGAATATCAGAGCGATTTGTTCAAGAAGGGCCTCGTCGCCCGACGCGAGGTGCTCGGCAGCGAATATGTGGACGGCTCGCTCGCCCGAGCCGACGACTTTATGGCGGCGTTTCAGCAGCTCACGACGGAATTCGCCTGGGGCACGATCTGGACGCGGGAAGGCCTGCCGCGCAAGACGCGCTCGATGCTCAACATCGCGATGCTGACCGCACTCAACCGCCCGGCGGAGCTGAAGCTGCATCTGCGCGGCGCGCTCACGAACGGTGTGACGCGGGATGAGATCAAGGAAATCCTGCTTCAAACCGGCATCTATTGCGGTATTCCGGCGTGCCTTGACGCGTTCAAGGTCGCGTCCGAGACGTTTGCCGCGATCGACGCCGAGAAGAAGAAGGCGGGGTGATCCGCCATGGCCAGTGCATCGCCGCTTGCGACAATCGGCTTCATCGGCCTCGGCAACATGGGCTGGCCCATGGCCGCCTGTCTGCATCGGGCGGGATTTGTCGTCCTGGTCGCCGATAGTAGGCCGGAGGTGGCGCTCAACTTCGTTCAGCAAGTGGGCGGGGACGCGCCGAACAGCGTCCGCGAACTCGCCGCGCAGTGTGACATCGTCGTGACGATGCTGCCGACGAGCGCCATCGTGAGCCGCGTCGTCGCGACGGATGACGATAGCGTGCTCGCCGGTTTGCGGCCGGGGTCGATCGTGGTCGACATGACGTCCGGTGTGCCGAGCGAGACGCTGGTGATCGCGACGCGCGTCGCCGAACTCGGCAGCACGCTGATCGACGCGCCGGTCTCGGGCGGCGTGCCGCGCGCGAAAACAGGTCAGCTTGCGATCATGGTCGGCGGCGAAAGCGAAGCGATCGACCGGGCAGAGCCGGTGCTGCAAGCGATGGGCTCGAGCGTGCTCCGCACCGGCAAGGTCGGCTCGGCGCACGCAATGAAGGCGCTGAACAATCTCGTCAGCACCGGCGGCTTCATCATTGGGATCGAGGCGCTGCTGGTCGGGCAGCGGTTCGGGCTTGATCCGGCGGTGATGGTGGATGTGCTGAACGCCGCGACTGGGATGAACAACTCGACGCAGAAGAAGTTCAAGCAGTTCGTGCTGTCCCGCTCGTTCGACTCAGGCTTCGCGCTTCATCTGCTGATCAAGGATCTCTCGATCGCGCTGCAGGTCGCGCGGGAGACGGCGACGCCGGTGCCGATGTCGAGCCTTGTGCGTGAACTGACACTCGCCGCGCAGGCGATGCTGGAGCCGGGCGCCGATCACACGGCGATCGCGCAGGTGAGCGAGCGGCTGGCCGGGGACGAGCTGGGCCACGGGTGAGGGCAGGGGTGCCGATCGACCTTCGTGACAGCGCCCTGACCGCCCACGCCGTGCGCGCGGCGCTCGGCCTCTCGCCGCATCCCGAGGGCGGACATTACCGTGAGGTCTGGCGCGATCGTCCACCCTCGGGCGAGCGGGGGGCCGCGACCAGCATCCTGTTCCTCCTGGCAGCGGGCGAGCGGTCGCGGTGGCACCGGGTCGATGCGGCGGAACTCTGGCTCTGGCAGGCCGGGGCGCCGCTGTCGCTCGGCATCAGCGGGGGCGATGCGGGCCGTCAGACTTTGCGCCTCGGGCCGGATCTGACGCGCGGCGAGGCGCTGCAAGGCATTGTGCCGGCGCACGCCTGGCAGGAGGCGAGCAGCCTTGGCGCATGGAGCCTGGTGAGCTGTGTCGTTGCGCCGGCGTTCGAGTTCGCCGGGTTCGAGATGGCGCCCGTTGGATGGTCGCCGGACAGCGGAGGTTGACGGCGCGAGACGTTCGCTGACGCCGGTCGGCTGGATGTGCTGTAGTCGGCGGATCGGCCACCCCATTTCACAGGAGCCCGTCATGCCCACCATCACCACGAAGGACGGCACGCTGATCTACTACAAGGACTGGGGGTCGGGGCAGCCGATCGTCTTCAGTCACGGATGGCCGCTGTCGGCCGACGATTGGGACGCGCAGCTCCTGTTCTTCCTGAACCACGGCTATCGGGTAATCGCGCATGATCGCCGGGGTCATGGCCGCTCGAGCCAGATCGGCCACGGCCACGACATGGACCATTACGCCGACGATCTGGCGGCACTGACGGCGCATCTCGACCTGAAAAACGCGATCCATGTCGGCCACTCTACCGGCGGCGGTGAGGTGACGCATTATCTCGGCCGGCATGGCGAAAGCCGGGTGGCGAAGGCAGCGCTGCTCTGCGCGGTGCCGCCGCTGATGGTCAAGACGGCGGCCAATCCGCTTGGCCTTCCGAAAGAGGTGTTCGACGGACTGCAGGCGCAGCTCGCCGCCAATCGCTCGCAGTTCTATCGCGACCTCCCGTCCGGGCCGTTCTACGGCTACAACCGGCCGGGTGCCAAGGCGTCGGAAGCCGTGATCTGGAACTGGTGGCGTCAGGGCATGATGGGCGGCGCCAAGGCGCACTACGACGGCATCGTTGCGTTCTCGCAGACCGATTTCACGGAGGATCTGAAAAAGATCACCGTGCCGGTGTTGGTGATGCACAGCGAGGATGACCAGATCGTGCCGTACGTCGCCTCGGGGCCGCTGTCGGCGAAGTTGCTGAAGAATGGGACGCTGAAGACGTACAAGGATTTCCCGCACGGTATGCCGACGACGCATGCGGACACGATCAACGCGGACTTGCTGGCGTTTATTAAGAGTTAGCGGCTCCGTCACCGGGATCGAGGCGCTGCTGGTCGGGCAACGCTTCGTACTCGGCACGGTGGCGATGGGGGCCGCTTCTGGTTACAGACGTATCTATCTCAGCGACAACCCGAACGGAGAACCATCAGGGAGCACGAACCATGAACGCCCGACTTGATCCGACGTTCCATGCGACGGCGAAGCTGGCGATGGAGGCTGCGCCGGAGAATAATGCCTACACGGTCATGTTTAGCCCGGATTTCTCGCAGCCCGACGGCCTCGCCGTCATCGACGTCAATCCGGCATCGTCGCGCTATGGGCAGATCGTCCACACGGTGATGATGCCGAACAAGGGCGACGAGTTTCACCATTTCGGCTGGAACGCCTGCTCGTCCGCGCTGTCGCCGCTGTCGGGCCATGCGTTTCTCGAACGCCGCTACCTGATCGTCCCCGGCATCCGATCATCGCGGATCTATGTCATCGACACCAAGCCGAGCCCGACGCAAGCGAAAATCCACAAGATCATCGAGCCGGAAGAGATATTCCATAAGACCGGCTATTCCCGCCCGCACACGATCCATTGCGGGCCGGAAGGCATCTACGTCTCCACTCTCGGCGGCGGCGGGCCAGATGGGACAGAGGGACCGCCCGGCATCTTCATCATGGATTGCGAAACCTTCGACGTGATCGGACGGTGGGAGATCGATCGCGGGCCGCAGGACAAGCAGTATGATTTCTGGTGGAACCTTCCGCGCAACTACATGGTTTCCAGTGAATGGGGGCTGCCGCCGCAGTACGAGAACGGCGTCGTGCCAGAGGATCTGTTGAGCAACAAATACGGCCACAGGCTCCACTTCTGGGACCTGCGTGGGCGGCGCAACATGCAGACCGTCGACCTCGGTGCAAATCACCAGATGGCGCTGGAGGTCCGCCCGGCGCACGACCCGATCAAGGACTATGGCTTCGCTGGCGTGGTCGTGGATTCGACGAACCTCGAGGGCTCGATCTGGACCTGGTGGCGTGAGGGCGACAAGTTCCATTGCGAGAAGACGGCGGTCATTCCGCCCGAGCCAGCCGCGCCGGATCAGCTTCCGCCGCTCCTGCAAGGCTTCGGCGCAGTGCCGCCGCTGGTTACGGATATCGACCTCTCGCTCGATGACCGGTTCCTCTATGTCGCGTGCTGGGGAACCGGAGAGATGCGGCAATATGACGTAACCGATCCGCGCAAGCCGAAGCTTGCAGGCTCGGTTCACGTCGGCGGCATTGCGCGGCGTACGCCGCACCCCAACGGACGCGCGTTCGGCGGCGGGCCGCAGATGGTTGAGATCAGCCGCGACGGCAAGCGCGTCTATTGGACGAACTCGC
>CAYSTX010000256.1:0-5397 GCA_964434035.1 uncultured Acetobacteraceae bacterium
CAGCATCGACACGCTCTTACCCGAGCCGGACTCGCCGACGACGCAGAGCACGCCGCCCTCGTCGGCCGTGAGGTCGATCCCGTCCACCGCGCGAAACGTGCCGCGCGACGTCGGGAAGCTGACCGCGAGATTCCTGATCGCGAGGAGTGACATCAGCGCTTGAGCTTCGGGTCGAGCGCGTCGCGCAGTCCATCGCCGGCCAGGTTGAACGCGAGCACCGTGATGAGGATCGCGAGTCCGGGCCAGGCCAGGAGCCACCAGGCGCGCTGATAGAAGTTGATGGCGCTCGACAGCATCGTGCCCCACTCCGCCGTCGGCGGCTGCGCGCCGAGGCCGAGGAAGCCAAGCGCCGCCGCGTCGAGGATTGCCGACGCAAACCCGAGGCTCGCCTGCACGATCAACGGCGCCGTGCAGTTCGGCGAAACGGTATCGAACATGAGCCGCAGCGAGCCGGCCCCGGCGCAGCGCGCGGCGGTGACGTAGTCGCGCGACAACTCGGAGAGCGCCGCAGCGCGCGACAGGCGCGTATAGGCCGGGAGTGCCACGATCGCGACGGCGATCATCGCGTTGACCAGCCCGGGCTGCAGGATCGCGACGATGACGATCGCGAGCAGTAAGCTCGGGAACACGAGCAGCATGTCCATCACGCGCATGATCGCGATATCGATCACCCCGCCCGCGAAGGCCGCCGTCAGCCCCAGGATCGTGCCGAGCGTCAGCGCGCCCGCGACGACGGCGAGCCCGATCAGCAGCGACAGCCGCGCGCCGTAGAGCAGGCGGGACAGGATGTCGCGCCCGACATCGTCGGTGCCGAGCGGGAACGAGAGATCGCCGCCAGCCTGCCAGAACGGCGGCGATAATAGATGATCGCGAAACTGCTCCGTCGGCGCGTGCGGCGCGACAATGTCGGCGAAGACGGCGAGCAAAATCAGCACGGCCATCAGCACGAGGCCCGCGACCGCGCCGCGATTTTCCGCGAACGCCCGCCAGAACAGCCGCGCCCGCCCCGGCTCGGCCAGAGGCACCGATGGCGGCGCCAACACGAGCGATTCTTCGACTGCCATCAGCCGCGGATCCGTGGGTTGAGGACGCCGTACGTCAGATCGACGCCGAGATTGACCAGCATCACGACCGACGCCACCAGCAGCACGCCGCCCTGCAGCGAGGGGTAGTCACGTTGATAGACGCTGTTGACCAGCCAGTGGCCGACGCCGGGCCAGGAGAAGATCGTCTCCGTCAATATCGCGCCCGATAGCAGCGTGCCGACCTGCAACCCGATCACGGTGACGACCGGGATCAGGGCGTTGCGCAATCCGTGGACGATGACCACCCGCATCGGCGACAGGCCCTTGGCGCGCGCGGTGCGGATGTAGTCCTCGCCCATCACCTCGAGCAGCGACGAACGCGTCATCCTCGCGATGATGGCGAGCGGGATGGTGCCGAGCACCATCGCCGGCAGGATCAGATGTGACACGGCCGAGCCGAACGCGCCGGGGTCGCCATAGGCCAGCGCGTCGAACAGCATGAAGCCGGTGACCTGCGGCACGTAGTATTGGTCGCCGACCTGCCCCGAAACCGGCGTCCAGCCGAGGGCGACGGAGAAGATCAGGATCGCCATCAGCCCAAACCAGAAGATTGGCATCGATGCGCCGACGACGGAGACGCTCATCAGTCCATAGTCAATGACCGACCCGCGCGACACCGCCGCCAGCACGCCGAGCGGCATGCCGACAACGACCGCGAAGATAATCGCGCAGACCGACAGCTCGATAGTCGCTGGAAACAGTGCCTTGAACGCGCCCCAGACGGAATCATGCGTCACCAGCGAGGTGCCGAGCGAGCCGCGCAGTACGCTGAGATCGTATTGGACGAACTGCCGCCATAGCGGCTGATCGAAGCCGTATTGATGCATCAGTAGCGCATGCTGCTCGGGCGCCAGGCCGTGCTCCCCCGCCAACACCTCGATCGGGTCGCCCGGAACGAGGTGGATCAGCAGGAACGTCACGAAGGTGACGCCGATGAAGCTCGGTATGATCAGGCCGATGCGGCGCAGTGCGAAGCGCAGCACGGAAACGCTGTCCCGCCCCGCCTATTTGAGCGACACGGTGTTGAAGTCGTGCCGGCCGAGCGGGCTCATCTTGTAGCCGACCACGTCCTTGCTCAGCGGCATGAACGTGATGGAGTGGGCGATCAGCACGAACGGCGCCTGCTCATGCATGATGACCTGCGCCTGCTCATAGAGCTTCGCGCGCTCGGCCTGATCGCTCACACTCGCGGCCTTGCCGATGATCGAGTCGAAATCCTTGTCACACCATTTCGACGCACTTCCGCCGCCGGGCCGGGACGCCGCACAGCTTGCGAGCGGCGCGAAGAAATTGTCCGGGTCGCCGTTGTCGCCGGTCCAGCCGAACTCGGCCATGTCGTGCTCGCCGTTCTTGATCCGCTTGACGTATTCACCCCACTCGTAGCTGACGATCTGCGCGGTGATCCCGACCTGGGCGAGGTCCGACTGCATCATCTCGGCGATGCGCTTCGCGTCCGGGTTGTACGGCCGCTGCACGGGCATCGCCCAAAGCGTCGTCTTGAAGCCATCCGGAAAACCCGCCTGCGCCAGCAGTTTCTTCGCCTGCGCCGGATCGTGCGGATAGTCCTGGACGCTGTTGTTGTAGCCCCACAGCGTCGGCGGGATCAGGTTCTTCGCGACGACGCCAGCGCCCTGATAGACGGCCTTCAGAATCGCCTGCTTGTCGATCGCCATGTTGACGGCGAGGCGGACCTTCTGGTCCGTGAACGGCTTCTTCTGGTTGTCGAACGCGAGGTAGCCGATGTTCAGCCCGGGCTGCTGCAACAGGTCGAGTTTCGCGTCGGCCTTGATCGAGGGGATGTCGGCAATCAGCGGATACGCCATCGCCTGACACTCGCCGGCACGCAGCTTCGCGAGCCGCACCGCCGGGTCGGTGTTGATCGAGAAGACGAGCCCCGTCAGCGACGGCTTCGGGCCCCAGTAGCCGGCGAACGGCCGGTAGCGGATGATCGCGTCCTTCTGATACTGCAGCAACTCAAACGGGCCGGTGCCGATCGGCTGCTGATCGATCAGATCCTGCTTGCCGGTCTTAGCCAGCGTGTCGGCGTATTCCTTCGACTGAATGGCGGCGAAATCCATCGCGAGATCGGCGAGGAACGGCGCCTGCGGTTCCGTCAGAACGAAGCGGATCGTGTTGTCGTCAACCTTATCGATCGAGGCGATGAGCTTATTGAGGCTCATGTCGCCGAAATACGCATAGTTGCCGCCCGAAACCTTATGGTACGGGTCGTTCACGTCGCGCTGCCGGCCAAACGAGAACAGTACATCGTCGGCGTTGAACTCGCGCGTCGGCGTGAAGTTCTGGTTCGCCTGCCACTTCACAGCCTTCCGCAGGTGCATCGTGTAGGTCTTGCCGTCGGCGGAGACATCCCAGCTCGTCGCGAGGGAGGGCATGACCTCGGTCGTTCCAGGCTTGAACGTAACGAGCTGTTGGTAGATCGGCCGGTTCGCGTCGAACGTGGTGCCGGTCGTGAACAGCATCGGGTTCCAGCCCTCTGGCGAACCCTCCGAGCAGTAGACCAGCGTCTTCGCTTCCGCCGCGACGCAAGGTAGCAGCATCGACAGCGCAATCGCCGCCGCCGCAATTGTTCCGCGTCGCATGTCCATTGCTCCTCTGCCGGGCGTGTTCGTGGGAACCGACGCACACACGATGCGGCGTTGTCAATCGACCACAGTGCCTGTCAAGGCAACATTCGGCGACTGTCGCCGGCGGCGCTGGGCTACTCGGCACCGCTGCCGGACCAGGTTTGTTGCTCTGGCCGCCCCGGTCGCCAACTCCATGTTACGGTGCCAGAGCGCCCAATTTGGCGAGGGTGCCGTCCTTGGCGGCGCGGATGGCGGCCTCGGCGTCGGACGGCAGCAGTAGGTGGCTCGCCACCAGTTCGGCGGCCGTGGCTTTCACGGCAGACACGTAAGCTCCTTGGGTGGGGTAGAGCTTGTCGAGCGAGGGGCGGGGGTCGCCCGCGGTCTCGTGAGCGGGGAGAGGCAGGACGCCGCCCATCTGCGTGCACAGGTCTTGCGAACCCTCCGAGCCGTGAACCGGGTTCCAGCCGGTGTAGGTGGCGCGGGGCGCGGCCACGATCGGCAGGCGAATGCCGGCGATAACGTTGCCGTCCAACCCAGTACGCGGGACGAAGAGCGGATAGTCGCCGCGTGCCACTGGGCCGGTCGGCGTCTGCTCGATCCACTGCGCCTTCACCTGCTGCTCATGGTAGCCGAGGGCCGGGATGGCGGGGTACGCCTCATCGAGGCGCACCAGCGTGCCCTCTGCGCGGGACGGATAGCGGTTGGCGGGCGGGGCGACACCGTCGTCGACCCAGCGCTGCATGTCCGTCAGCAGGGCGCGCAGGCTGGGGGCGCCGTTGTTCGGATTGAGCGGCAGGGCGCAGTCGGCGCGTCGGGTGGCGACGACGTTCCAGACGTTGCCGTGCGGAGTGCCGGCAAACATGAACAGGCGGACGTTGTCCGGCATCTCGATCGGGTTGCCCTGGGTGTCGGTGGTGACAAGGCTGGCCTGGGAGCCCCAGAACTCGAACTCGCTGTCGGCCTGAATGATTTTCGGGCAGGTGTTGGATAGGCTGCAGCGCAGCAGGATGCCGTCGCGCTTGCCGCTGAGCGCGTCGTCCATGACGGGGTAGGTGAAGGGGAACTGCAGCACGGGGTAGAGGCGGTCGAACTGCGGGCCGGGGTTGCGGCCGGGCTGGGCAAAGCGGGCATTGGTGAAGCTGCGACGGGCGCCAGGGATGATGGGCATCATCCCCTCGAAAACGATCCTTCCCTGCTCGTCCTGGTTCATCCCGTAGTAAAGAGCGTCGCGCAGGACGCGGCCCGATTGGGAAATCCCGAGGCCGATGGCGCGATGGATGGTGCTTCGGCCGTCGGCAGCCAGCGGATTCGCGGAGCTGCTGTCGCGGCGGAGGAAAGCAGTGACGTCGCGGATGGCGGCGAGGCCAATGCCCATGATTTTCGGGTCGCGAGCGATGTAGCTGAAGTCGTAGAGCGTGGTCGCGGTGGCGCCGGGCGGCGGGGTGATCTCGACCGTTTGCGGGTCGAGGAACTTGTAGCTCAAGCCGGGCGGCGCTTCCGGCTTGGCGTCGGCGCTGGTGCGCATCGATAGCTTCGCATTAACCGGGGCGGCGGCGGGATAGGAGAGAGTAACGCGCTTCGGGCCGGGCGTAGCGTCGAACTGCAACTCCTCCCGCGACGGGCCGGTGATGCCGGGGACCGTGGGAACGTGGATCCGCAGATTGCCGGATCCTCCGGGGGCATCGGCCTGCCAGCCGGCCCAGACCAGGGTGTAGCCCTGATTGAGC
>CAYSTX010000257.1:0-5384 GCA_964434035.1 uncultured Acetobacteraceae bacterium
GATAGCGCGCCGAGCATCGCGCTCCGCGTATGGCGCATCAGCACGCCGGCGATCGCGTTGCCGAGCACGAAGGCGGGCATGATCGTCGTTCGGATCGACTGCCAGAAATCCTGCGCCGGCGAGACGTAGCCGGACGGCGGCAACCAGCCGAACTGCACCGAGATCAGCAGTATCAGCATGATACCGAGCCAGAATGTCGGGATCGAAATCCCGGTCAGGCTGAACGCGTTCGCCAAATAGTCCCACGCCGTGCCGCGCTTGACCGCCGCGGTCACCCCGGCCGGTATGCCGATCAGCACCGCGATCACGAAGGCCATCGAACCGAGCTGAAACGTGACCGGCAGCTTCTCGGCGATCAGCCGCGAAACCGGCTCACGGATACGCCACGAATAGCCGAGGTCGCCGTGCACGACGCGGTCCATCCAGATCGCGTATTGCTCGGGCAGCGGCCGGTCGAGATGCATCTCGGCCCGGATCTGCGCGATGACTTTCGGATCGCCCCGCTCTTCGCCCGCCATCACCGAAGCCGGATCGCCCGGCATCAGCTGCTGCAGGCCGAACACGATCATGCTGACCAGCAGCAGGGTCGGCAGCACCTGCGCGGTGCGGCCGAATAAGCGTCCCGTCATTCCAACGACGCCTTACTTGCCGCTGATCGACATGCCCTGCAGACGGATCAAGCCGTCCGGCATCGGCGTGTAGCCGTGCACCCGCTTCGACAGGCCGACCGTGCTCTTCTGCCCGTTGAGGTAGATGATCGGGAGATCCTTATTTTCGAGTGTAACCGCCTGATGGTAGATCCTGCGACGCGCCTCGATCGAGGTCGCGGCCCGCCCGTCATCAAGCGCTTTATCCATCTGCGGGTTGGAATAGTGGCCGTCATTGAGGCCGCCGCCAGTGTGGAGGAAGCTGTAGATGTCCCCATCAATGTCGGCCCGGCCGCTCCAGTTGACCAGATAAAGCTCGAAATCGCCGGCATGCGCAGCGGCGAGCGAGGCCGCGAACTCGGTTGGCAGCACCTGCACGTCGAATCCCGCCTCGGCCGCCATCGACTGAATGACCTCGCCTTCCTGGCGGGTGTCGGGGCCCGTCGCGACCATCAGCGAGACCTTGACCGGCGGCGTCAGCCCAGCCTCCTTCAGGAGCGCCTTCGCACGCGCGACGTCGCGCGTCGGCGGCTTGATATCGGGGAAGTAGAACGGCGACTCGGACGGCTCGGATTGAGAGGTTGGCGGATAGGCGCCGTTGTAAACCACCTGCATCAGCGCCCCGCGATCGATGGCGAGCGAAAAGGCCTGACGGACGCGCGCATCCTTGCCGGCCGGCGACTGCGCGCGCGGGCCATTGGCGACGTTTGCGGTGATGCCGGAGTAGCCGAGCGAGTCGGAGACGACGAGGTTCAGTTTCGGATCATTGCGAACCGCATCGAAATCGTTCGGAACGATGTATTCGACGAGATCGACCGCGCCCGACCGCAAATTGTCGAGCCGCACCGAGCTGTCATAGATGACGCGATAGACCACGCGATCGAAATGGATTGCGCCTGCATTCCAGTATTTGGGGAACTTTAGAAGCGTGATGTGGTCCTGCGCCGTGCGCTCGCCGAAGCTGAACGGCCCGGCGCAGACGGGATGCACGCCGAAATCCTTGCCCTCCGCCTTCGCCGCCGTCGGTGAGACGATCATGCCCGCGCGGTCGGTCAGCTGCGACAGGAACGGCGCGGACGGCGCCTTCAGCACGAGCCGCACGGTCAGCGGATCGACGACGTCGACGTGGTCGAGCAGCGCGATTTCGCTGCGGCGAAAACTGCCCTGCATCGTCAGATGCCGTTCGAGCGAGAACTTGACCGCGTCGGCATCCAACTTCGTGCCGTCCTGAAACAGCACGTCCGGCCGGAGATGGATCAGCAGCGTCGTCGGATCGACCTGCTCGTACCCGGTCGCCAGCTGCGGAACGATTTTCAGATGGTCGTCGATGTCGAACAGCTTGTCGCACATGGCGGCGAAGACCTGCCGGCCGACGACGGTGCGCCCGAGCGTCGGGTCAAGAATGTCCGGATCCTGGCGGAGCGCGACGGTCAGCGTCTGCGCCCCGGCGGCATGGCCGAGACCAGCGCCGGCGAGGACGAGCGGAGCCAGCAGGACGAGGCGGAGAGATCGGCGCATGCGAGGTGCCCTTCACGAAAACGCGGGGTGCAGCTTTGCCGCACCGCCGCGATTTTGCAAAGCCGGCTTGCAAACTCCGCGCCGTCGGGGCCAGGCGCAGCCCAGCCCCGACGCTAACGCAAGGCTCGCGTCAGAGCGACGCCTGGGTGACGAACTTGGTGTTGAGGTAGGCGTCGAGCCCCTCGACCCCGCCCTCGCTGCCATAGCCGCTGTCCTTAACACCGCCGAACGGCGTCTCCGGCAGCGCGATGCCGTGGTGGTTGATCGAGACCATGCCGCTCTCGATCCCGGTCCCGAGCGCCTGCGCCGTGCGGGCCGAGCGCGTGTAGGCATAGGCGGCGAGGCCGTAGGGCAGCCGATTCGCCTCCTCCAGCACATCGTCGAGGCCATGGAAGCGGTTGACGATGGCGAGCGGGCCGAACGGCTCCTCATTCATTGCCGCGGCCTCTTTCGGCACGTCGGTCATCACCGTCGGCTGGAAGAAATTGCCCTTGTTGCCGATCCGCTCACCACCCGTGCGCAGCGTCGCGCCATGGGCCTTGGCGTCGGCGATCAACCGCTCCATTGCCTGCACGCGGCGCGGGTTGGCGAGTGGGCCCATTGTCGTCGTCGGCTCCAGCCCGTCGCCGACCTTCATCGCCTCGGACGCGGCGACCAGGCGGCCGACGAAGCCGTCAAACACCTCCTCCTGCACCAGGAAGCGCGTCGGGGCTACGCAGACCTGGCCAGCGTTGCGGTACTTGTTCGCGGCCAGGATCCGCGTTGCGACGTCGAGGTCGGCGTCGCCGAATACGATAGCAGGCGCATGCCCGCCCAGCTCCATTGTCGCCCGCTTCATGTGGCTGCCGGCCAGCGCCGCGAGATGTTTGCCAACCACCGTCGACCCGGTGAAGGAGATTTTGCGGATCGTCGGGTGCGGGATCATGTACTCGCTGATCTCAGCCGGCACGCCGAACACGAGCCCGACCACGCCCGCCGGCACGCCCGCATCAACGAAGGCGCGGATCAGCTCGGCCGGGCTCGCCGGCGTTTCCTCCGGCGCCTTGACAATGATCGAGCAGCCGGCCGCGAGCGCGCCCGCGACCTTGCGAACCACCTGACTGACTGGGAAATTCCACGGCGTGAACGCGGCGACCGGGCCGACCGGCTCGCGCACGACGAGCTGCCAGACATCCGGGCCACGCGCCGGGATCACCCGTCCATACGCGCGACGTCCCTCTTCGGCGAACCAGTCGATAACGTCGGCGGAGTACATCGTCTCAATGCGGGACTCCGCGAGCGGCTTGCCCTGCTCGATCGTCATCAGGCGCGCGACCTCATCGACCCGCGCGCGCAGCAGATCGGCCGCCGCGCGCATTACCTTCGACCGCTCGTAGGGCGCGATCGCGCGCCACTTCTCGAAACCGTGCGCGGCGGCGGCGATGGCGCGGTCGAGGTCTGCGGTATCGGCGTGCGCGACCGTCGCGGTCACCTCGCCCGTCGCCGGGTTGACCACCTCGATTTTGCGGCCCGTGGCGCCTTCGCACCAGACCCCATCGATCAGAAGCTGCGTGTGCTGGGCCATTGCCTGTTCCTTATTGTGACTGACGTTACGGACAGAGTGGTCACGAGGCGGTTACCTGTCCAGCCGCAGGGCGGACGAGGCAACCGATCGTGAAGCGCCCGGCGCGCGGTCAGACGGGTTCGGTGTCCAGCGCGTACCCGGCCGCACGGACGGTGCGGACGATGTCGAGCTCGTCGTCACTGTTGATTGATTTCCGCAACCGACGGATATGCACGTCGACCGTGCGCGGCTCGACGTGGATGTCCGGCCCCCAGACCGCATCCAACAGTTCCTCGCGCGAGAACACACGCTTCGGATGCTGCATGAAGAACTCGAGCAGGCGGAACTCGGTCGGGCCGAGATGCACGGCGCGGCCGTTTCGCGATACGCGATGCGCGCCGAGGTCCATGGTGATGTCGTGAAACACGAGCTGGCCCTTGGCTGGCACCGCGTTTGACCGTCGTAGTAGCGCGCGCATCCGGGCGAGTAACGTGTCCATGCTGAACGGTTTGGTGATGTAGTCGTCGGCGCCGGTGTTCAAGCCGCGCACCGCGTCCTGATCCTCGGTCCGCGCGGTCACCATGATGACCGGCAGGTCGCGGGTCGCCGAGCGGCGGCGGATTTGCCGGCATACCTCGATGCCCGACATCACCGGCAGCATCCAGTCGAGCAGGACAAGGTCCGGTTGCTGTTCGGCGATGCAGGTCATCGCCTCCTGCCCGTCCGCCGCCTCTTCGACGCGGAATCCCTGCTTTTCCAGGTTGTAGCGCAGCATCGTTGCGAGAGCCGCTTCATCCTCGACAACGAGAACAAGCGGTTTCGTCAGCGACGAAAGAGCCTCGGCCATCGGAATATCCTCGAAGCGAGATGGTCGGGTTGGCAACGACCACGTGGGCGTAAAACAAAATCAGGCGGAGGAAGGCATCGCGAACGCCGAACTGTCGCCTTTCGGCCTCGTCTCGGGCAGCGTCTCACCGGTCACGGCATAGTACAGGATTTCAGCGATGTTAGTCGCATGATCGCCGATCCGCTCAAAGTTCTTCGCGATGAACAACAGATGCGTGCACGCAGTGATATTGCGCGGATCTTCCATCATGTAAGTGATCAGCTCGCGAAAAATGGCGTTGTAGATATTATCGATCTGCAGGTCCGCCTGCCAGACCTCGTACGCGCGGTCGGCGTCCGCCTCGCCGAGCGCGTCGATGATGGCTTTCAGGTTTTCCTGCACCAAGCGACCCATGTGGCCGAGACCGGTCATACTGTACGGCATCGTCAGCTGACCAAGCATCATGCTGCGCTTGGCGATGTTTGACGCGTAGTCGCCGATCCGCTCGATGTCGCCGGTGAGCTTCAGCGACGCAACGATATGCCGCAGATCGCTGGCCATCGGCTGGCGCAGCGCAAGCAGGCGGATCGCGGTCTGATCGACCTGGCGCTCAAAGGCGTCGACCTGCGGATCGAGTTCCACCGTCCGCGTCGCGGCGATGGCGTCGCGGTTGACGACGGCGTCGGTCGCGAGCGCGACCTGGCTTTCCACCACGCCCCCCATATCGGTGAGCAGCGTGCGGAGCCGCTTCAGCTCCTGATCAAAACTCTTCACCAGGTGTTCCGAGGCTTCAGTCATCGGGCTGCCTTTTTTCTTGCGAGCGCCCCGGGATCAGCCGAAGCGGCCCGTG
>CAYSTX010000258.1:0-5380 GCA_964434035.1 uncultured Acetobacteraceae bacterium
TCCTCGATCTGCTGGCGCACGCGCGCGGGCTCCGCGGCCGGCAGATCGATCTTGTTCAGCACCGGCACGATCTCGTGCCCCGCGTCGATCGCCTGATAGACGTTGGCGAGCGTCTGCGCCTCGACCCCCTGGCTCGCGTCCACGACCAGCAGCGAGCCCTCGCACGCGGCAAGGCTGCGGCTGACCTCGTAGGCGAAGTCGACGTGGCCGGGCGTGTCCATGAGATTGAGCGCGTAGGTCTTACCGTCGCGCGCCGTGTAGGCAAGGCGCACGGTCTGCGCCTTGATCGTGATGCCCCGCTCGCGCTCCAGCTCCATGCTGTCGAGCACCTGGTTCGTCATCTCGCGTGCCGATAGCGCGCCCGTGACCTGGATCAGCCGGTCCGCAAGCGTCGATTTGCCGTGGTCGATATGCGCGATGATCGAGAAGTTACGGATCAGGGCGAGGGGGGTATCGGTCATGGTTAGCTGGCGCTCGGAACGGGGAACCCGTCACATAGGCCCCCGGGCTGGTTCTGTCAGCCGCGCCGTGCGATCCGCCGCGAGACCCCGAGCACGGCAGGCACGATGGCATCGACGTCGTCCGCCCGCGTGCGGTGGTTGACGAAGGCGGCGCGAAGCACTGTCCGGCCGTCGAGCGTCGTCGTGGAGAGCACCGTCTCCCCCGCTTCCTGCAGCGCCACCGCGATCTCCGTCTGGGCGCGATCGTCCGCGCCTTCGACACGGAAGCAGACGACGTTGAGCGCGACCGGGGCCGCGAGCATGATCCCTGACGTGGCCCTGACCGTGTCGGCGAGCCGGCGGGCGAGGGCGCAGGATTGTTCGGCCACGGCGGCGATGCGGTCCGCGCCGTAAACCTCGAGCGTCATCCAAACCTTCAGCGCGCGAAAACCGCGGGAGAGCTCCGGGCCGAGATCGACCGGCCACGGCTCCCCGGCCGCGAGGCCGCGCGCCTCGCTCCGCAGATAGGCGGCATCGCGCGCGAAGGCGGCCCGGTGCGCCGCCCCGTCCCGTACGACGATACAGCCGGCGTCGTACGGAACTTGCGCCCACTTATGAAAATCGAACGCGACCGAATCCGCCCGCTCCATCCCGGCGAACAGCGGCCGCAGGCGTGGCGATAGCATGGCGATCGCGCCGAACGCGGCGTCGACGTGAAACCACGCGCCCACCGAGGCAGCAATGCCGGCGAGTGTGGCGAGGTCGTCGATCGCGCCGGTATCGACGGTGCCTGCCGAACCGACGATCAGAAACGGGGTGAAACCAGAAGCGCGGTCGGCCGCTATCCGCTCGGCAAGCGCGACCGGATCGATCCGGCCACGCGCATCGCAGCGGATGGGCCGCAGCGCGTCCGCACCGATGCCGCTCATCTCGAACGCGCGGCCGACGCAAAGATGCGCCGCCGCCGACGCGTATCCGGTCAGATGTGCGTTGCCGATGCCGGCCCGGCGCGACCCCGCGCCGAGCGCCGCCCCGCGCGCAACGAGCACGGCGACGAGGTTCGCCATTGACGAGCCGCTGAGGATGAGGCCCGTGCTGTCGGCCGGCAGGCCGAGCATTTCGGCGGCCCAGGCGATGACCTGCCGCTCAACCAGTATCGGCGCATGGTCGCGGCCGCCGCAATTCGCGTTGAGCCCGCCCGCGAGCATGTCGGCCAGCATCCCGACAGCGGTGCCGCCGCCATGCACCCAGCCGTGAAAGCGCGAATTGCGGTTGCCGGCGGTGTAGGGGGCGATCAGGTCGCGGTAGCGGCGATAAACCGTCTCCGCGTCCGCGCCTTCGCGCGGCAAAGGTGCGTCCCACGTGGTGCGGACGCGCGCCGGCATCTTGTGCCACACGGGTCCGCCGCGGAGTCCGGCGAGGTCGTCGAACGCGTCATCCAGCATCCGGTGCCCGAGTGCGCGGAGCGCCGACCAGTCTTCGGGGTCGAGCGAGGCGCTGTCGGCTTCCGTGACGCCGGTCGTGATCCCGATCCGGCTGAAATCGTTCGTCGCGTCGTTCATTCATCGTCACCCGTCGCTTACGTGCGCCGTGCGCCGAGCACGAGCGACGCGCCGGCCGTGCCCAGCAGCGACAGTGCGCCGGTGCCGAGCGCGAGGCCAGCGACAAGCGGGAGTACCCCGTCCGGCGGCAGTGCGACAGCGCCTTGACGCCGCTCATCAGCGCCGGATGCGTCCCGTGTGCTCAGCGCCGCTCCGCCCCGGTCGCCTTGGCGACGGCGGCGACAACGCGGTCACACGCCGCCTCTATCTCTTCGTCGGTCAACGTGCGCTCGCGAGGTTGAAAAACAACTTCGACGCCGAGCGCGACCTTGCCCTCCGGCAATTGCTCGCCGGCATAGATGTCAAACAGCCCGACGGATGCGATGAGCGTGCGGTCGGCGCCACGCGCGGCGCGGAGTACGGCGTCGGCGGGTGTCGCGGCGTCGGCAACGAACGAAAAATCGCGCCGGACCGGCTGAAACGGCGGCAGCGCCCCGCCGCCCGCGCCACGCTTCTTTCGCTTCGGCTCGGCGATGGCGTCGAGATAGGCCTCGAAACCGACCGCTGGACCCGTGAGGTCGAGCCGCGCCACCACGGCGGGATGCAGCTCCCCGAACGCGCCGAGGACGAGCTTCGGCCCCTGCCGCACGGTCGCCGAGCGGCCGGGGTGATAATGCGCGGGGGCGTCGCGCGTCACGCTGATCGCCTCCATCGACACGCCGGCGGCGGCGAGGGCGGCGAGCAGGTCGGCCTTCGCGTCCATCGCATCGACGGCGCGCGCTTGGGCGAGCCAGTTGCGCGGCGTCATGCCGGTGCGAAGTCCGGCGGCCACCGTCGTCTGCGCCCGAGGCGCGGTGTCGACGAAGGCGGGGCCGATTTCGAACAGGCCGAGATCGTCGTGTCCCCGCGCCGCGTTCCGTGCCGCCGCCAGCGCGAGCGTCGCAAGCGGCGTCGGCCGCATTTGGTCGAGGTCGGCCGCGATCGGATTGACGACGCGCAGGCTGTCGGGCACCGGGCCGAACAGCGCGGCGGTTTCATTCGCAACGAAGCTGAACGTCACGCACTCGGCGAGGCCGCGCGCGGCGAGCGTCCGCCGCACCAGCGCCGCGCGGGCGAGCCGGGGCGGCAGCGACGGAGCCGGCACGCTGTCCGTGACCGGCAGGGAGACCGGCGGGATGGTGTCGAGGCCGCGGAGCCGCAGTACTTCCTCGATCAGGTCGCATTCCGGCTCGATCACCGCGCAACCCTCGGCCACCCTCGCCGCTATTGCGGGGTCGAGGCCAGGCGCGAGGTCGAGCGCGATGGGGGCCGCGATATCATTGCGCCAGGACGGCACCGCGACCGTGACGGAAGTCGCGTCGCGCTCGCGCACCGTGAAGCCGAGCCGTTCAAGCGTTCCGACCGCTTCGTCCGGCGGCACAGCGAGGCCGCCCAGGTCAGCGAGCCGCGCGAAGCGCAGCGTCGCCGTGCGCGCGCGGTCGGGCGGGGCGCCAGCCGAAACGACGGGGCCGGCCGCGCCCCCGCAGAGATCGATCACCATGCGCGTCGCCGCTTCGATCGCGTCCGGCATCAGGCCCGCGTCGATCCCGCGCTCAAACCGCGCGCGCGCGTCGGACGCGATGCCCTGCCGGCGGCCCGTCAGCGCGATCCGGACCGGGTCGAACAGCGCGCATTCGATAAACACGTTGCGCGTCGCCTCGGTGCTGCTGGTCGCCTCGCCGCCCATGACGCCCGCGAGCGACTGCACGCCGGCCGCGTCGGCGATGACGCAATCGTCCGATGTTGCGATGTATTCCCGGCCGTTCAGCGCGAGGAACTTTTCGCCGGTGCCGCGCCGCAGCGTCAGCGTGTCGCCCGTGATGCGGTCGGCGTCGAACACGTGCAGCGGCCGGCCGAGGTCGATTGTGAAGAAGTTCGTGATGTCGACCAGTGCGTTGATCGGCCGGAGACCGATCGCGGTCAGCCGGTCGGCGAGCCAGCGCGGGCTTGGCCCGTTGGTGATCCCCCGCACCACGCGCCCGAGCACCCAGGGACACGCCTCCGTATCCTCGATCGCCCAATGCAGTCCGCCCTCGGCCGTCGTCGGCACCTTATCGGCGTGCCACGGGCGCAGCGCGCCGAGGCCGGCGGCCGCGAGGTCGCGCGCGACGCCGCGCACGGCGAGCGCGTCGCCCCGGTTCGGAGTCACCGCGATCTCGATCACCGGGTCATCAAGCCCGGCCCAGTCAGCATACGACGCGCCGACCGGCGCATCCTCGGGCAACTCGATGATGCCGGAATGGTCGTCGCCGAGACCCAACTCGCGCGCCGACAACAACATCCCGGCACTGACCACGCCACGGATCTCACCGACCTTCAGCGTGATGCCGGTGCCGGGGATGAAGCTGCCGGGCGGGGCGAACACGCCAATCATGCCGGTGCGCGCATTCGGTGCACCGCAGACGACCGAGACGGGCGCCGACCCGTCGCCGAGATCGACGCGGCAGGCGCGGAGCCGGTCGGCGTTCGGGTGCTGCACCGCCTCGATCACGCGGGCGATGCGGAACGGGGCGAGGGCGGCGGCGCGATCATCGACGCCCTCCACCTCTAGCCCGATCGACGAGAGCGTATCGGTAATCCGGTCGAGCGGCGCGTCGGTGTCGAGATGCGTGCGCAGCCAGGAGAGGGTGAACTTCACGCCGACAGCCCCTCGTGCAGCAGCGCGGGCGCGAGCGCCGAGAAGCCGAACTGCCGGAGCCAGCGGATGTCGCTGTCGTACATGGGCCGCAGGTCGGGGATGCCCTGCTTCAGCATCGTCAGCCGCTCGACGCCCATGCCGAACGCGAAGCCCTGCCACTCACGCGGATCGAGCCCGCAATTGGCGAGCACGCGCGGGTGAACCATGCCGCTGCCGAGCACCTCGAGCCAGTCACCGCCGCCGCCAAGCTCGCCGGTCTTCCGGCTCCAGCCGATATCGACCTCCATGCTCGGCTCGGTGAACGGGAAATAGCTCGCGCGGAACCGCACCGGCAGGTCGGCGATGCCGAAGAACGCGCGCAGGAAGTCGATCAGGCAGCCCTTGAGGTGGCCGAGCGTGATCGCCCGGTCGATGACGATGCCCTCGCACTGATGAAACATCGGGCTGTGCGTCGCATCGTGGTCCGACCGATACGTACGGCCCGGCCCGATGATGCGGAGCGGCGGTGGCGCCGCGAGCATCGAGATCACCTGCACGTCCGAGGTCTGCGTGCGGAGCAGCCTTGGCCGGCCGTCGATCGCGCCCGGCATGTAGAACGTGTCCTGATCGGCGCGCGCCGGGTGGTGCGGCGGGATGTTCAGCGCGCCGAAATTGTACCAGTCGCTCTCGATGTCGAACCCTTCGCCGACGGTGAAGCCCATCGTGCCGAAGATCGCCGCCAT
>CAYSTX010000259.1:0-5377 GCA_964434035.1 uncultured Acetobacteraceae bacterium
GGGCGCGAAGGCGCCCCAGCCGAACATTGTCGTGGGATCGCCGGTCAGCGCCTTCACCGCACCATTCGGCGGCAGCACGTAGAACTGGCTGCGCTCATCGCCCGCCCCATCGCGGCCGAACACCGCGCCGCCGTCGGCCGGACTGCCCGCGACGAAACCGACCGCGTCGCGATGCGCGGTGCGGGCGAACGCCGGCCCGCCCTCGGGCGGCAATTCCCAGACCTGCGCTGATCCGGCCGCGTCGTTCAGGAAATAGAGTCGGCCATCAGCCGCGTAACTCGGCGCGGACGCGGACGGCGCGCCAAGAAATCGGTCGAGCAGAGCGGCGATCGTCGCCTTTGTCATACGTCGACGTCCTCTTCCGACACCGTCTTCGCCCGTTCCTGAATGAACGCGAACCGCAATTCCGGCTTGCGGCCCATCAGGCTTTCGACGAGGTCGTTCGTCTTCTCGCGGTCCGTTTCAAGTGCAACGACTTTCAGCAGCGTTCGCTTGGCCGGATCCATTGTCGTTTCCTTAAGTGCGGACGGCGGCATCTCGCCGAGGCCCTTGAAGCGACTGACGTCGATTTTGGCGCCCGGCTTGAAGTCCTTCGCGATTCGCCGTTCACGGTCCGCGTCGTCCATCGCGTAGACCGATTTCGCCCCGTGCGTGAGCCGATAGAGCGGCGGCTGCGCGAGATAGACGGCGCCTGCGCGCATGAGCCCCGGCAGCTCGCGATAGAAGAACGTCATCAGCAGCGACGCGATATGCGCGCCGTCCACATCGGCGTCGGTCATAATGATGACGCGGCCGTATCGGAGCTTCTTGATGTCGAAACGGTCGCCGACGCCGCAGCCGAGCGCCTCGACGAGATCGCGCAGCTCCTGATTCTGCCGCAGCTTCTCGGCACTCGCGCTCGCGACATTGAGGATCTTGCCCCGCAACGGCAGCACGGCCTGCGTCTCGCGATTGCGCGCCTGTTTCGCCGAGCCACCGGCGCTGTCGCCCTCGACCAGGAACAACTCGGTCCGCGCCGTCTCCTCGCTGGAGCAGTCGGAAAGCTTGCCCGGCAGCCGCAGCCGCCGCGTCGCCGATTTGCGCGGTGTATCCCGTGCCTCTTTCCGGCGCAGCCGCGCCTCGGCCCGCTCCGTGATGAAGGCGAGCAGCGCGTCCGCCTGTGTCGGATCGGCCGCGAGCCAGTGGTCAAACCGGTCGCGCAGCGCCGCCTCAACGAGGCGCGTCGCGTCGGCGCTGGTCAGCTTTTCCTTGGTCTGCCCCTGAAAATGCGGATTGCGCAAAAAGACGGAGAGCTTGGCCGCGAGCGTACCGGTCACGTCCTCGGGCACGATGATCGATGCCCGCTTCGCTCCACCCCGCTGCTCTGCCCAGGCGCGGATGCCCTTCAGCAGCGCAGCCCGAAAGCCCGCCTCATGTGTCCCGCCCTGCGGCGTCGGCACCGTGTTGCAGTAGGAGCCAACGCCTGCCCCCGCCTCCTCATCCTCAAGCCAGACGGCGGCCCACTCGACGCGCCCGGACTCCATGCCGTTGAGCGGCGCCTCGCCCGACCAGATCGCGCCCACCGCACGCGCCTCGCCGATCTCGGCCTCCAGACTGTCGCGCAGGCCGCCGGGGAAGTGCAGCACCGCCTCGGCCGGCACGTCCTTCGTCCCGGCGCTTCCGTCGGCGAGCAACGCCGGCTCGCAGCTCCAGCGGATCTTTACGCCACGGAACAGATACGCCTTCGACCGGCAGAGCTTGTAGAGCCGGGCCGGGACGAACCGGAGGGTGCCGAAAATCTCGGGGTCGGGGCGGAAGCGGATCGTCGTGCCGCGCCGGTTTTGCACCGGACCTGCGTTGATCAGCTTCGTGACCGGCTTGCCGCGCGCGTATTCCTGCCGCCACAGCACCCGGTCGCGCGCGACCTCGACCGTGAGCGTCTCGGCCAGCGCGTTGACCACCGAGCTGCCGACTCCGTGCAACCCGCCCGATGTCGCATACGCCTTGCCGCCGAACTTCCCGCCCGAATGCAGCGTCGTGAAGATGACTTCCAGCGCGCTCAGCGGCTTCAGCTTCGGGTGCGGGTCTACCGGGATGCCGCGGCCATTGTCGCGCACCGTCACCGCACCGTCAGCTTCGAGCGATAGCTCGATCGCGCTGGCGTGGCCGGCAACCGCCTCGTCCATGGCGTTGTCGAGCAGCTCGGCCGCGAGGTGGTGCAGCGCCGCCTCGTCGGTGCCCCCAATATACATGCCGGGCCGCCGGCGAACCGGCTCCAGCCCCTCCAGGACCTCAATGTCCTTGGCCGAGTAATCGTCCGCGACGGGAATCGGGCTGGGTTTCGCTTTTGTGGTGCTGGGGGCGGGGGTCGGCGCGGCATTCTTCCGGGCCGGCGGACGCCCGCCGCCGAACAGGTCGTTCATGGTGCGTTCTCATTCATCCCCCGGACGCTAGCCGGTCCGAGGGAGTCATCGCAATCGTATCCAGGGTCGATCAGCCGCCCCGGAGATGCATGTCGGTTGTGGTCAGTTCTTTTCCTGCACGTGCGCTTCGAGGAACCACAGCGCCTTGTCGAGCTGGCGCGACACCTGCGTGAAGATGTCGGCGGTATCGGCGTCGCCCGCCTCGTCGGCCGTGTTGATGGCGGCGCGGACGCTGTTCGCGACCGTCGAATACCGGTCAATCAGCGCCGCCAGATGGTCGTGGATCGCGTAGATGTCGGTCGGGTAGGGCTTGAGCTCGGTCTTCTTGACCACCTCCTGCGAGGTGCCGATGGCCGTCCCGCCAAGCTGCACCACGCGCTCGGCCATCGTGTCTGTGCCTTCGTCGATCTCGTCGCGGAACCCGTCCAGCATCTCGTGGATCGCGATGAATTGCGGCCCCTTCAGGTTCCAGTGCGCCTGCTTGGTGATCAGCGCGAGGTCGATGCTTTCGGCGAGCCGGGTGTTGAGCAGGTCGATCGCGGTCTTCTTCGCATTGTCCGGCAGGTTGTTGCGGGTTTTGTGCGTGTGGATGGCCATGATCTTCAAACTCTCTGCTGTGTGTTGATGACGGCAGGGCCGGTAACGTCAGGTGCGATCCGCCGTTCCGCTCCGCTGAGCGCCCAGGCGCCACGCCCGTTCCCCGGTCCATGCGGCGGATCGACGGCAATATAGCGCGCGGCCTCGGCGATCGTGTCCGGCTTTTGAAACGCGCTCGCCCGGGCGAGGGCCGCGAGGTCGTCGTCGGATAGCCGCGCCAACTCACGCAAATGGTCGATCCAGCACTCGATTTCCCACCGCTCGAGCCAACGTTCGGGGTGCGCCACGTCCTCAAACAACCGCCAATCGCAGGCGCCGGCCCGCCCACGCACGCGCCGCACCTCGGACATGGCGGCGAGGAACGCGTCGCGATCGGCCGGCCGAATCACGTACCGCACGGTCTCCAGCACGCGGGCCCGGCCCTTCGTCAGCCCCGGCAGCATCCGCGCGTCCGGTGCCTCGGGGGTCGGCAGCTTCGGTCGAGCGCTGGCACCCATGCGGGCGTCGCGATGGTCGAGGTCGAGCCGTCGCGTCCCGAACGTGAGCGCGAAGAGCGTGAAGCCTGCCGAAAGCAGCGTCCACTGCAGGCCGACCCTTGTCGCGAGCCAGCCCCAGCCGAACGAACCCAACGTCAGCGCGCCGTTGAAGCTGAGCTGATAGACAGCCAGCGCCCGGGCGCGCACCCAGGGCGGGGCCGCGAGTTGGGCTGCCGCCTGGATCGTCGAGAATGAGGCGGTCCAGCCAAGGCCGAACAGCAGCATTCCGAGTGCCGCGACCGGCCATATCGTCGCGCTCGCGAGCACCAGGATGCCCGCCGCGGAGGATGACCCCGCGATCAGCACGACACCGCCGCGCGAGAACCGGCGGCGCCAGAACGGCAGCGTCAACCCGGATGTCACGCCGCCGATGCCCATGACACCGAGGATCAGGCCGTAGAAACCCGCGTCGAGACCGAGCTGATGCCGGACGACCAGGGGCAATAGCGCCCAGGGAGCGGCGGCGGGCAGGCTGTAGGCGGCGACCCGGATCACGGCGGCGTGCATGGCGGGCGTATTGCTGACGAAGCGGATGCCGGCCCGCATCGCGCTGATCAGATTTTCCGGCGGCAGCTTGCTGCGCGTCTTGCTCGGTTGCCATCGGACGAGGGCGGCGATCACGGCGAGGATCGACGCGGCGAACAGCGCGAACGCGGTGCCGGCAGAGGCGACCAGCAACAGGATGCCGGCGACCGCTGGCCCGAGGGCGCGCGCAATGTTGAAGCCGACGCCGTTCAGCGCAATCGCCTGCACGAGGTCTTCGCGCGGCACCAGATCCGGCACGATCGCGCCCCAGGCCGGCCCTGTCATCGCGGCGCCGATACCGATCGCAAACGTCAACGCAAGCAATGACCACGGCCCGGTCGCCCCGCTCAGCGTCAGGACAGCGAGCAGTGCGGCCGCCAGCATCGTCCAGACCTGCGTGCCGATCAGGAACAATCGCCGATCGACGATGTCGGCGAGCGCCCCGGCCGGCAGCGCGAGCATGAAAACTGGCAGGATCGTCGCCGCCTGCACCATGCTGACGATCAGCGGGTTCGGCGCGAGCGTCGTCATCAACCAGCCCGCGCCAGTGTTCTGCAGCCACGTCCCGAGCGACGTGACGACGTAGGCGAGCCAGAGCGAGCGGTAGGCGGAGTGACGCAGGGGCGTCAGGGCGGCGGGGAGGCGCATGACCTCATTCCGCCGTCGGACTACCGCGCCTGTCTAGCGCTGACTGTCGTTTCGTGACGTGAAACGACGGCGCGGCGCGTTACTCCTCGCGGTGCCCGTCGTGTACGACGATGCCCGAGGGGTGATTGGCCGGCTCGAGCCAGTCCCAGTGCGACAGCGTGCGCTCGGTATCCTCGAGCCCCGCCGCCCAATGGTCGCGCACCGATGTCAGGCTGAATTCATAGTCCGACGCATCGGTTTCATAGTCCTTCTGCTTGTAAATCAGCTGCAGGACCGTGACCGACGGCACGCGCTCCAGCGACTCTTTCAACGCAAGCTGCTGCTCATCCAGCGCCTCGTCCGGCAGCTGATTGAGCGCTCGCCGCAGCGCCGCCTTGAGCGCGTAGGTCTGTTTGAAATTGTCCGTGATCATGCGCGTGCGGCTCGAGTACTGAATGTCCTTCGCGCGCGCCAGAACGTGGAGCATGTCGCGCGGCGCCTCGCCCGAGGCGCTGAACAGGTCGACCTGAAAAATCAGCATGGTGCGGCACGCGGCGTTCTCGAGCACGTGTTGCAGCGGCGTGTTGGAGACGAGCCCGCCGTCCCAGTACAGATCCGTCCCGATCCGCACCATCGGCAAGCCGGGCGGCAGCGCGCCGCTCGCCATGATATGCTCGGGCCCGATCGCGC
>CAYSTX010000260.1:0-5357 GCA_964434035.1 uncultured Acetobacteraceae bacterium
TGTCGAGGACGATCGTCTCCGTGCGGTTCGGCATCCGCTCGAACACGCCTTCCGCGGCCGGGCCGCAGGCGATCGTGATCGCGGCGCCCGGATGGGTGCGGAGGAGGTGGTCGACCAGTCCCGTTGACAGCACCGCATCGCCGATTCGGTTCGAGGTGACGAACAGGATGCGCATCGGAAGGCTCAGCTTGGCGCGGTCGTCGCCGGCCAGGGGGTGGCCAGCACGGCCTCGGTGCCGGCTTCGCCCAGGCGCGGGGCCATGAGCGCGCGGGCCTTAGCGGCGACGCGGGCGCTTTGCGCGGCCGGGTCGGCGGTCGGTATGCCCGAATCATGCGTCGTCTCGACCATCCGCCCGTCGGTGTTCGTGATCAGCAGCACGGCGCGCGTATGCGGCCAGCCGTGTTCAAACACAATCTCGACCCGGTCCCGCAGGTTCGACAACGCCGGATCGGCGACGGTCGCCGGGGCAAACGTTTCGAGCCGCGCGGTATCGACGCCCATCAGGCCGAGCGCGACCGCGAGCCGGAGGGAGAACTTCGCCTCCAGCCCGTCGCTTGGGGCCAGGATGTTGCAAACGCGCCCGACTGCCTGATCCACCCGCAGCACGATGCGGGCGATCCCGTCCGGGTGGATATCGTGGGCAGCACGGGCGGTCCGCGCACACTCGATCGGCGCGTGCGTCAGGTAGCAGGCGGCGTGGAACTTGAAGAGGTTGGCGCGGATGTAAAACCCGCCCTCCGGCGTTTCGAACGCGCGGGCCGGCGCGAAATCCGGGCTGTGTGTGGCGCAGAAGCCCTGCGGGCATTCCAGTGCGTCGGTGCGCGACGTGAAGCCCCGCGCGGCGAGCGTTGCCGCCATCAGCCCGTCCGATGCGGCGCGGCCGGCGTGCAGCGGCTTGGCCATGCTGCCGAACATCGACTTCAGCCCCGCCGCCGAGGTCGCGGCGAGGCCGATCGCGTGGGCGAATGAAGTCTCGTCGAGACCGAGCAGATGCGCGCAGGCGGCGGCCGCCCCGATGCAGCCGATTGTTCCCGTCGCGTGAAAGCCGAGCCCGTCGTAATGGCCGGGCGCGATCACCCGGCCAAGGCGGCAGGCGAAATCATAGCCGGCGACGAACGCGGTCTCGACCGCCTCCGGCGCCGTGATGTCCCGCCGCTCGGCCAGCGCCCAGAGGGCCGGCAGGATCGCGACACTCGGGTGGCCGGGGATCGCCATGTTGACGTCGTCGTAGTCGAGCGCGTGCGCCATCGCGCCGTTGACCAGCGCCGCTGGCCGCGGCGGCAGGCGTGTCGCGTGGCCGATCACGGCGGCGCCATCCGCGCTGCCCGCCGCCTCATCGGCGAGGTCGGCCAGCAGGAGGTGCACCAGCGGCGCGTCAGCCCCGGCAATGGCGACCGCGAGCGTGTCGATCGCGCAGTCCCGCGCGATCCGGCGCGCGTCGTCGCTGAGCGAGGCCCGGGTTATCGACCTCGCATGATCGACCAGCCCGCGCGTGAGGTCAGCGGCCATGAAAGACCGGCTTTCGCTTCTCATTGAAGGCGCGTACGCCCTCCCGGCGGTCCTCGGTCGGCACCATCCGGTTATAGGCCTCGATTTCGAACATCATGCCGGTGCGGAGATCGGTATCGAGGCCGCAATTGACCGACTGCTTGATCTGCCGCACTGCGATCGGCGCGTTTTCGGCGATCCGCACCGCCGTCTCGAGCGCCGCGTCGAGCAGCGCGTCGTCCGGGCAGACGCGGTTGATCATGCCCCATTCGAGCGCGTCGGCGGCGGTGAAGGGCCGTCCGGTCAACATGATCTCCTTCGCCCGCCGCCCACCGACCGCGCGCGGCAAGGTCTGCGTGCCGCCAGCGCCGGGCATAATGCCGAGCGTCACCTCGGTCAGCGCGAAGCGGGCGCGCTCGGCCGCGTAGGCGAAATCGCATCCGAGGGCCAGTTCGGTGCCGCCGCCGAAGGCCGCCCCGTTCACCGCGGCGATCACCGGGACTGGGCAGGCGATTAGGGCGCGAATTGCCCGCTCGAAGATAAGATGCTGCGCCTGCCATGCCTCGTCGCTCATGCCGAGCCGCTCTTTCAGGTCGCCGCCGGCGCAGAAGGCGCGGTTGCCGGCTCCGGTGAAGACCACGGCCCGGCACCGCGACGGGTCGGCGGCGAGGCCGTCGAACAGCGCCAGCAGGTCGCGCCCCATCTGTGTGTTCAGGGCATTGGCGGCGTCCGGCCGGTTCATCGTCACGAGCAGAACGTTCTCGCGCGGTGTCGCGGTCAGCAGCGTCTCGAAGCTCGTGTCCATGATATCCCGTCCCGAAAGCGATAATCGACGCTATCGCCGGGCTGAACGCGTGGTCAAACCACGGAATGCGGACTGCCGCTTTGCCGAGGCGGCGGGATGCGGCATGATATATCTCGGGTCGGATCTGGAACCAAATCGTTGCAAGCGCAAGCTAAAACCGTGAGCGCCGAGGCGCGTCGCCGCGCGCTGGTGGTCAGTCCGCTGTTTCAGGCGATGCGGCCGGACGAGCTGGACGCCATCGTGCGGCTCGCCTCGGAAAAGCAATGGCCGCGCGGTGCGACGATCTTCCAGAAGGGCGACGAGGGATCGAGCATGGTCGCGATCCTGAGTGGCCGGGTGCGGGTGAGTTCGATCTCGACCGAGGGGCGCGAAATCACGCTGAGTTTCATCAATGCCGGCGAGGTCTTCGGTGAGATCGCGCTGCTCGACGGCAAGCCGCGCAGCGCCGACGTCGTCGCGATCGAGCCGACCCATGCGCTGATCGTCGAGCGGCGGGTGTTCCTGCCGTTCTTGAAACAGAACGAGGATCTGTTCCTGCGCATGCTGGTCGTGCTGTGCGAGCGGCTGCGTCAGACGTCGCTCGCCCTCGAGGAGATGGCGCTGTTCGACCTGCCAACCCGGCTCGCGCGCGTGCTGCTCAAGCTGATGAACGATTACGGCCGGCCGGTGCCGCAGGGCATTCGGATCGACGCGCGAATGTCGCAGCGCGATCTCGCCGCCCTCGTCGCCTCGTCGCGGGAGAGCGTCAACAAGCAGCTCCGCCAATGGCGCGCGGACGGCGTGCTCGACCGCGAGGCCGGACGGATCATTGTTTTTCGCGCCGAGGAATTGCGGTCGCTGCTGCGCGATGGGGCATGACTTGATTTGACAGGCGCGGGGTGCGGCGCGGCATAACCGCGCACATGCGCTTTCGCTCCGTCTCGGTCGCCGTCCTCATGATCGTGTCGACCGTGACGTTGCGACCGGCCAACGGGACGCAGCCGGCGGCCGACCGTTGGTTCGTCACAAGCGACGGCGTGCGGCTCCATTACGTGGAGGCCGGCCCGCGCAACGCGCCGACTATCGTGTTTGTTCCCGGCTGGACCATGCCCGCCTGGATTTGGCAGCCGCAGATCGATGCGCTGTCCGCGACATATCACATCATCGCCCTCGACCCGCGAGGGCAGGGGGAGAGCGACGTGCCGGAAAGCGGCTATGATCAGGACCGGCGCGGTGAGGACATCGGCGACCTGATTCGGACGGTCAGCCAAAGCCCGGTCCTGCTGGTCGGGTGGTCGCTCGGCGTGCTGGATGCGCTGGCCTACGTCCATACGTCCGGCGACGCCGCGGTCGCTGGGCTCGCCCTGGTCGACAATTCGGTGGGGGAGGCGCCGGCGCGGGCCCCCCGCCGCGCGCCACGGCAGCGAAAGCGGGCGCTGCCGGTGTCGCGGGAGGTCGCGATGCGTGCTTTTGTCCACGCGATGTTCCGCCGGCCGCAGCCCGAAGCCTATCTCGACGCGTTGACCGAAACTTGTCTGCGCACGCCGCCGGATGCGGCGCGTGCGCTGCTGTCCTATTCGGTGCCGCGCACCTACTGGCGGGACGCGCTGTATGCGACGAGCAAGCCGATCCTCTACGTCGTCCGCCCCGGCCTCGCCGCCCAGGCGCGCAACGTCGCGCTGCACCGGCCGGACGCCGAGACCGTCGTCTTCGCTGATGCCGGCCACGCGCTGTTCGTCGATGACGCGAGCCGGTTTGACGCGCTGCTGAGCGATTTCGCCCGTACGCGCGTGTGGCCGCGATGATCTTGCCGTACGGCTGGCGGCGCGGCCTCGTCCGCGCCGCTGCGCTGCTGCCGCTGTTCCTGGTGTCGATGGTCGCGGTCGGCACCGAGATCTCGCTCACCCGTTATTTCGCCGTCTCGTCCTGGTCGGAATACGGCTACTGGGTCATCTCGATCGTGATGGCGGGGTTCGCGCTGTCGGGCGTCGTGCTGGCGCTGGCGCGGGATGCCTTCGTGCGGCGGGCGAGTTTCCTCCTGCCGGCCTTGCCGACGGCGCTGATCGTGACGGCGGCGGCCGGGTATTTCCTGACGACGATCAATCCGTTCAATCCGCTGCAGCTGCAGAACCCGGCGACCTATGCGCCGCAGCTCGGTTTCATCGCGCTCTATTTCGCGTGTCTGCTGCCGTTTTTCTTCCTGACCGGGCTGTTCATCGGGTTGACCTTCGTGACCGCCCGGGAGTCGCTCGGGCACGTCTACGGTGCGGACCTGACCGGTGCGGGCGTTGGCGCGCTGCTGGTGCTGTTGCTCGCGCGGTTCGTGCATCCGTTCGCGCTCATTCCGGCGCTGCTGCCCGGCCTCGCGCTCGCAGCAATCGCCACGCCGGGATGGCTGCGACGGCCCTCGGCGGTCGCCGCCGTCGCGGCGCTCGTGTTAGCGGAGGCGGTGCTGCTGCTCGGCGGCCACGCCACGATCAACGAGTTCAAGGCGATCTACGCGCCGCTGCACACGCCGGGGGCCGAAGTGCGGGCCGAGATCCGGTTGCCTCGCGGCGTCTATGCGCTGCTCGACGATTTCACCGAGCACGATGATGTCGACGTATCGAACAACGCGGGGATGCTCGGTCTTCCCGGCCCACCGGCGAGCCTTGGTCTCTATCGCGACGGCAACCGGATTGCGTCGATGCCGAAGCCCGGCCCAGTCAGCGCGGCTTACGCGGGCGCGGCGCTCGATGCCGGCCCGTACGGCCTCCTGAAGCAGCCGCGCGTATTGCTGATCGGGGGCTCGGGCGGATTTCGTCCGGCGGAGGCGTTGGCGCTCGGCGCCGGCACCGCGGATGTCGTGGAACCCGAGCCCGTGCTCGCCGACGCGCTGCGGCGCGGGCTTGGTCCGTCGCCGCCGCTCGCGCACGACGCGCGGCTCACCGTGCTCGCGGGTGGCCCACTCCCCGCCGTGCGGGCGGCCGCGTCGGGGCTCGCGCCGCCCTACGACCTGATCGACATCGCGTCCGACTTCCTTGACGCGGGCGAGGCGAACGCGAGCGCGCTGACGGCCGAGGCGATCGCCGACGATCTGCGCGCC
>CAYSTX010000261.1:0-5277 GCA_964434035.1 uncultured Acetobacteraceae bacterium
GGCGCGGGCGCATATGTTCGGCTGAGGCTCGTCCGTCACGCCCGTGCTCCGTTCGCAAAAATCATCCCGGTGTGCGTCAGGTAACCTGCGCCATCACGCGCGGCGAGAACTCTGATCCGGCTTGTGTCCTCCGCTAGCAGGCGAAAACCGCGCGTCGAGAGATGATGGATCCAATACTCTGACGGTTGGCAATTCACATGATGATGTCCGACTTGCCCCGGCAGCGCGTGGGTCATGAGGACATACTTTCCGCTCGCGAAGCTGTCTAGCAAGTTACAAAGATATTTCTCCTCGATGTGCTCTACAACCTCTTGGCAATGGACGAGATCGACGCGTGTAAATACAGCCCGTTCGGTGAGGTCGTGCTGGATGGCTGGATAAAGTGAGACCGCTACATTGTCCCTGAATCCATCAACAGCAACAACCCGAACCCCCTTTTTGTGCATGTAGAAACTAGCGTTCCCGCACCCACTGCCAAGATCTAATGCTGACGTGATACAAAATCGGTCGATGACGTAATCCCATACTAGCGGCGAATAGGTGAACGGGTCACCGACCGTAATGTTACCGCCTAGGTGCGGGTTGGCTTCGGAAAGAGCTGGGACCAGACCGTCATACGTCACTTAAAATCTCCTTCTTCACGACGCGGTCAATCACGCTAATCGAATGTGCTAACAATAGTAAGTAGGATGCCAACCTCTTTTCACGGACAGGGCGTAGATTTGGCGAGTAGCCTACCGAGAGGCGCTAGTTGCTCTGCGCCGCCGCGTTTCGCACGATGCAGTCGGTCAGCGGTCCGTAGTTGCGCGAGTCGGCGGCGCCAGCCCGTGAAACGTCCTCGTAGATCTCGACCGCGTCCAAATGCAACGAAGTGCAGGCCAAAAGTGTGATCCGGACGAATCGTGCGGCAACAGCGGTATCGCTCCGCCAAATAAACGGCCTGCCGTCGATTCCGCCGAACAACGTCGGCTCATCCGCGCGATACAGCGTCTGCCAGGAGATAAAGTCGGTCGAAACTTCGAGTGTGAATCGGTTAGCACGCTCTTGTAGCGGTCGCAGGTCAACGCGATTGAAGATTTGTATTTCCCTGATTGCACGAACGCTGGTGAGGTCCACGAGCCACCAGGGGTGGTCTTCCTCACTCGTGTGGCAATTCCCGGCTCCGGAAAAGGTGCCTGAAACGAGTCGTCCAGCGTCATCGAACGTAGTGCGTCCGCCCGAAAACGGGCTAATCGAGCTTTGCAGCGCCGGCTTGCCGAGCGCGACATTTACCGAGCGGGGGCGATCGATGATCGTTGCGCGTGTCGCGCCATCCAACAAATACCGCCAATAGTCGTGAAGGCAGCGATCCTCAACAGCGGAAAACGGCGCTAGGAATTCAGCAAGCGTGCCGGTTTCGAGGACGCGTAGAAATGAGCGTTGACCGCCAAAATCCATCGAGGTTCCGCGTTGAATGCGTCGCTCGATCTCCGTCTCAGATCGAAATTGGTAGTGGTGGATAACAGCGGTATCGATGATTCGGGCTTGCCGATCTCCTGTATCAAGGTAGGCACGGGCACTCCGTTCAAAGTCGGCATAATAGCCGCTCATGTCCTCTTCGATCACATTTACGTATCGGTGAAGCGTCTCGTTCCGGACATTCCAGCTGTGCCAGAAGCCAGTTTCGCCATGTTCGACAAAATGCTGAACATCGAGCGCTGACGTGCGGGTAAGTACTTTTGTGTATGGATGAACATATTGATCACGTCTTGTATAATTGAGAAGAACGCTTCCTGTTGGCCGTTCCTTAAAGCCGTTATGGCCGAAAACAAGCCAATTTAGAAAAATAACGTCTGCAAAAGTTTCGTAGTGTCGAACAAAACCGGATATTGTCCCATGCTCTTTTGAAACGAAAAATTCGTCTACATCAAGGAAAATGAACCATGCGGTTTCGTTAGCATGCTCGCGCAGGAAATGTCTGTACATTTGCTTCTGTGCGCCGACAAAAGGAAAATGCACAAAGGACAAAAACGGCTTAGGACCGACTATGAATGGCAAAAGGACGCGATACGCGTCCGCCGGATCGTCATCATTACAGTAGAAATATATATGATCAAACCCGATCGAACGATGATACAAGACCCATTCGACGAGATTTTCGGTCTCCCATCGTGCGCAGGCAACGATCGCGTAATTATAAAATGGCATCTCGCGTGATCCTTGGTCCATCATAGCCGCCGACGGCGGGCTCCGCACGGAGGTGACGCCGAAAGCGATCGGACGCAAGTGTCGATGGCACGAGAAGAAGAGTCTCTCTGATTGCCCGATTACCCCATTTTCGGGTAGTTGCGGAAATATAGGTAAGAGCCTTGTTTCGGCGCGAATTCGCGTCGGCCGTTCCTCACCAAATCCGCTCAAAGCACCCGCGACCGACCCGGCCGCGGGTGCTTTGCGTTTGGTCTCCGTCATGCACAGCCACACCGGAGTTTTTCGCCATGCCGACGATCGATCAGCTCTCTCAGGCCACCGCCGCGTCTGACACGGACGAATTCCTCGCGAGCCAGAACGGGGTCACGCGCAAGGTCACGCGCCGGCAGATCGTCACCGGCCTGCAGGCCGAGCTGCTGATCGCGCCCGGTGTTCTCCTTGGCCGCAGCAGCACCGGGATCGGCGACCCCGAGCCGCTCAATGTCGGCTCCAACCTCGTGCTCGCGAACGGCACGTTGTCGGCGACTGCCGCGCCGTTTGTGGTCGCGAACCTGCCGGCCGGCGTCGTCCCAGCGCCGGGCGACCTCGTCGCCGTCGGCCAGGGTGGCGCGAACGCCGCGATCCCGTACGCGCAGTTTGTCAGCGGATTGTCATCCGTTCCGGGCGTTGACGGCTCGGCGCTCTCCGTCACGCCGTCGGGCGGTGGCACGCCGACAACGCTCGGCAATCTCGCCGCGTCCATGCTGCCGAAAAGCGGCGGCACGATGACCGGCCCGCTCGGCCTCGCCGGGCCGCCCACGCACCCGCTCGATGCAGCGTCGAAAGCCTATGTTGATGCGGCATCGGCGTCGGCATTGCCGCTCGCCGGCGGCGCCCTAACCGGGCCGCTGACGCTGCCGGCGGACCCGACGCAGCCGATGCACGCGACGACGCGCGAGTATGTCGATAGCGGTCTGGCCCAGCGCCTCGACCTCACCGCGACGGCGCAACAGACGATGGCCGGCTCGTTGCACCTGCCGGGCCTCTACACCGAACAGGAAGGCTCGACGCCGACCGACTACGCGGTGCTCAATACGCGCTACACGGTGACCCATTCCGGCGGCACCGCCGGCACGGTCAACTCCAACGCCCGGTTCGACACCACCGTCGCCAGTGCGTCGGCCAGTTTCATTTGGGGCACGACGTCCGTTCTGACCTACACTGGCAGCGGCTCGACGGGGCAGCATGTCGCGAGCTACTCGCAGGCGAACCGCAATGCGTACGCGCCCGGCGGCGCGTCTTCCAATCCGGAGATCTGGGCGGCGGCGTTCGAGTCGCGCGACGCAACCGGCCAGCCTTCCAGTGCGACGAATTCGCAGCTCGCAATGGAGGTCGATCTGTTCGCGAACGGCGCCGATGACGGCGCCGGCGGCCTCGGTCACCGACAGCTGCAGTCAATGGTCATCGCGCAGCACAATCCGGCCGGCACGGCGGTCGAATGCGGGATCGGCACGGGCTATTATCTCGCGGCGGGATCGCAGGGCAGCTTCAAGCAGGTCGTGCATGTCGGCGCACCGTTCTCGCAATCGGCGTTTGACACGCGAAACGGCACGCAGGGAACGGCCGCACACGCGATCTGGCTCGGCGACGGGCACCATATCGCGCTCAACAGCGCCGGTACGCGCTACATCACCTGGGATTCGGGCACCGACGAGCTTCGTTACTACCGCAACGGCCTTTTCACGCCGCTCGGCTGCGGGATCGCGTTCAACGCCGAGCTGGTGTTGAGCGGCAGTACCTCGCTGTTGCCGACCCATGCGGGATACGCCATCTTCGCCGGTGGCGCCGCCCCGTCGACGGTCACGCTGCCGAGCATCGGCGCGATGCAGTTTGGCACGGGCTTCACGTTCCTGATCGGCGGCACCGCACCGGTGTCGATCGCGACGTCCAACGGCAACGTGATCGATGGCGGACCGGTCACGCTGTACCCGGGCGACCGCTACACAATCATCTCAGACGGCATCGCCGCGTGGCGCGAGGTTTGGCGCACCAATTCGCAGCAGACACGTTTTTCCGCGCCCCCCGTGTTGCCGGGCTACGCCGTCGCGTCGCTGCCGTCGGGGCCGCTGCCCGGTAGCAAGGCCTACGCGACCAACGGCCGCAAGCCGGGGGAGGCGGCGGGCGCCGGCACCGGCGTCGAGGTGTTCGCGGATGGTTCGGGCCGCTGGTTCTCGGTCCTCGGCGGGGGCGTCGTCGTGGCTTGACAGGCGGGGCGCGCGTCGGAACGAAGGCGCGGGTCAAAGGAGCCTGCCAACGATGCCGCGCCAGCCGGTCAATCAGAACCTCATCGTCGACACCGGGACGAGGCCTTCTACCCCCGCAAAGGCTTCCGCGTCGTCGGCATCAAGGCGGACCCAATGATGGCGGCGAGCGTCGCTGACCGGCTCACCGGCCCCATCGCGGAGGGACGGCTGACCGTCCTCAACCGCGCCGCCGCCGTCGTGAGCGACACCCGCCGAGATCGATCCCGGCGCTTGAGCACACGAATGCACGCAGTGCGTGTTGCCATCTGTCGCCCAGCCGGATACGGCATGCTGGGGAATTGGCGGGGTGGCGGCGTATGAAGGTTTTGCTGACCGGCGGCTGCGGGTTCATTGGCTCGGCGGTGGTGCGCCACATGCTGCGGGCGACGAATCACAGGGTCGTCAATGTCGATAAAATGACCTATGCCGCGTCCGAGGATGCGCTGGAGGAGGCTCGGCGCGACGCACGCCATGTGCTGGTCCGTGCCGATATCGCCGACGCGGACGCGATGCGCCAGGTCTTCGCGACGCATGATCCGGACGCGGTCATGCACCTCGCCGCCGAAAGCCATGTCGACCGCTCGATTGACGGCCCGGCGCCGTTCATTCAGACGAACGTCGTCGGCACCTTCGTCCTGCTGGAGGCGGCCCGCGCGCACTATGCCGCGATGACGCCGGCGCGGCGGGAGGCGTTCCGTTTCCATCACGTCTCGACCGACGAGGTGTTCGGCGCCCTCGAGCCGAATGATCCGCCGTTCACGGAGACCACGCCCTACGACCCGCGCAGCCCCTATTCGGCCAGCAAGGC
>CAYSTX010000262.1:0-5268 GCA_964434035.1 uncultured Acetobacteraceae bacterium
CCCGCACCGTCGAGCATCGTCCGATGACCTGAGCGGCCTCAAGGGGGAAGCGACACAGATCATCGAACCTCTGATGGCTGTGCGAAATGTCTACGCTGTCAGACCCTGAGGACCGCAGACATGGCTTGCTCGTACGAGCTAATGATGACGTTCCGTCTTCGCCGGACAAACGTTTCCGGAGTTTCGACACGGATCCTTGTTCATCTAGGTCGCGGCGCGGGCACGCTGATCCTGCACGCGGCGTTGTGCGGCGGCATGGCTTCGGCTGATACACCGGCACGTCATGAGTTGCCCTTGCGAGCCATTGTTCGCGGCCAGAACATACAGCCCCGTGATGATCAGTTGAGGGCGCTAGGCTATTCTGACGTCACTCCGCAGCAGGCGGACCAGATCAATCGCTTGTATCGGGAACTATTGAACAACCGCGACGCTGCAAGCCGAACACTGGGTGGACGACCAAACTCCCGCTCAGGCTAGAGAAATGCCCGCCGTGTCGCGTAGCACGCGCACTTGCACCGGCTCCTTGCGGCCGCGCAGCTGTGCCGCAACCTGCGGCAGGAGAACTCCTGACACGCCAGCCTGACGGAACACCTCTTCCGAGACGATCGTCTCACAACCGATCTCCTTTGTCAGTTGCTCGAGCCGGGAAGCCACATTGAGCGGATCGCCCAGCGCGGTGAAGGTCACATGGTCGCGAAAACCGATCTCGCCCATCACCGTTCGACCGCAATGCAGCCCGATGCCAAACCGGATCGGCCTTTGCAGTTGTTGCTCAACCGCGGCATTGAGCTGGCCGATATTAGTTGCCACCAGCGGCAGCGCGGCGAGTGCCTGGCGGCACGCCGTTGCCGGGTCGGTCCCAAGGCCGAAGATCGCCAGCAACCCGTCTCCGAGGAACTGGTTGGGCAGACCGCCGGCTTGCACCACCGCGGCGGAGACCGCACCCAAGAAGCGATTGAGAATGAAAATGCTATCGAAGGGCAGTCGTTCCGCCGCAAGCTGGGTGGAATCCCGCATATCCACGAACATGAACGCGCCGAAGCGCTCTTCAGGCATGGCACGCAACTGGCGCCGTTGCAGGAACGCCTTCGAGGCCGACGGCGGTACCAACGGCCACACAGAAACCGCGTGGATTGGACGCAACTGGCAGGCCAGGCGAACTGTTTGCCAATCCGCCCCCAGCCGCTCGAGGACACGCCGCTCTACCTCGGCTGGTGCAGGCTGCGGCGTATCGCTGAGGACGCGCACGCGGCACAGCGTGCACCGTGCGCGTCCACCGCATGTGCTGGCATGGGGGATCCCGGCCATACGGCTTGCCTCGAGCACCGAAAATCCAAGCGGCGCGTAAACCTTTCGTCCGTCCGGGTAGTGCACACAGACGCGTCCGGCCCAGCGTTCGCGGATCGATCGCGCGAGGCGGGACAGCAGCACGAGCAGCACCGCGCCACCATCGAATAACAGGAAGTCGTTGCGCAGATCGGCCAGCCAAAGATTTTGCGCGCCTGTCCCGATCTTTGCCGACTGCGTCGCCGCCGCGAGCCAAACCGGATCCTGAGCCAGACCCATTACTTCCCGCCCAGCCTGAAGGTACCCAAGCAGGGCAAGCACCGGCAGCAGCACAGTCGCGCTTAGCAGCACGCTACGCCAAGCCTCGAACCAAGGTTTCAGGCGCAACCAAAAATAGACGCCGTAGCACCCGTGCAGCCATGCGACCACGAGCAGTATCAGTTGCACACGCCCAAAGAACGGCGAGGCGATCCAGAACGAGTACAGCAGCTGGGCATAGCCCTTGTTCAGGCCAAACTCCGCAAAGGCGATGCGCGTGTTGACAAGGTGGTTCGCCAGCAGAGGCGGTGTGCAGAGGCCGAGCACGAGCTGCGCCACCTCACCCGCAGTCCAGTACAATGACCGCCGCTCATACAGAGCCCAGAGCCCTAAGAAGAAATGCGTCACCAGAGCGCCATACAGCGCGGTCGTTCCAAGCCATCCCTGCCAGACGAATTTCTGCACCAACAGGTCTCGCTCCAGCCATGCGAGCGAGATATTGCCGAGCGAATGATTCAGCAGGTGCGTCCCGACATAGGTGAATAGCACCAGTCCGCTGATTAGCCGGACAGAGCGTACCCCAACTCGCCGCGGCCTTCGCAGATATGGGACGCTTGGCATGCTATCCTTTCCGGCGTCGACCCGGACCGCACAAGGAGCACTTGGCGGCTCTGCGGCCGGGCGACGACCAGGAAATCCAGGTTCGGAGCCTCGGTGGCCTTGACGTACGAACTAAGACCGGATCCGAGGCCGATCTATTCGATGGAATTGGCAGTGTCCGACCGACGGGCACCGATCACGCGCCACCCGGCTCTCCGATTGATCGGCTTATGGCGCCCAACTCCCTGGCCAAGTCGAGCGGGAACGGAAACACGATTGTCGAACTCTTCTCTCCGGCGATCTCGCTCAGCGTGCCGAGATAGCGCAACTGCATCGCACCCGGAGCGGAAGCAAGAATCCGCGCTGCCTCCGTCAGCTTTTGCGCCGCCTGCTGCTCACCCTCGGCGTTGATGATCTTGGCCCGACGCAGCCGCTCGGCCTCCGCCTGTCGCCCGATTGCACGCACCATGCTTTCGTTCAGGTCGACCTGCTTGATCTCGACGGCAGAAACCTTGATGCCCCAGGTCTCCGTTTGCGTATCCAGGATGTCCTGGATGTCGCTGTTGAGTCGGTCGCGCTCAGCCAACATCTCGTCCAACGTATGCTTGCCGAGCACCGAGCGCAGGGTCGTCTGCGCCAGCTGGCTGGTTGCCTGCAGAAAGTTTTGCACCTGGATCACCGACTTGTCGGCGTCCACCACGCGGAAATAAAGCACCGCGTTGACCTTTACCGACACGTTGTCGCGGGAGATGACGTCCTGGCTCGGCACGTCGAGGACGACGGTGCGTAGATCGACGCGCACCATCCTCTGCAGGACCGGCACGAGCAAGATCAATCCGGGCCCCTTCACACCGCTGAACCGACCAAGAGTGAACACGACCGCCCGTTGATATTCCTGCATGATCCGGACCGAGGCGCTGCCCACGAACATGATCAACAGCAGGATCAATAGATAGCCCGCGCCGACGAAGCCCATGGTTGCCTCCGTTCTTGCGTAAGCTTGTCAGAGCAGTCGCGTTCATCTCGGTCGGACCTGCAGCACGAGCCCGTCACGGCGTCTCACTCTGATGGCATCGCCGGTCTGAAGCGGCACCTCCGAACGCGCGTGCCAACGCTCGCCATTCACCAGCACCTCGCCTTCATGGCCCGACCAGGCGAGCGCATGGCCGATCGCGCCGGTCATCGCCGCGTCGCCAGTGACCACCGGCCGCCGGCGCGCGCGCAGCAGTGCGGCCAGAACGACCCCGAACAGCCCCATGCACATCACGGTAGCTGTCCCGATCAACGCCAGCGGCGGTTGGAGGCCAGGGTTCTCGAACATCATCAGCGAGCCGAGCAGGAATGCCGCACCGCCGCCCACCACGAAGGCGCCGAACGCCGGCACGAACGCCTCCGACGTCATCAGCGCGAGACCGAACAGCGCCAGGGCCACCCCCGCATAGTTGATCGGCAGCAGGTTCAGACCATAGCCGGCCAACAGCAGGCAGATCGTGCCGACGACGCCTGGGGCGAAGATGCCCGGATGCGACAGCTCGAAGGCGACGCCGGCCAAGCCCGCCAGCAGGAGCAGATAGACGATGGCAGGATTGGTCAGCGTGGCCAGCAGCCGGTCGCGCCAATCCGGCGCAACCTCGCGGATCTGCAAGCCCTTGGTGGCGAGTTGCGCGGACCTGCCGGCCACCCGCACCGTACGCCCGTCCGCCTGCGCCAGCAGATCCGCCACGTTGAACGCGACCACATCGACCACGTGCTCTCGCAGTGCGGCCTCATAGGAGAGGCTCACCGCCTCGCGCACGGCCCGCTCGGCCCAATCGGCATTGCGCCCATGCATCGTGGCGAGGCCACGGATGTAGGCAGCCGCATCATTCGTGACCTTCACCAGCTCGGCCGCTTGCTCGGCGTGACCGTCGCGCCCGGCGGTGCCGTTGTCGGACGGCGGCGTTTTGGGCAACGGCGTCTCACCGAACATCGAGACCGGCGTGGCGGCGCCCAGATTGGTGCCGGGTGCCATCGCCGCCAGCGCGCTCGCGTAAAGGATGTAGGTACCCGCACTCGCGGCGCGGGCGCCGCTCGGGGCGACATAGGCGAGGACCGGCACGGGAGACGCCAGCATGGCCCGGATAATGTCGCGCATCGCGCTGTCCAATCCGCCAGGCGTGTCCAGGCGCAGCACCGCCACCGCCGCGCCCTGCTGCTCGGCCGCGGCCAGGCTGCGCTCGACGTACGCCGCACTTGCCGGCCCGATTGGGCCATCCAGGGCGATCACCATCGCCGCACCGGGCGGCGCAGGCCACGCCGACTGCGCGGCCAGGCATAGGAGAACGAGCGCCAGAGCAAGACGTGGCCACATCGCAGCCCCGCTCCTTACCCACTGACCGGTCTGTGCCGGTTCGCTTCACTATATAGTCCGCTTCGCGATCGAATACCGATCGATGTGCAAGCCTGTCCGCTGTTCCGGCCCGCCTCCTGCTCAAGGCGCTCGGCCGCACGATGGAAGCCGCCCCACTCGCAACGGAGACGAAGGCGCGGAGCAGGTCGAAGTCAGAATCAGCGCCAATCGCTTCTGACGATCAGTGAAATTGCTAAATATCGCTTCTCCAATCGATGCCCCGTCCCAATTCTCAGCTTCGTCCCGACCGTCCACTGACGCTCGGCTGAGAAAGGGGGCCCACCCGCAACAAGAAGCCGGGAGAAAGCTGTCCGACTTATAGGGAAGGAAATGGGAATGCGCATCTTGAACATTGTCGTCTCACCAAGACGAGAGCGACCTGCATCCATCACCACTATCGATTCATTTCTTTTGGTGTACCAAAGAGGGTCAAAGGACTTGTAATCGACGCATTGGACGTCGGACGCTCGACTGCCTCGGCGACCGAGACGGACAGATCTCGCCAGACCAACTCACGATAGAAGGAAGACAGATCATGATGATGAACAGACGTACTTTTTCGGCCGCCCTGGTTGCCGGCGCTGCCACTTCGTTGATCTCCACCCCTGGCGTGGCCGCTACCTCCGCTCCGGTCGCGGCCCGCAACGTCGTCCTCGTGCATGGGCTGTTCGCCGGAGGGTCGGGCTGGTCCGAGGTGATTGCACCGTTTCAGGCGGCGGGCCTCAACGCCCCGG